>DUEK01000033.1 GCA_011192155.1 Thermoflexia bacterium
CCATTTGCCGGCGACGGAGCCGTCGTCGAATCTGTCGCCATAGGGGGTGCTGTCCGCCGTACAAGCCACGGTCAGTGTGTAAGGGCCGCTGATGTTGTTATCTTCGTCGGTCTCTTCGATATAGTTGGTGGTATCCACCTGTCCCCACAGTTGGTGCTCGCCGCCGGCCAGATTGAACGTCGCGGTGATCATCTGCGTGTCGTAGGCATCAATATCCAACAGCCACTGCTTCTCGATGCCTAACTGCCCCTGAAAAGGAGGAGGAAAATTCGGGTCCAGGTAGTAGTCAATGTCAAAGTAGGTATTCACTACCGGCGCAGCGGACGAGTTCGACACCACGATCGTGAACGGGATATCCACGCCGCCCGGCAACTCGTCGCCGTACTCCGCTGGCCAGGATATGCTCGTGATGTTCAGGTCGGGCGGGACAATGGTGACAGAGATCGCGCCCGAGTGGGCCACCAGATCTGTTGCGCCACAGTCGCCGCCGTTCCAGTGAGATTCGATCTGATACGAGCCGTAGCTGCCGACGGGAATCTCAAAGCCAATATTGGCGGCATCGCCGGTGACAGAGTCCACGTTGACCGGGTCTTGCACGACGGCAGATGTCTCGGTACCAGTCAAGACGCACCACAGCAAGCGATGGGAATTGCTGATCGGATCGTGATCCATCACATCCACGTAGACGTAATCCAAAGGGATAACCTCGTGTTCCGAAACAACAATGTACGGGCCGGTTACGATCCATGTCTTGGTCGCCGTGTCGTGGGGTTCGATGTCATCTAGAGTATCGTCGCCATTGTAATCCAACCATGCCTGGAGGCTGGCTGTGCCTGGCTCGTTTCCATAGAGCGTGACCAATGCCTGCCCCTGGGCATCGGTTTGTACCTCGATATCCCTCGGTTCAACCCCAGAGTAACCGAACCCACCCCTATCTGTGTAGAAATTGACCCACACTCCCGAGATCGGGTTGCCCGATTGATCGGTCACTGTCGCGATAAAATCGTGCCCACGCTCATCAGGCAAAGTGTTGGTCGCCTCTTCTATATCCAGTTCGATAGAATACGCAGAAGGCTCCAAAGTGGGGGTCGCCTCTGGTGTTCCTGGCGTGCTTATCGGTGTGTTCTCTGGCGTTGCATCCGGCTCACCCCAAATGGGGTTCGTGTCAAAGTAAGGCATCTCCATATCGCTGACCCCGACCTGGACTCCCTCGTTGATCATCTGTGTATCGCCGGATACCATGACATACGGGCTAATGGCCTGGTAGAACGGATCCAAGATGGGCACGTTATGAACGACCACGACCTGCACCGGCATTCCCTCTATTCCAGGGCTATTCTCAATTGCGTTGCCAGTGAAACTTTCAAAACCCCGTACCACGACCCCAAAGAAACCTGGTTCCTGCGTATAACTCACCTTATTTTCCCAGTCGGCCAAGGTAAAATCATCCAGATAAGAGTCATCAATGCGCAGTCCGGTCGCGGCGTCGCGGGCCGCCCGTTTGATGAGCGCGGCGCGCCGGGCATAGTAGGCGCTGTCCGACTCTGCTAGATTCGGGTTGCTCGGCGTGACATAGTCAGGCGGTGAGGAATTATTGGGGCAAATAGGATAGGGCGCCGGGTAATCGTCGGTGTCATCATCGGTGCCGATACCGTCTGCAATGTGGCCATCTCTATCCTGATCCTGGCAGGCCCCTTGAAGCGGCCGGTAAGAGACCGCAAAGCGCGCAGCCGTGCGCGCGGCGTGCTGCACGGTAATAATGCCCTGGATAACCAACGCAGTCTCAACGATGCCCAGGATAACGAGTAATAGGACCGGAATGAGCAACGCAAACTCGACCAGACCTTGTCCTCTCCACCTTTTCATCTTCTCCCTCCTCAACTTGGGCGAGTAACAACCCACTTGATTAGCAAGCGCTTGTCCTGCACAATTAGACCGGCAGCCAGAGCAAGGGTTTAGCAAAATGAAAACGCTTCGCCCAACTTGCTGGCTTTGTGCCGTGAGTTAGGGGCTGACTTGCTGCATAGGCACAGAAGATACACATACCCTCCGATCCCAAGCGCCAAGGAAAGAAGCGCTCCTCCGGCAAATCAAATCACTAACCATAGACAATGCCCCCGCCCAGGTCTTGGCTAGACTGCCAAGAAACAGCTTTTGGGCGCTCACCCGCGTTCGCGAGCGTCAAATGACAATGCTACAACGCTGCAAAACTATTGCGCACCGCTCTAATTATACCCCAAGTAGCACCCTCTCCGCAAGTGTACTATAGTACTAGAAACACAGTCAACATACCAAACAGAGCCTCGCGCATGCGAGGCTCTGTTTGGCAATGTTGATCCACTATGTTGTTACAGCAATCATTCTAGATGGCGGTGATGATGTCGCTAAAGATGTCAGCAATGCTCGGGCCTAGCAACGCTAGAATTACGATCACCACAATGGCTACCAAAACAAGAATCAACGCATACTCGACCAAACCCTGACCTTCCTCACGTGGTAAAAACAGCATCTGTGTCTCACCTCCTTTTTGAATGAATTTTTAAAAAAGTTGCTCAATCTAGGCACATTATACTAGATTCGCCTCGGCATAGCAATAGGAACTTTGTACCACTACCCCGCTCGTCAAGAAGCAGGCAGTTCAAACCCTACCTTTGTTCCACGTCCCAACCCGCTATCAAAGTGAATCTGCCCGCCCAGCATCTCCACCCGCTCACGCATCGTAGCCAGGCCCAAGCGATCCGCATCCTGCGAACTGAGCATATCGTCAAGCTCAAAACCACTACCATTGTCTTCAACCGATACACGAATGAGGCTCTCTCCCATATCCAGGCCAATTTGAACACTAGTAGCATGCCCATATTCGACCGCATTGTTGAGCAACTCCTGAACAAGCCGGAAAATCGTCACCTCCTTGTGCGATTCCATCCGCTTTTCTTTGCCCGTGATCATTAGGTTGGTGCTAACTCCACTATTGTCAGCAAAGCTATCTACGTAACGCCGAAGAGTGGGCATCAATCCCAGATCATCCAGCATCATTGGGCGCAGGTTCAGGATCAATCCCTTGACTACTTGGAAAGTCGCCGCCACAGCGCTTTTCAGGCTGGCTAACTCTGTTCGCGCTCGCTCGGCATCCATATCAAAAAGCCGTTCGCAAATCTCGGCCTGGAGAATTAGATTAGTCAAGGCTTGGGCGGGGCCATCGTGCATCTGTTGACTAAGTCGCAGCCGCTCCCGTTCCTGAGCTTCGATGATGCGGACAATGAGAGGCTGCGTCGGCTCTTCTGCCGATACAGTGGCCTCATATTCAGCATGGTCTGTGATCTCGAGCGTACTGCGGAGCAAGTCAAGATAGCGCGTCAGGTTACGCTGGTCGCTCTGCAGCTTTTCCAACTGGCCTCGCATAGTAAAGAGCCGTTGTTGTGTATCCAAAACGGCAGTGTACGCTTCCAGAATGTCCCCGCGCGGCACAGTTTCTAGCGCTGCTTCAACCTGCCGCAGCCGATTGGTGGTCTGCATGTTGCGCTGTGCCAAACGCTCTACCTCGGCAGTCGTCTGCTGAATCAGCAGATCAATCTCCTTGAGTTCACGTTGAACCTGGTCGTGGTCTCTAGTATACTCTCCCAAGAGTTGTTCAAGCGATGTAGTGCTAGCTTCAGGTGAAGTAGCCATTCATTTACTCCTATAACTGGGATGTTTTTTATCCATGCTTTGTCCAATGTACCGCCTATGGTATCAACGAAATAATGTACACGCTCAATAATTCGGGGCAACCTCATAGTCAGAATAACGTTCCGACTTTAGCTCCCACTTTTTAAAGAAAATAAAGTTGATTTCTACTTCTCATGCAAGGGCACCCAGCCGTGCCGGAGGGCATAAACCGTCGCCTGGGTTCGATCCGCCACTCCCAACTTGCTCAAAATAGAGGTCATGTGATTTTTAACTGTCTGATGACTGATACCCAAATAGTAGGCAATTTCCTTGTTGCTCATACCACGAACGACAAGCTCTAGAATCTCCATCTCACGAGGAGAGAGTGGGGATAGGAACTGTGCCTTTCTATCAATCTCCCCATCGCCAAAGCGGCGAAATTCCTCCAGCAGCCACTCGTCAATACCGTCCTTATCTAGCACCTTACCGCCGACCACGTACTGTCCCTGGCTCACGTGCCGAATAACGTCCACCAGCCTTTTAGGGCTGACGTCCTTGGCATGGTAAGCGGATGCTCCGGATCGAATAGCGTGATAAATCTGCTCCTTATCATCATAAGCAGTAAGCATTATGATGTTGACTTGAGGGCAAAGCCTCTGGAGTTCGCGAGTGGCCTGTAGGCCATTGAGGGTTGGTAGGTTAATATCCATCATCACAACATCCGGAAGCAATTCCTGCGCCAACTTGACCGCCTCACCGCCGTCAGACGCTTCGCCCACGATAGACAGATCCTCGTGTGCAGCCAAGATATTCCGCAACCCTTGGCGAAAGACGGGATGATCATCTACAATCATCACTTTAATTTGACCGGCCATACTCCCCTCCATTCGGTTACGCTCCTACCATAAGTATACCACACAACAGGCAAGAAGCGCAACTAGACACATTGTGACCAAATCAGGCCAATGTTGACTTACAAGCAAAGTCATACTATACTGAAATTACAACAGGCGAACCAATGAGGAGGTAAAGTAAAATGAAGCAAGGAAACTTGGCGTGGATAACTCTGGTCATTGTTTTTGTAATACTAGCCACGCTGGCCTGCGGGCTAGAGTCGGACAAGAGCACACCCAGCGTGACCATCTCTGCCCCGCCCAGCGGGACCACGGTGACGGCAGGAGAAGAGGTCCAAATCACCTCTATGGCGGTTGCCGAGGCCGGGATAGCGCGGGTAGAACTTGCGGTCAACGGACAAGTGATGCGCCGCGACGAGCCGCCCAGCGGAAACCCCACCAGTTTCTCGGTGGTTCAACCCTGGGTCCCGGCTGCCGAGGGTGAGGTGACAGTCTCTGTAATAGTCTACGATACAGAAGGGGCAGCCTCGGAAACAGCAGCCATTACTCTACAAGTGGCGGCGGCTGTGGCAGAGGCGACGCCCACGCCGGATGTGACACCAACGCCGGTGGAGGATGTGGAGGGACCTAGCGGCTGCACACTCAACGCCTCATACGTGGCCGATGTGACTATTCCAGACAATACGAAAGTAGCCCCCGGAGCTACTTTCGTCAAAACCTGGCGCATCCGCAATAGTGGCACCTGCGACTGGGAGGCCGGATTCAACATGGTCTTTGCAGGCGAGGAGCAAATGGGCGGCCCGGCGTCAGTAGAAGCACCCGCGACGGCCGCCGGCAGCACTGCCGACGTCAGCGTCAATCTAACGGCTCCCGACGAGCCCGGAGCTCACCGTGGTAATTGGCGGATGCAATCAAACGATGGCCTGGCATTTGGATCCACCGTCTATGTCAAGATCGTTGTCCAGGAACCCACCGCAGAGCCAACGGTGGAGCCAACGGAAGAAGCGACGGAGGAAGCAACGGAAGAACCAACAGAGGAATCAACAGAGGAATCAACTGCCCCACCCACTGACCTCCAGGTCACATTCCAAGCCGACGGAAGCGCGCTCTTTACTTGGAACGACGCAGTTGGAGAGAAAAAGTACGATTACGAAATCAGCTTTGTTGCCGGAATGGTCGGCGCGGCTAGCGCGGGCGATCTCCCGGCCGACACAACCTCATACGACGGTGGCACGATGGGCTGCGGCGGGCACGGCGACTTTACCATCATCGCTATCGCAGAAAACGATTCGGAAATCGGGCGGCTGTCCATTGGTTTTGACACTGACCCTTGCCCCGAAGAAACAGTCACTCTCGATCCGGCGAGCAGAGGCCAGGTGGAGTCTGGAGGCGGCATCTATAGCCCAAACAACGCGGGAGATACCTCAAGCGATGAGGGGCTGCAAGGCTTTATCACTTTTGACGTAACCAGCATCCCCGATAGCGCCACAATTCTGTCTGCCAAACTCGAGGTCGTTTCCTTCGATACGCTGGGCGATCCCTTTGGCAACCTGGGCTGCCTGCGCGCCTACGTGGATAACTATGGCGTCCTCGACGCCAGCGATTACACCCCACCGCCGGTCACTGGCGCTATCGTACGCTTCTGCTCAGAGGGCGAATTGAACGACTCAAGCGTGCAGGAGTTGAACTCGACCGGCGTTGGCGGCATCCAAGACGCGCTGGCGGACGATCAGTTCCAGATTCGCCTCCAATTCAAAGATGATGAGACAGATGGCAATGGCGTCGCCGACGTTGCGCGAATCACATTTAGATTAGAGGTTACGTACCAACCCTAGCTCGCCCGCATAATCAACGGCAGCCATACAAAGTGCATCCGCACGACCGCCTCCTGGCGCGTGATCAGCCCCAGCACGCTCCCGGCGATCTCGGCCGTGTTGGTCAACGGCACGCCGAGGGGCGTCGCCGGAGTGGGTGAGAGCGTGTACGTCACGCGCACCGCCGCGCCCGCCTCCACCGCCCCACCCCACTGAATCTGGCCGCCTATGTAGATCGGCGTGGGGCCGGAGGAAGCCGCCAGCGTCTCTGTCAGCACGACCATCTCTGCCGGGGGCGTATCGGTCAGAACAACGGTGGCCGAGAGATTGCCGGTGTTGCTGATAAAGACGGTGTACTCGACAGTCTGGCTGACGCCGGGCTGTTGCGGCGCAGCTGATTTGCGCGATGTGACCAGCACCGGGGCCGTCTCGGTCAACACCGTCGTGAACGCTTGCCCCCATTCCTCGGCGGCGTAGGACTCTTGGTTGCCGCTGGTATCGCGGGCGCGGGCGCGGAAAAAGTAGGTATGGCCGTTGGCGCCGCCGATGAACGTATCTGACGTGGCAGTCGTGTTGGTCAGCCAACCAGTCCACGCCCCCTCGTACCCGTCGCGCACTTGTACATCGTAGACAGCGACGCTCGACCAGGCGTCTTGCCCAGTCCAGGTGACGGTGAAACTGGTTGTCCCCACCCAAGGCGCGAGCGATTCGACCAACGAAGTGGGCGGCAGACAATCTTGAAAGTTGACCGCCGCCAGCAGGTTCTCCTCGCTATCCGCATAGACGAAAGCCACGTCCTCCAGCGCCCGCCCGCCCGCCGCCGCCGATCCGGTGAAAGGGTCGCCAGGGCCAATGGCCGGCAAATCCCAGCGGGCCAGCTCGCCACAGTCACCACGATCCCAAACGTAGAGTGTACTCGCGCCGGCGGCGCGCGGTGTGGTGGAATGCACGCCGACGCGGAAACTCCCGCCGCTCTCGCGTACCCCCAGCGCAGCCTCGGCCGTCGCCGCGCTCAGTTGGCCCACGTCGCTCAACGGATACCAGTACTCGGTCCATTCCAGCGCTTGCCCGGCCGTGATCGTCGCCGTGTCCCAAAATGTCGGCGCGACGCCGCCGTGCAGTTCGACGTAGGTGGAGCCGTCGTCGGTCCAGTTGTCCCAGCCAATCGGATTCGCCCAGCCAAAGCCGAACCCTTTGCTGCCACGGGCCACACCGGAGGGAAAAACCCGCGCCACCCCCTCATCCGCCCCGGTGTCGTAGACGCCGGCAAAGTCGCCCTGCGCCTGGGGATACTCGAAGAAGCCCAGCCACTCGTCCCAGTTGCCCAGACGGGAGAAATCGGTTCCGTCGTAAGTGGGCCAGCTAAAACGATAATCGGGACCAGTAGGCACAGTACCATAGCCCGGCAGGCGGTCATCGCCGGTGGAGTGGACGGACATCTCCTCGGCCTCGAAGGCAAAGTGCAGGTCTTTACTAACGGTGTTGGCCGCGCCGGGAGCGAGCGGCTCGCCGGGAGCGAGCGGCTCGCCAGGGGCAAGCGGCTCGCCGGGAGCGAGCGGCTCGCCAGGGGCAAGCGGCTCGCCAGGGGCAAGCGGCTCGCCAGGGACAAGCGGCTCGCCAGGGGCGAGCATGGCGTTGGTCCAGTACTTGTAATCAATGTCGCTCCCGGTGGGGTTCTCGATCTGCGGGGTGACCGCCAGGTAACCCCGGCCGGCAGGCAGGTGCACCTTGATCGTGGCGCGGATGCGGTCGCTGGCCGTCGTGTCCCGCAGCGTGACGGTGACGCCCGCCGTCGAGGTGATGACCTGGTAGCTCCACGGCTCCCCCCACTCGTAGCCGTGCTCCTCCACCGGCAGGCACCACTCGATGCCGCCGGCCGCCAGCCACCAGTTCTTGTCGCTGTCCAAAGGCCCCCAATGAGTGGGTTTGATCACTGAGTTCTGGTACAACTCGTTGTGACCGGTGGGTTTGAAAACCATCTGGTAGATGCGCCCGCCCAACTCGGGCAGCAACGTCACACGCAAGTAAGAGTTCTCCAACACCAGCACTGTATAGTCCTGCAAAGAAGGCGTGGGGTTGGAATCCTCGTAGGCATCCCAGTCCAGGTAGCGATAGGTGATATTGTAGTCCGGGTCTGTGCCGTCGTGTAGAAAAGCGGCGTATGGGTAAGTCGGGATAGAAATGGTAGCGGTCTGAATCGAGGCGGCGCCCTGCGCCGGGGCCTCTATCACCTCGACCGCGCGGCTATCCTCGGCGTCGTTGAGCGCCAAATCGTAGGCCACGGCGTGCAGGACGACGGACTGGCCACGATGGGCGCTCAAATCAAGCGTGGCCTGGTAGGGCGGCGCAGTGACGACGGCCTGCAACTCGTCATCGGCGTAGAACTCGACTTTGGAGACGGCATCGTTATCCGACGCGGTGGCCCATACGATGGCCTCGCCGGTCACCACGCTTCCCGTACCTGGTGTTTCGATGGCAACCGCCGGCGCGATGGCATCGGCCCGTTGAGCTTGTACATCGCCGTAGGGAACCGGAAAGTCCCGCCGCACCTGGCCGACGCGCAGCCCCCTGACTGTGATGAGACTCACGTCCGCGGCGCCCAACCCGGCGCCTTCCGCCCAATTCAAGTGAGGGATAGTGGCAGGATCATACCCCATCACCAACGCGCCCACTGTGTCCACAGCAACAGGGTCGCTTCCGGCCAGGATCAGGCCCATCGGCGGGTCGGTGATGGTATGCCCAAACTGACCGTCAATCACGCCCCGCAGGCTATCTAGCACGACGAAATCGGGCGGGCGGGCCAGGTTGAGATCAACGATGTGCCGGCCCAGGTCGTCTGGATCGTGCGATAGAGCGCCCTTCCAACAATAGTCGCCGGGCGTGTGATAGATATCCAGCGGGGCAATGCCAAATTGATTCTCGAGCGCCAATGTGACCCCGGTGTGAGTGTGATTCTTGAGCACCGGGACGGAGATGAGCACGTCGGCTTCGAGGATCGTTTTGGGCAACCAGTAACTACTCCAAATGAGGCCATTCTGCAAATGAATCTCTCGCACCAGGTGGGGGGCGTGCTGGTCGAGTCCGCCAGCGTCGTTGAGATCAATCAAGGGCACGCGGGTAACATCATCCACCATATCTCGGTCGGCGTCGTAACCACATTCGCGGAAGCACTTGGGGGTCGGCCTTCGTTCTTCGCACCCTCCCGTGCGCGGCGCCGATCCTTCGGCGATGATAACCTGCCCGGCGCCCGCCTCCAGAGCCAATCTGACGATGGCTCTGGTCACCCGAGGGCCAGTGGTGATTCCTCTCTCGGAGCCTACATCCACGGCCAGGTTGGGCTTGATCACCACAGTGTCGCCCGGCTCAATGACGTTCTCCAGCCCGCCCGCCAGCGCCACAGCCTGGCGCACGAGTGTCTCAACCTCCGCGTCCGAAACAGGCCAACCGGTCGCCTGCACGATGGAGACCACGGTGGGCTCACCGGACGGGCTGGAATAGGCCACCCGACGTTGTAGCGCACTCACGCCGCCCAGCAGCGCCAGCAGCCCTATCAACGCGATCAGCTTCCACCGTCTTTTCATTCCACTCTCCAATCTCCCAGGTGCGACGCGCTTTGGAAGTGCGTCGCACCTTTGGTCAAATACCCATCAACAGATTGGGCACAGTCCCCGCCAACGCTGCTCCCACCACGACGTATGCCACGTAAGCGATCAGCGCTCGCCGGTTGAGCAGCGCGCCCAATGCCGCCAGCGATGTCAGCCGCGTGGCCGGGCCGGCCAGGAAGAAAGCCAGCGCCGCGCCAGGACTCATTCCCTGATCCAGCAGCCCAGCTATGACGGGCGCCGCCCCACCGCCGCAAGCATAGAGCGGGATGCCCAGGACGCCGGCAAGCAGCACACCGTACCAACGCCCCACGCCCAGAAGCGACGATGTCCACACTGGCGGAACTAGCGTCTGGAGCAACGCTGCCAAGATCACGCCTACGATAAAATACAGGCCCACCGTTTCGATGAGGCGGAGAAGGGTATGCGTGTGTGGGGATGTGGGATAAGAGAACGAGAGCGCCTCTGCGTCTAGCAAGGTCTCTGGCCTCAGCTTTCGGGCCAGCAACCCCACCGGCAAGCTGAGCAGCAATACTCCAGTCACCTGCGCCAGCGCCAGGGGCAATCCCAGGCTGCCGGTCATCAGGATGAACAACTGGGGATTAAGAAGCGAGGACGCAATCAGGAAAGCGAGCACCGGGCCGGGCGATGCGCCGTTGCGCACGAGTTCCATCAGCAGCGGCACTGTGCCGTAGGTACATAGCGGCGAGGTTCCGCCCAGGCAGGCGGCTCCCAGCACAGCCACAGCTCCTCTATGGTTCAGCCAATGCGCCCACCGACGGGGCAAATCCAACCGGCCCAGCAATGCCGCCAGCAAGATGCCGGCGACCGCGTAGGGGCCTAGCCGAAACACCTGCAACCAAGCCTGCATCGCTGCCAGGATCAGGAGCGAAGTCGAGTTAGCGGGCATTCCCTCTCCCTCCCCAGAAATCAAGACGCCAATCCGTCTCCGGGCATTGGCGTCAGTGAAATTGCTCTCATCTCGAGTCTGGCAAATTTTCAGAATGCCCACATCTTGGGGTAGGCAACAATAAAGGCGCTAGATATGGGGGTTCGTAGTAGCGGCTTTAGCCGCTTTTGAGCCTTTTGGACGGCTGAAGCCATCACTACGAACAAAAACGCCAGACTCCAGGCTCTCATGATACCACAGGAGTTACGAGGGGAGGGTTACAGTTCAGTTACAGGGGAACGAGGTGAGCGCAAACCAATAGGGGAGAGCAACTGCCAGGTTGCTCCGTTCCGAGTGTCCATTTGTCGTGACCTTAGCCTATATTTCGCATCCTGACGCAGCCTATTTGTGTCTTTTTCAAAAAGTCGGGGAAAGAAACCAGGTTTTTTCTGAAAAACCTGGTTTCTCACTGACAGACGGTGAATCTGCCCAAATTGGGTTTGGGAGAACAAAGTGTCAAGCCCCAAATCAAGCTGTCCAGAAGTGCGGAAAATAGGCTTAGGGATCGTTCAAAAGTAACTTTGTGTTTTGATATGCGTTTCGCGAGTAAAATCACGCAAAGAGTGCGACGTTGTTTCTGAACAACGCCTTAGCTTTCTGTGCACAGCCCGCCCATGGCGAAACCGCTGTTTGACAATCTGGCAGAGAGAGTGTACACTGAAAGAAAGTTCATCGTTGTTTGCCTCTCAGATTAGGATTGGGAGGTCACCATTCTATCACACAATGGGGGAAATTGAGCTCAAGTATGAAACGGATGCACTTTTCGGCCAGGACAAGTCGGCGGAGCTGAATTTTCATGTCGAAACAGTATGATCCTCCAAGTGCCACAAAATTGGTCACGGCTCTGCGAAATTACCTGCCTTCATCGCTCGAACGACAATGTCTCCTCGCTGGTGAAATCACAAAGCCTCAACTGTGCGCGCAGCATCTTTATGCACTGCTGCAAACTATCTCCACCTATCTCCCCCGCCAAGTCGTCATACCCCTACTGAGCAGCCCAACGATCGGTAAAGTAGAGGGAAATTTCGTCTCCGGCACCATGATGTTTGCCGATATTTCCGGCTTTACCGCCATGTCGGAAAAGCTCTCTCGGTTGGGCAAGGAGGGCGCCGAAGAGATCACGGCCATAGTCAACCGCTTCTTTGCCGCTTTGCTAAAAGTGACCGATCAGTATGGCGGTGATTTGCTCAAATTTGGCGGCGATGCTCTGCTCCTCTTTTTTGGCGGTGAGGCTCATGCCCTGCACGCCTCTCAAGCCGCGCTGCAAATGCAAGCCTCAATGTCCCAATTTTCCGAAACGGTCACTTCTCAGGGGCCCTTTAAGCTACAGATGACGATTGGTTTAGGTACCGGCCCTCTCTTTATGGCCAATCTGGGTTCGGAAGAGAATCTGGAATTCACCGTCATGGGACGGACTATGGCTCACATGGCTAGGGCGGAGGACCTGGCCTCGGCTGGCGAAATCTTTATTGACGCCGAGACCCGCCGCATCCTCGCCGACCGAGCCAGCACAGACAAAGCGCAGGATGGCTACCACCGCTTGGTCGCCCTCCAGGAACGGGGGCTGGATACCATCTCCCAAGAATCTCTAACCGCCTTGGCCTCCCCACCCCCAGTAGCCGACGACGAGTTGCAGCCCTGGCTACTCAATACGGTGCAATGCATCCAAGCCCTGGAACTCTTTTTGCCGCCCGGCCTGATAGACAAGATCAAACTAGAACCGGAGCGGGTTGCTATCGGCGGTGAGTACCGCCCCGTGACAGTGCTCTTTGCCAATTTTTACGGCGTTGAAGAGATCATCAAACAGTTGGGCAAAGCGCGCACTGCCGAGATCACGGCCATTCTCAACGCCCATTTTACTACAATGGAGCGCATCATCGCTCGCTACGGCGGTGTGGTCAACAAGGTAGATAGCTACGCGGTGGGCCATCGCATTATGGCTCTCTTTGGCGCGCCCCGCGCCCACATAGATGATCCAGAACGGGCTGTGCGAGCGGCGCTGGAAATGCAGGCGGCGATGGTCGCCTTTGCAGAGCTGGACACCTCCTGCGGCGCTTTTTCCCTCAAACAGCGTATTGGGATCAACACCGGCCTGGTCTTTGCCGGCAACGTCGGCTCATCCATCCGTCAGGAATATTCAGTTATGGGTGACGAGGTGAATCTCACCGCTCGCCTCATGGCTGTGGCAGCCGAGGGTCAAGTACTGCTCAGTCAGAGCACCGCCCGTCAGTCCGGCGGCGTTTTTTTGCTCCATGAACAGGAAGATGTACAGGTCAAAGGCAAATCGCTGCCTGTGCATAACTATGAGGTACTGGGTCTGCAAGAACGCCGCACGCGCGAGCGTCGTCCTCTGATAGGCCGCGACGAAGAATGGCAGACCATCCGCCAACTAACCGATCGCAGCCTGGACGGCCAAACCCAGGTGCTCACTATCGTCGGCGATGTGGGTTTGGGCAAGTCCCGCCTCCTGGAAGAGTTGATGGCATACTGGGCGGATCAGGGAGCACTTGGCCTCATTGTCGCCTGCCCCTCTTTTGGTCGTCACACTCCCTACTTGCCCTGGCTGGATCTGCTCCGCGATCTCTTTGGCTTTAACCCCGCCGATTCGACCCCGGTCAAGCTGGAAAAGATTAAAACTCTTTTGCAAGAGATTGCCCCCGAATGGCGCGATTGGACGACCCTGATCGCCCAGTTGTTGAGCCTGGATGTCGAAGCGAGCGACATGGTGCGCGCTCTCGACGCCGAAACCCGTCAGCGGACTATATTGCGCGTGATGACTGGCTTGGTGGAACACGTATCCGGCGAGCGGCCCTTGCTGCTAGCCATAGACGATCTGCAATGGGCTGATGACGTCTCAATCAAGTTGGTCAATCATGTGGCGCGTCGAGTCGTCGAGCGCCCGCTGCTGCTGGCGCTGGCCCATCGCCCTGAAGAGTCGTTAGAACTGAATGTGACCGAGCTGCCTCATCACACCAACCTTGATCTAACGGAGCTTTCCAACGAGGCCGGCCTGCAACTGCTCGATACTCTGCTACCCACCACGCCCCAGATGCCTGAGCGCCTCAAGCGTCTGATTTTGGACAAAGCGCACGGCAACCCACTCTTTATTGGAGAGGTGGCCCATTCGCTCATCGAGAACTATTTGACCCTTGATGAAAAGACCGGCGACTACCACGCCCAAATTGATCCTTCGACCGGGCTCAGGACAAGCCTGGAGCAGATCGAGATACCCGACTCTGTCAATCGGGTGATCATGAGCCGCATAGACCGCCTGGACGAGAGCAGTCGCAACATGTTGCGCGTTGCCTCGGCCATCGGCCAAGAATTCAAGCACTGGCTGTTGCAGGCCATCTACCCCTATCGCTGGGTGAAGGGAGAGCTGCGCGAACGCCTGGACCAACTCTCGCGGCGAGATATTCTGGAGGGGCCTCATCCAGAATCACTATATCTCTTTCGCCATATCCTGACCCGCGAGGTGGCCTACGAAAGTCTCCTCTACGCCGACCGCCGCGCTCTGCACCGTCGCATTGGGGAATCTATCGAGACGCAGCAAGCCGACCGCCTGGCCGAGTACGATGAAGTGCTGGCCCACCATTTCGGCCTGGCCGAGGAGTGGGAAAAGGCCCTCAGCTATCACCTGCAAGCTGGACGCAAAGCGCAGAATATTTATGCCAGCAAAGACGCCGCCCACCACTTTCGTCAGGCCCTCAAGGCAGCGGAGCAGACACCGGGCAGCGAGCGGCAGCAACTGACAGCCCACGAGGGCTTGAGCGACGTGCTGGATACTCTGGGCGATTATGACAAAGCACTGGGGCATATCCAGCAGGCGCGAGACCTGGTGACAGAGACCGGCTTTTCAGTGAAGGACGAAACCTGCCGCCGGGCCGATCTCTACCGCAAGACGGCCTCCATTTACGAGAAAAAGAGCAATTACGAGACCGCCTTTGAATGGCTGCACAAGGGGCTGGAACTGGTGGAAGGTATGGGGGTCATTGAGGCGGCGCGCATTTACCTTTTGGGATCCGGAGTCTATCGCCGGCTGGGCAAAAACAAACAAGCTATCGTTTGGTGTAAGAAAAGCCTTGACACTGCTACACAAGTCAAAACCCACGAGGGTCAACAGTCTATGGCCCATGCTTATTATAATCTGGGCGGCATCTATACTCGCCAGGGCGACTTGTCACGGGCGATACAGTATTGCTACCAAAGTTTGCAGATATATCAACAAATTGATGACATCGTCGGGCAGTCGCAGGCTCACATCAACCTGGGTAACTGCTATTTCGATCAGGGAGACTGGCCCCAAGCCACCGAACATTATTTGCAGGCCCTAAAGATCAAGCGCAAAATCGGTGATGTTTACGGTCAGGCTTTTGTCACCGTCAATCTGGGCGGAGTGTATCGAGATCAGGGGGACCTGGAACAAGCCGCCAACTATTACCAACAAAGCCTGGAGATGTGGCAAGAGCTTGGCTCTATTTACGTCATTGGCCTGTTGCACAATAACATAGGCGACGTGGCCCTGCGGCGCGGTGAACCTAAAGAGGCCCTGTCCCTTTTGCAGAAAAGCCTGCATCTGTTCCGCGGGATCGAATCAACTGACTTTTTGCCCGAAGTATACCGCCATCTGGCCCAAGCCTACCTGGGCTGCGATGATTTTGATCAAGCGTTGGAGCAAGCGCAACGCTCGCTGGCCCTGGCCCAGGAACAAGAAATGCGCCTGGAAGAAGGGGCCACCCGCCGCGTGCTGGGTCAGGTCTACCTGGCCCGCCGTGAACTGACCGCTGCCGAACAAGAGCTAGAAAAAAGTCTACAGATTTTGGAGGGACTGGACAGTCGCTATGAAGTAGGTCAGACTCTTTTCCAATCAAGCCTTCTCTATCGCCGACAAGAACGTCCCGCTGAAGCGGACACTGCCCTGAATAGAGCCATCGCCATCTTTGAAGAACTAGGCGCCCTCCTCGATCTGGAGCAGGCATCATCAAGGCAACAAATGTCTTGACGTTTAATTCACCCGACTTTTTGTTTTAGCGTGCGAGCGTATGTTTGACGTATGTTTGACGTATCATCTCAATATTTCGGGGCGCTTGGGTCGTAGCCGCGATTTCCATATCGCGCCGGCCCTGCGAGGTATAGAAACCTCGTCTACATTGCCCCACGTTATTAAGAAGATACTGTTTGACGTATGTTTGATATAAAGGAGACGATCATGAAAACCAAACAGATTTTGGCAGCTCTGGCTTTGGGCCTGGGATTGACCCTGGCCCTACTCTGGCTGTTGGGCGGCAATCCGCCGGACGCCGTCCGCGCCCAGGGACCCGATGGCATTGCCACGTATTATGTCGCTATTTCTTGCACCGGCGTGCCCACTCCTTGCTACAGCAGCTTGCAAGATGCCGTGGATGTCGTGGATGCCTATGACGATGTCGTCAAGATCGCCACCGGCGTCTACACCGGCGTTAGCAGCCGCCCCATACCCCCAGGGTACGATATCGGTGTCAGTGGCGGCCCGGTGGTTACCCAGGTGGTCTATATCACAAAGTCGGTGATCATCCAGGGGGGATACATTACCACCAACTGGACGATACCCTACCCCATCACCCAACCCACGACGCTGGACGCGCAAGAACAGGGGCGCGTATTCTTGATCGCGGGCAATATCAGTGTAACGGTCGAGGGTCTCCATATAACGGGCGGTGACGCCGGCGTTCAGGGAGGATATGGATGTGCCTGGGCATCCGATGCAGGGGGCGGGCTGTATGTTCTCGACGCCACGACTACCATCAGCCAGTCTTGGATAGTCAGTAATACCGGCGCGGCCGGCGCCGGAGCATTTGTGTGGAACGGTGCCCTGACGCTCGCCGATAGCGATATCACTGACAACGCTGCCAAACATGGCGGGGGTGTGTATGTGAGTGACAGTTTCGCCACCATTAGTGGAAACCAAATCCTGAGTAACACCGCTATTCATATTGGGGGGCCATTCTTGGGGAGTGGGGCAGGAATACTCGCTAATAATGCTATAATCAGTGGCAATGTGATATCGGGAAATGTAACCAATGGTCAGGGTGGCGGGATATCCTTGGGATGCTCCCATGCTCCTACCAATAGCACGATCAGCAACAACATTATCTCTTTCAACTCGGCCGCAGAGGGCGGGGGACTGAACGTGAGCGAAAATTCCGCTGAGATCATCAGCAACACCATCTCGGCCAATATCGCCATCACCAGCGGCGGTGGTATTGCTTTGCAAGACAGCCAGGCCTTTATTCAATCGAATGACATCATCTCCAACACGGCCCAATCTGGTGGCGGAGGCGGCGTGTACGCCAACGGCCCTGGATCGGGATTCGAGGAGGATGGAGGCCCAGCGCTGTTTGGCAACAATATCCTCTCCAACACCGCCGACATAGGCGGGGGCGGCGTGCTGTTGGAGTTTAGCGCGGCGACCGTCGTCGGCAACGTCTTTGAGGGCAACGACGCCCAAGCGGGCGGCGGGATATTCCTGCTGTTGGGCAACGCCACGGTTGACCGAAACGAATTTAGATTCAACACTGCCGACCGGGGCGGCGGGCTGGGCTTTCAGGGCGGCAATGCCAATGTTTACAACAACGTCATCGCCGACAACCAGGTAACAGATTCCGGCAGCGCGCTCCACACCTTTGGCTCTTCGCCCCACCTGGCGCACAATACCATCGCCAACAACAGTGGCGGCGACGGCAGCGCCATCAGGGCTACCTATTGGCAGCCCTTTGACCAGACCCTGGACCTGGTGAACACGATCATTTACAGCCAGAGCGTGGGCATCAATGCCAGCGGCGAGATCACGGTCACGGTGGACGAGATAATCTGGTACAACACGCCTATCACCGTCTCTCAGGATGCGACCGCGACTGTATCTGTGCAAAACGAACTCACCGCCGACCCGCTGCTGGTGGACCCCGGCGCCGGCGATTATCACATCGGCGCAGGGTCGCCGGCCCGCGATACGGGGAACAATGTTGGTGTAGGCCAAGACATAGATTGGCAAACGCGCCCCATGGGCTGGGCGCCCGACATCGGCGCGGACGAGTACCCCGACGCAGCCCTGCTGCTCAACAAAGAGCCATCCAGCGTGGTGGTGAAACCAAATCAGACCATCACCTACACCATCGTTCTCACCAGCGCGGGTGAGGAGAACGCCACCGGCGTCATCCTGACCGACACGCTGGATAGCTACCAGCAACCCACCGGCTTTGAACCGGCCGGGGATTGCAGCATCGTTGACGGAAGCTATGGCGGGGTCGTCGTCTGCTCGTGGAGCGCGCTCGTCACCGACACAGTCGTTACGATCACCATCAACGCTCACGTTTCAGGCGCCGTCCCAGATGTTCAATCAATGCTCAATAGCGTTGAGGTCAGGGCCAACGAGACGGCCAACAGCGCCGAGGTCACGATTGTAGCGCGCGGCGGGCTGGTCTATCCCCTAGACGAAGAGCCGCCGCGCCTGGACATCAACCGCCGCGATGGCTCTGCCGGGCTGGTGCTCGACCAGTTGATGGAGGGGCTGTACCGCTACGGCCCCGAAGGCGACCTCGAAGCGGCGGGCGCGCTCGCCTACAGCGTCTCCTCCGACGGCCTGATCTACACCGTGATCCTGCGTTCTGACGCTCGCTGGTCCGACAATCAGCCGGTGACGGCCCAGCACTACAAAGACGGCCTCATCCGGGCGCTCGACCCGGACACGGGAGCAGACTACGCAGCCTGGCTATTGTACCCCATCGCCGGGGCGGAGGATTACAACCAGGGCGAGATCACTGATCCCAACCAGGTAGGCGTCGACGCGGTTGGCACCCACACGCTAAAGTTCACTCTCCAAGAGCCGGCCTCTTTCTTCCCCGACGTTTTGGCCACATTTGCCACCTATCCGGTGCGGCAGGACCTCATAGATAGCGACCCAGATTGGACCAAAGCCGGACACTTTGTGGGCAACGGCGCCTACACCTTGACCGAATGGGAGCATGGCGGTTGGCTGCTCCTGAACAAGAACTCTTACTATCACAGCGCGGGGCAGGTCTCTATTGATCAGGTATTGATGCCCATTATACCCCCCGACGACCAACTGCCGGCCTACGAGAATGGCCAAATAGACGTAGCTGACGTTCTTGGTATGTCGTCATCAAACCAGGATCGCCTCCTCTCTGACCCTGTGTTGTTCCCCGAATTGGAACAGGCGCCGGGCGCCGTCATCTACTACCTGGGTATGAACACCCAGCGGGCGCCGACCGACGACCCCACCGTGCGCAAGGCGCTGGCCTCGGCCATAGACCGCAACTATATCATAAACGACGTCCTCAATATGCCCTGGCTGGCAAGGGCGACCAGCGTCCTCGTCCCCGGCCTCGAGGGGTACCAGAACTTGCTGGTGGGCTACCCCTTCAATCCCACCCAGGCCCAGGCTTACCTGGCCCAGGCGGGCTATCCAGGCGGAGTTGACTTTCCTGGGATTGAACTGTGGAGCAACACTGAAGGGTTCAGAGAAACCTTTGTTGAGGCCATAGCCGACCAGTGGCGCACCCACCTGGGCATCAGCGTCACCATCACCTACCGTGATTGGGGTGACTACCTGAACGCCCTCAACGAATGTGCCGGCGACACCGGCTCTTGCTCCTACAACGCCTACCGTATGGGATGGGGCTTGGATTATATGGACGCCAACAACATCCTGAACGATCTGTTCCATCCCGATAGTTGGGGAGGGCAGCGTACCGGCTGGAATAACACCCGCTACCGGCAGTTGATGGACATGCAACTGACCGAGACGAATCAGGCTGCGCGTACGGCTTATCATCAGGAAGCGGACCAAATTCTGGTGGAGGATGATGCGGCAATCGTGCCCACCTTTTTCCGTGATAGTCCCTTTCTCATCAAGCCCAACGTCAATTCCCAGTACCCGGCCGGCACCTGTGGGCCATACCTGGGCACCTGGTCATTCGCCAGTTCCTACGGCCTGACCGTGCTTCCGGCTGCGGCCTCTCAATCGGACGACCCAGGCCAGACGGTGATCTATACCCTGCAAATGACCAACACCGGCGAGACCAGTGATACCTACACAGTGAACGTCAGCGGCGACGTTTGGGCCACAACCGCACCGTCAACAGTCGGGCCGCTGGCAGCCGGGGCAGGCACAATGCTGAACGTAACGGTAAACATCCCGGCCAATGCCACGACCGGCGACTCGGATCAGGCGTTGGTCACTCTCACCTCGCAGGGCGATAGCGCCAAGTCAGATAGCGCCCGCCTGACCACCATCGCCAATCTCACAGACCCCCACGAGCCGGACGGCGACTGGCAAGAGGCTTTCGCCATCAGTCCCGATACGCCCTACGATAGCTACCTCAGCTATGATCAAGATGCGGACTGGTACGTGCTAAACGTAGACAGCGCCCAGATAATCACTGTCACCTTGACCAACCTGCCGGCCGACTATGACCTGATGCTCTTTACCAACCTCTACACCGCCACTGAGGAAACGGACGTGGTAGGCGATCTTGGAGATGGCAGCGATGTGGACGCCACCGGCCAATTGAGCGCCATCGGCCAACTGAGCGCCATCGGCCAGTTGAGCGCCATCGGTCAATTGAGCGCTATCGGCCAGTTGAGCGCCATCGGTCAACTGAGCGCTATCTCCGCCAACCCTGGCAGCGAGGACGAGATAGCCGTGACCACCATGCGCGCTCCGGGCACGCTCTACGCCCTGGTGCTGGGCCACAATGGCGAGTTCAGCGCACAGACCTATCGCCTGCAAGCTACTAGCAGCCCATTGCCCGAGCTGCCTCCCTGCACTACCTCCCTCTCCCCCTCCGGCGATGCAATGGCCGTCTACACCGGCACTCAGGCTGCCGACGCGCCGCTGACGCTCATCCTGCTCAACAAGCAGCGCCTGGATGCAGCCTATGGCGCGACCGATACGTCGTCGCTGGTAGGCAAGTTGCAAAACCTGGCCGATGATATCGAGGTCAAAGGCATCATCGTGCCGGTGGAAAACACCTCCGCCGTGAGCGCTACTTACAACACCTGGGATGCCGGCAACGCCTGCAACCCGCTGGCCGCCAACGGGGTAGCAGAGGCGATCAAGGATGTGGCGGCCGGCTATCTCGACGCTTACCCCACCATTCACTATCTGGTTCTGGTGGGCGACGACCTGATGCTGCCCTTTTACCGCGTGCCCGATGATGCTTACATCGCCAACGAGGCGGCCTACACCGGCCGCTCCGCGGTGGATAGCGGCAATCCCACCCACGCCGCCCTCAACCTGGGCTACATCCTGACCGACGATTTCTACGCCGACCACTCGCCGTTGCTGTGGCGGGGGCGCGAGCTTTACGCTCCCGACCTGGCCGTCGGCCGCCTGGTGGAGACGCCGGACGAGATGGAGGCGGTGATTGACGCCTTCTTGAGCGACCAATCGCTCGCCGCCGACACCGCCTTTGTGAGCGGCTATGACTTTTTGACCGACGGCGCGGAAGCCATCCGCGACAGCCTGGGCAGCGGCTGGACGACGCTATACGCGCTGATCAGCGACTCGTGGAACGCGACGCAGCTCGAGAGCAACTGGTTGAGCAGCCGTAAGGACCTGGCCTCGGTCAACGCCCACTTTGACCACTGGCAGGCCATCCCGGCCGACACGAGCGGGGGCATGCTCCAGAGCAGCGCTATATCCGGAAAGGCGGTCAGCGGCACCGTCAACACTTCTATGGGCTGCCACTCTGGCTTTAGCGTCCACGATAGCCACGCCTCCGGCGGTGAACCCCTCGACTTTGCCCAGGCTCTGGCCCGGGAAGGGGCCTGGTGGCTGGCTAATACCGGCTACGGCTATGGCATGGATGATTCGGTCGCTTTCAGCGAGCGCTTGTACTATCTCTTTACCCAAAAGCTGAGCAGCGATGCCGAGATGCCGGTCGGCGAAGCGCTGCGCTGGGCCAAGAACCGCTATCTGGGCAGCGTGCCCAGCGGCGGCTTTGGAACCTACGACGAAAAGATACTGATCGAAGCCACGCTCTATGGCCTGCCTATGTATCGCGTCTCGGCGCCAAACCCCACCGGCGCGGCGGCGCTCGACTCCCCGACGCTGCTTGGCGCTGCTAACGACCTGCCGTCCGAGAACGTCTCCTTTACCCCTTCCTTTCAGTCCGAGGGCACGGCCGATGGCGACTACTACTCCATAGATGGCGAGGTGCAGGCCAGCCCCGGGCGCCCGGTGCAGCCGCGCACCAGTAAGTCAATCCCCCCCAAAGCGGGCAAGACGCCGCACGGGGCCGTGTTGGTGGGCGGCGCTTCGAGCACCGTTGGATTCGATCCGCTCATCTCCTATCCTGTGACCGACACGAAAACGAGCGAGCCGACCTTTGAAGCCGAGGGTTGGTTCCCCGCCAAGCCGTGGGGCGTCAACCGGCTGGGCGAGAACGCGCGGCTGGTAGTGGTTCCGGCCCAGTTCCAGGGCAACGAGGACGGCGGCGTGCTGCGGCGCTTTACCTCCCTCCAGTTCCAAGTCTTTTATGCCGACTCGGCCAACGACGACTTTGCGCCGCCAACGGTCTGGAAGGTGGAGCATCAGAGTTCCGAGACCGGAGGTGAGGCCGACTTTATGGTCATCTGCGAGGACGGCTCTGGCATCCAACGGGTAGTGATGGCCTACACGAAGAATGGTAATACCTGGCAGAGCCATGACCTGGAGTACGATAGCTCTCAAGCCCACTGGGAGGCACACCTCAGCAACTTGACCGGCCAGTTCACCTATTTTATCCAGGTGGTAGACAATGCGGGTAATGTGACGGTTACTTCTAACAAGGGGCTTTTCTTTGAATCACCCTGGCACCAGATATACCTGCCCCTTGTTTCCCGTAACTATCAATGAGTGGAGAAGAATCGAGCTGCCCGACACTTTTGACAAAAGACTCAGAACCCTATCACGAATGACACGAACTGACAAATCTCACGAATGTTTTCAGGATGATTTATGACAGGATTCGTGTCATTCGTTGATTCGTGCTATTCGTGATCTAGGCTATCGGGTGACCAGGAGGAAAATCAAGGTTTCTATCCAGCATCTTGGGGTCTGACAACCTGTTTCAGAATAAGATCAACCGGCTTTATGCCGATTCTGTTGTGACTGATCAAACAAGCGGGCGATCTCGTCCCGCTCGAAGCGGGGCAGAGGCCAGCTACCGGCCTCGTTCCGCAGCACAACGCGCCGCCGTGAACGGGCGGCGCTGGATTGCAAATTCTCTTGCTCGACGACGCGGCCTATTTGCGCCGCCGCGATGGACGCCTTTTCCAGCGCGGTCAGTATTGAGGCAGCATCCTCGGGCGCGACCGCCAGCAGCAGCGCGCCGGAGGCGATCAACCCCAGCGGGTTCATCCCCACCTGCGCGCACAAGCTCTTTGTCTCGGGAAAAATCGGGATGGCGTCCTCGTCCACCTCCAGCCCGACCCCGGCCGCTTCGGCCAGCTCCCACAGTCCGGTCGCCAGGCCACCCTCGGTGGGATCGTGCATCGCGTGTACGTCCCCCGCTGCCGTCGCCACGGCCGCGTCGCGCACGACGCTGATACCGGGGTCATACAGAAACCCCCGGCACCGCTCCAATAGTGATCCGTTTAATCCTGCCAATCCGCTGCCGGACAATATGTCCGCTCTCTCCCGCGCGATGATGGCCGTCCCCTCCACCGCGATGCCTTTGGTGAGAAGCAATGCGTCGCCCGGCCTGGCGCCATCAGGCCGCACCAGCCGCTCAGGGGCCACCTCGCCCAGCATGCAGCCGACGACGATGGGCCGGTCGAGGCCATGAGTGATCTCGGTGTGGCCGCCAACCAACTCTGCTCCCAATTCGCAACAGGTGCCAGCGATCTGGTCAAAGATACCATCCACCAACTCTGCATCGGTATTGGATTCAGGCAGCAGCAGTGTGGCGAGGAACCAACGAGGTTCCGCGCCGGTGCAGGCGACGTCGTTGGCATTGACGTGGGCCGCATACCAGCCGATCTCGTCGCTGGCAAAGGTGATGGGATCAGTCTTGGCGACCAGGTAGCGGCCTGCCTCCGGCGAGGCAGGAACGCCGAAGGAGATGACGGCCGCGTCGCGCCCCACGCCCGGCCCCAGGATTATGCGCGGGTCAGAGGGTGCGTGGCGGGTCAGAAGCCGGGCCAGGTGTTCGGCGGACAGTTTGCCCAGGGGGTATGGATTCCTCATTCATCTTACCTCTCGCTCCATTCTACCCCACCTCACCCACCACCGCAAATCTCATCGTCCACTGCCGTCATACGCCATTTGCGCTTCGCCGATGATTGACAGTTAAGCAGTTCTCATTTAGAATACGGTGCTTGTCTGAAACAAGGCATCAAACATCGTCGGGATGATTCTATGCCTGGCAAAACCGCTCTTAAGGAGGTTGGGACTTGAAGGAATACGCTACAGAACAATTACGCAACGTCGTCCTGCTCGGGCACGGGAGCGCGGGCAAGACCTCGCTGGCCGAGGCGCTTGCTTTCGCCAGCGGCGCAGTCAATCGCATGGGCAACGTCGAGGATGGCACCACAGTGGCCGACTTTGACGCAGAAGAGATTCGGCGTCACATCTCGCTCAATCTGGCCCTCGTGCCCATCGAGTGGAAGGACTGCAAAATCAACGTGCTCGATACCCCCGGCTACACCGACTTTGTCGGCGAAGTCAAGAGCGCGATCCGCGTAGCCGACTTGGCGCTGATCCTGGTAGATGCCGTCTCTGGCGTCGAGGTAGGAACAGAACTGGCCTGGAACTTTGCCGAGGAGCAAGGGCTGCCCTGTATGGTGATCGTCAACAAAATGAATCGAGAAACCGCCAAACTGGAGCGCGTGATGGAAGCGCTGCGAGAATCCTTCGGGGGGAACTTTTTTCCCGTTCAAATTCCCATCGGCGCGGAGGAAGATTTTGCCGGTGTGGTGGATCTGGTAAAGATGCAAGCATTGACAGGCCCCGAAGGAAAGATTGCAGAGATTCCGGCCGATTTAGCCGACCAGGCGGAGGAAGCACACGTGCAGTTGATCGAATCTGCCGCCGAGGCCGACGATGAACTCATTATGAAATACCTGGAGGGAGAAGAGCTGACCAAAGAGGAAATCAAGCGCGGGTTGCGCGCCGCCATCCTCAATGGAGCGGCCACACCGGTCTTGGTGACGGCGGCGACGGCCGGCTTGGGCGCTCAAGCATTGCTGGACGCGCTGGTCGCTTATGCTCCCTCTCCAGCCGACCGAGGTTCGATCACAGCGGAAAGTTCAGCGGGCGAAGAAGAGATCGAGCCTAACGAATTGGCTCCGCTGTCGGCGTTGGTATTCAAGACGACGGCCGACCCCTTTGTGGGTAAACTGACCTACTTTCGCGTCTATGGAGGGTTGATAAAGTCGGACACGCGCGTCTACAACAGCCGAGCCGAGGAAGAGGAGCGGCTGGGCCAAATATACGTGATGCGCGGCAAGGAGCAGATTCCAATGTCACAACTACACAGTGGCGACATTGGCGCGGTAGCCAAGCTAGCTCACACGCTCACTGGCGACACGCTGTGCGACAAGGGCCATCCCGTGAGCATGTCGGGGCCAGATTTTCCATCCGCCCTCTTCGCCGTGGCCGTCCACCCCACGAGCAAGTCCGACCAAGCCAAGTTAGGCTCCACACTGACCCGCATCTGCGAGGAAGACCCCACACTGCGCTGGCGTCAGGAGCCCAGCACGCGGCAAACGATCTTGGAAGGAATGGGCGAGTCTCACGTGAACATCGCCGTGCGCCGGATGGAGAACAAGTTCGACGTCAAAGTCGAGACCACGATACCCAAGGTGCCCTACAGAGAGACTATCACCAAGATCTATGGCGACCAGTACCGGCACAAGAAACAGACCGGCGGTTCAGGCCAGTTCGCCGAGGTGCACATGCGGCTGGAGCCATTGCCCCGCGACACCGGCTTTGAGTATGAGTGGGACGTCTTTGGCGGGGCTATTTCGCGCTCTTTCGAAAGTTCTATCGAAAAGGGCGTCAAGCAAGTACTGGGCCAGGGACCGATTGCCGGCTACCCGGTGGTGGACGTCAGGGCGGTCGTTTATGATGGCAAGGAGCACCCGGTGGACTCGAAAGACATCGCTTTCCAGATCGCCGGGCGAGAAGTGTTCAAGTTGGTGATGCGGGCAGCCGGGCCGGTACTGCTGGAACCGATCCACAAAGTAACAGTCACCGTACCAGAAGAATACACCGGCGACATCATCGGCGACCTGAACACAAAGCGGGCGCAGGTTCAGGGAATGGGTCAAAGCGCCGGCAAGACCATCATCACGGCGCTGGCCCCCCTGGCCGAGATGCAGCGCTATGCTACCGACCTGCGCAGCCTGACTCAGGGCCGGGGCCTCTTCTCAATGGAACTCGACCATTACGAAGCTGTGCCAAAACACCTGGCGCAAGAGATCATTGAAGCGTATGAGAAAGAGAAGGAATAGGGGGTAAGGAGTAGGGAGTAGGGGAGGCTCGCTCCTGAGGGGGCGGGCCTTCTCCTTATCTTGCCTTATTTTAGTGTGTCAAAATGAACCGTTCCAACAACGCGACCGCTCTCACAAACACCGGCGTTCTAGTTATCGCCGCGTATATTGCCGCGCAGATGCTTTCCGACGTATTGAGCCTCAAGATCGCGCTGGTGGCCGGCTTTAGCATCGATGCCGGGACATTCATCTACCCTTTCACTTTCACGCTGCGCGACATGGTGCACAAGCTGCTGGGCCGGGTTGCGGCCCGCGTCGTCATCGTCGCCGCTGCGGTCATCAACCTGGTGATGGCGGGGATGTTCGCCTTTGCCGCCTGGCTGCCGCCGGATCTCAGTGTCGGCCCGCAGACAGAATTCAGCGTGGCGCTATCGCCCGTGTGGCGCATCGTCGTCGCATCCATCGTCGCCGAGATCGTCAGCGAATTCACCGACACTGAACTTTACCATCTGTGGGTCACGCAGGTGACGCGCCGCTACCAGTGGGCGCGGGTATTGGTCAGCAACAGCTTTAGCGTGCCCCTGGATAGCCTCATCTTTTGTTGGGGCGCGTTCGGGGGAGTGTTTCCCGCCGCGACGGTGTGGTCCATCTTTTGGGCTAACGTGCTCGTGAAAGGAGCCGTCACGCTAGTGAGTTTGCCGGGCATATATTTGGTGCGGGGAGAGTAACAGGCATGCAAGATGCAAGTGGCAAGGTGCAAGTGAGATGTTGACGAGATAACTGACTCTACTGAAAAAACTAGAGTTTTACCGCAAAGACGCAAAGGACGCCAAGAAATTTAATATAAGATGAATATTCTTTACTGGAGTCTGGCAAATTTTCAGAATGCCCACATCTTGGGGTAGGCAACAATAAAGGCGCTAGATATGGGGGTTCGTAGTAGCGGCTTTAGCCGCTTTTGAGCCTTTTGGACGGCTGAAGCCGTCACTACGAACAAAAACGCCAGACTCCAGTTTTCAATAAATGGGGGTGAGGTGGAGGAACGCCAGCATCTTGCTGGCATCTGGCGACCAGGATGGTCGCGTTCCCCCAAGATATTGAGAAGATGCGTGAAATTCGTTTATTCGTCCAATTCGTGATAGAAAATCGGACACTTGGCCACGAATGTCGGGTAGCAGCAATTCCCGTTTTGTAGCCGCGATTTGGAAATCGCGTCTGTTTTTCCGCGTAAAGCGCCCTGCGCGATTGCGAAATCGCGGCTACGACCTGACTTTTCCCCCATAACGGGAATTGCTGGTCGGGTAGTGAAGAGTTTTGTTCAGAGTAACTACACCTCTCTGGTTCTTTGTCTCCTCTAACGACCGCTTGACTGAGCAGTTACCGTTCGGAATTGACTGCCTGCTCTGCTCGCCACACCGTGCGGCACTTGTACTTTTTCTGTAGCAGACGGGTCGCTTTGTTATCGTCCATATTTATCGCAGCTATTCCGACCACAATGCCGCCTTGCCCTTCTATCAATTCGACCGCCGCTCCGATCTGCGCTCCCGTCTCGATCCACTCGTCAACCACCAACACCCGCGTCCCTGGCTCAATCGCGCCCACTCTCAATTCGAGGGACTTGCTCGCGCCCGTATAGTCAACGAAACTGACACTATCGGATTCGACCGGCAGCTTTCCGCCCTTGCGGATAGGGACAAGGCCTTTCTCGGCCCAGATGGCCATCGCCGCGCCGAGGATGAATCCCAGCGCGTCAATCCCGGCCACACAATCGAACTCGACGTCGGCAAAACCCGCCAGCAGGTCTGTGACGAGAGCGGAGAACGGTTCATAATTAGCAAAGAGCGGCGTGACATCGCACCGGGGACCGGATGTGTTGGTGTCAATTAGCCAAAGGTAGCCCGCCATGGCATCATTGTCCAGTAAAGATAGTTACAACCGCATGCAACTAGTCGTGTACTTCACCGTATAGCATAGCGTGATCAGAATGTTTCCTGATCCAATTGATGCGCTCCGCCTCCATCGGCAGTTCGGGCCAGCCACGGACGAGGATTTCGGCGCCATCGAACTTTTTAAAGTTGAGAGCGTTCGACGCAAAAGTGTGATCCAGGTTGCTCGGCGGATAGGATGCAGTTCCACCCCACCAGGTGTGGTCAGCGGTCTTGGCAAGCAGTCTCATCCGCCTGTGCCGAAGCCGTTTGACGTAGCGTCCAAGCTCCTCCGTCCCGGTCATGTCTTTATCTGAATACGTGACGTTCATCCCCATAGTATTTAGATCGCCGACGCATATAAAGTTCGCCCCCTCTGGAGGCGACTCTGGCGCTCCATCAAGGACGCGCTTGAGACCAATGACGTGCCCAATCATATCGTCCCGCAAGCCCCAAGAATGTGGATCGGGCAAGCTTTTCATATGAAGAAACAGTATTGAGTAATATTCGCCACTGGCTACCAAAGTGACCAACGCGCCCGGTCGCAAGGTGGGTATCTGACTCTTGAACTGTTGGCGCTGAGTGACAAAGGCCGTCAGCCCCCGGTGCACGCCGATCAGCGTTGACATCCTGCTCAGATCTTCGGTGATGAAGAAGTTATGCGTCGGCATGAGCTCGACAAAGCTGCCAAAGACGTCTTTGCCTTCGACCTCAAAAACCGCAAAGACGTCAGGGTTTGATTCCATGATGAACTGCACGTTCTCCCTGACACGCTCCCTGTTGTTTACAAAGTGCTCCACATTCCAAGACGCAAAAGAAAACAGCTTTGCCATGTTGCCCCTCCTCTCTATCCAGTTGTTTCACAACATCATTCGTTTCAATGAATCGAACAAGTTCAGCAGCATGAGTATAGTGCAAGTTTGCGGAGAGAGCAAATGGAGAAGAGCCAAGAAATCCAACCCTTGCCTCACCAACTTGCGCGGGCGGGCAGAGCAGTGTAGAATTAAGCGCCGGGCGGGCATTCAGGATAATCGAAAGAGCCGTTCATTGGAGGTGAACTAGTGAAACAATCGCCCAGTCAGATAGTAGAGCACACCGCAAGCGAGACCCAGGTCTCCCCCCCGTGGAGTGCAACCACCAAAATCGTGGTTATCATATTCGGCGTGGTGATTTTGGGTGCCATCGTGCTGCGCTTTCAGGACGTCATTGCGCCCCTGGTCGTCGCTTGTCTCATCGCCTACGTGCTCGCGCCGGTCGTCAACTTTGTCAACGCGCACACGCGCATCTCGCGCGGCCTGGTCACAGCCGCCATCTACCTGCTGGCCTTTGGGCTGCTCACGCTGGCGGCCAGCCTGCTGACACCGCTCCTAGTGCGGCAGACGCTCTCCATCCAGTTCGACTTTCAGCAGATCAGCAACACCGTTGGAGAGTTTCTGTCACAACCATTGCAAATCGGCGGCCAGAGCATTGACCTATCGCCCGTATACGATGAATTGACCTCCACGCTGACCAACCTCGTCCAACCGCTCGCGACCCAGACGGTGGCGCTGTTGGCCGGCGTCGTGAGCACCGTCATAGAGGTCATCTTTATCGGGCTTGTCTCCTTCTACCTCACCAAAGATGGCCCAGCGATGGGCCAGCAGTTAGTCGCGTGGGCGCCGCCCGACCTGCGCTACGACTTTGAGCGGCTGCAGAAAGAACTCGGCGCTCTGTGGCGGGCCTTTTTCCGCGGCCAACTGTTGCTGGCGCTCACCATGGGGCTGACGGTCGGTGTGCTGATGACGGCGGTGGGGATGAAAAACGCGCTGATCCTGGGAATACTCGCTTTCTTTCTCGAATTTCTGCCCAGCGTCGGGCACGGTATCTGGTTGACCGTCGCCATACCACTGGCGCTGTTCCAGGGGTCGACGTGGATTCCCCTCTCCAATTCTTGGGTCGCCGCACTGGTGCTGGGTATCCACTTGGTATTGCAGCAAGTGGACATCAACTATCTCATTCCACGCATCGTGGGCCGGCAAGTAGACCTGCATCCAATGGTGGTCATCATCGGCATTATCGTGGGCGGTATGCTGGGCGGCGTGCTGGGCATGCTGCTGGCCGCGCCCACTATCGCCTCTGCTATCGTGCTGGCCCGCTACGTGCGCTCCAAGCTGCTGGATCTACCGCCGTGGTTGGGCGAACCGGGCGATCCAGATGAGGACTTGGCCAACACCGCGTCGAGCTGACACCCGGCCGACTGCACCAGCCTCGGTGAACAACGATGCCACCGTGCAGAATGAGCAGGGTATGAAAAAGTCAAAAGAGCTTGGCAAGGTTTTTATCCCCAACTGAAACGAAACACACCCAAATGACACAACCAAGCCTGTCGCTACCATTGCTATTCACGCGGCAACACAAACTATAGCAGTGGCGACTCATGCCATCAAGGCTAAGAGCATTTCTAGGAAATTTTTAGCCAATAGATGTTTCTTCTTGTGGTATAATTGCACCATGAAAGGGAAATCCCTTTTTCCCCATTCTTGCTGATTTTGCCCCGGGGCGGGGCAACAAATCCTAGATCGTGTCTATGCTATATTTCCGGCTCCACTCAGGGAGCGGTGACCGGCAATGAGATGCTCAAGAAAAAGCATTCTTGTTGGCTGGGTTCTCTCTCTGATAATTCTCTTGGGGAATACAATAGCCTGTCGTTGTTCGTTGCCCTTCACTGAGGGCGCGTCTGTTCCTGCCAAGCCATCAACGAGCGCACGCCCCCCCGTAGCTTCCAAGCCGACAAGTACACCAACCCCAACATCTCTGCCGCCCACTCGTACACTAACAGCCACAAGCCCATCTGCATCCAACGCCACTCCCACCAGCGACATCACTCCAACCAACCTCCCCCATACTCCCAGCGCCGCCACAACCGCCAACGTTACGCCAAGCAGTTCCACTGTCGTTCCCAACGCAACTCCAACTCCAACACCAACGCCCAGCACAGCAGCGCCCACTATTTCTCCTACCGCCAACCCAACATCCAGCCCAATTCCCGACCAGTCACCTGCTCCTTCGCCATCGCCAACCTCACCCCCGCCACCGCTTCCCCAGCCAACCGACACGCCGACCGCAGCGCCTTCCACACCGACATTCACCCCCACTCCCCAACCAACCTGCATCCCCGCTACCCAAAGGTCGTTCAGCGTAGCAGGCTGGAGTATTGCTAATACTTGTATCCTCCCGGAAGACGACGACTTTTGGTGGGTTCTTGGAGAAGCGACCAACGAGACCGGCAACAATCAGGAGCAAGTAGGAGTAGAAGCGACCTTCTTCGCCGCCAGCGGCTCAACCCTGGCAAATGATTTCGAAGATATCCTTGCGGACGTAATGCCCGCTGGATCTACATTGCCCTTTGGTGTTTTGGTCGAAAGCTCCACCGCGCCAGCAGAGTACGAATTAGACATCAGCGGCATATCGTGTGGGGAAACGCCTCGGGACGACTTGCAGGTGATTGACTCTGAACCGACGTACGCGGGAGACCAAGCGTTGATCGTCGGGCATGTGCATAACCCCGGGGCCGATCTCTCCTACTATGCCGATCTGATTGCCACTTTGTACAACGAACAAGGAGCAGTGGTAGCAATAGGGTACGGATCCTTGAGCGCCGAGAACCTGGGGTCCAACCAGACGGCGCCTTTCGAAGCATTCGTCGAACAATCGTGTGGAAGTATAGACAGTTATGCGTTAGTAGTTTTGGGGTTCTGAGCCACAACGAGATAGTTCAGCGAGTATCGTAACATAGCCGCTTTTTCAAGATACTTTAGCAGTAAAAAACTCGAAGGAGGTGATGCAAGAAAAAATACTAATTTTCAAGTTTGCTGGACCACAATCAACCACTTTCACATCAAACTAAGGAGGATACATATAATGCGTAAGAAAACTTTGGCGATGGTCATCCTACTGACCACACTAATGAGTCTCGTTGGCGTGGCCCCGGTAGCATCACAGGGGCCAGACGAGCCCTTCACAGCGACTCCGCTGGTGCCGGGTTCCAGCATCACTGTTGATGCCGAAAAGGAAGATGCGCCTGCACCCGCGCCGCCTGTCCCTAGCTTTGGCGAGCCTGTGTTCCAGGTGCGAGCAGGGGAAGCGCCCGCTCCAGGACTGGTGGCGGAGGATCTCGAGGCGGTCAGCATCATCGTCACCTTCGACGAGTCATTCGATGCCAGCGCCCTGGAAGCCGCCTCCGGCGGCCAGGTCATCCATCGCTACAAGGAGATATTTAACGGCGCTTCAATGGTTTTGGCGGGCGACAAAGTTGACGCCGTAGCTTCGATGACAGGGGTAACGGGCGTTTATCTCGACGAGTTGTTGCAGCCCGATCACGGCGACTCCTCGTTCGACTATACCAACCCCAGATTCATCGGCGCCCCCAGCATCTGGCCGGGCGGCAACGCCGGTGAAGGTGTCGTCGTTGGTGTGCTGGATACCGGCATCTGGCCCGAGCATCCCTCGTTCGCCGACGACGGCACCTATCCCGCACCTCCGGGTGGGCCCTATGCCTGTGACTTTGGGGACACGGCTTGGAATCCCGATGACGCACCCTTCACCTGCAACAACAAGCTGATCGGTGCATACGATTTTCTCGACACGTACAAGCTGTACACCGGGCTCCTCCCCGGCGAGTTCGACTCTGCGCGTGACGCCGACGGACATGGGACACACACCAGTTCCACAGCAGCCGGTAACTATGGCGTAGAAGCCTCAATGCTCGGCGTGGATCGCGGCAAAGTCTCCGGCATCGCCCCACGGGCACACGTGATCATGTACAAGGTCTGCGGTGATGCAGGCTGCTACAGCAGCGACTCGGCAGCCGCCGTCGAACAAGCTATCCTCGACGGCGTGGACGTGATCAACTTTTCCATCAGCGGCGGCAGCGACCCCTACTCCGACATCGTGTCGCAGGCCTTCCTGCACGCCTACGACGCAGGCGTGTTCGTGGCCGCCTCGGCCGGCAACTCTGGCCCCGGCGCCGACACGGTTGCCCATCGCGAACCGTGGGCGATGACCGTGGGCGCCAGCACCAATGACCGGACCTACGAAGCCACCGTGACGCTCACGGATGGCACCGACACCCTGGAACTGGATGGCGCCTCCATCACAGCCGGTTACACGGCTGACGTGGTGCTGGCTGCGGACTATGGCGACGGACTGTGCCTGACCCCCTTCCCGGCCGGCACCTTCAGCGGCCAGATCGTCGTCTGCGAGCGCGGCGCCATCGCCCGCGTCACCAAGAGCTACAACGTCCAGCAAGGCGGCGCGGGCGGCATGATCCTCTACAACCCCGTGCTGCAAGGGTTGTCAACCGATCCCCACTATGTGCCCAGCATCCACATCGAGAACGACGCTGGTGCGGCCCTCCTGGACTTTATGGCGACCCACACCGGAGTGGTTGGTACGCTCAGCGGCGGCGTCGAAGCCGCTGGGCAGGGCGACGTGATGGCCGCTTTCAGTTCGCGCGGCGGCCCGGGGCAGAGCTTGGGCATCAGCAAGCCCGATATCACCGCCCCCGGCGTCCAAATCCTGGCCGGCAATACCCCTCTGGGCGTTTGGCAGGGCGACGGCGGTATGGGGCCGTATGGCGAGTGGTTCCAGGCCATCGGCGGCACCTCCATGTCCAGCCCGCACATCGCCGGCTCGGCCGCTCTGCTGAAAGCGCTGCATCCTGACTGGACGCCGGGCCAGATCAAGTCGGCCCTCATGACCACTGCCTGGGACGACGTCGTCAAAGAGGATGGCGAGACGCCGGCGGATCCGTTCGACTATGGCTCTGGCCGCGTTGACCTCAACAAAGCCGGTAACCCCGGCCTGACCATCTCGGCCACGGGCCAGGACTTCCTCGACCACGAGACCGATCTGTGGAACGCCAACTACCCCAGTCTCTACGTGCCCGTCATGCCTGGCCGGATCACCGTCCAGCGCACGGTTCACAGCGAGTTGTCAGGACGCAGTTGGTGGCGGCTATCTGTTGACAGCCCGGATGACGTTCACGTTTACGTCCCGCGCTGGATCCGCGTGCCCGGCAATGGCGACAAAACCTTTAACATCACCGTTGACGCCCGCGACGTGCCAATGGACGAGGTGCGTCACGCCACGCTGTACCTGAAGCGCGGTCACAAGACGGTCAGGTTCCCCATCACTATCGTGCGCCGGCAACCGGTCGTCACATTGGAGCAGAACTGCGACCCCGCCTCCTTCGCCAGGGGCGAAACGACGGACTGCACCATCACCATCGCCAACAACAGCTTTGACGAGGCGACTGTCAGCCTGGTGGACTTTTTGCCGTGGCGACTGCGGCTGGTCAGTGGCAGCGTGGTCGGTGCGGACGAGCACTGGCGACGCTGGCTCAGCTACGAAGGCACTCTGGC
>DUEK01000034.1 GCA_011192155.1 Thermoflexia bacterium
AACTTGCCCGGCACTGTCCAGCGCCGCTCCCGCTCTGACGGTTTGTGAGAGAGTCGCTCGAACAGGTCGCTGTTGAGGAGCATGGCCCCCTGGCGCAGTTTGTCGGGGGCGTGGCGCATGACCACGCTATCGTTGATGAATTGGGGGATCGTGTCGTACTCCATTCCCAGGCGCAGGGCGTTAATGACATACCGCTCCAACTCGTGCGCCTCGTCCACCACGATCACCGGGCGCGGCGAGAGGAATGGCATGATCAGGTTGAACGCCAGCAGCGCGTGGTTGACGACGACGATGTCCGCCTTTTCCGCCCGCAGTTTGGCCCATTCGTAGTAGCAGCGGTCGTAGAGGGGGCACTCGCGCCCCAGGCAATCGCGCCGCCCGGCGGTGACGGCCTCGCGCAAGCGGCCGGAGAGGCGCATCTCCTCCACATCGCCAGAGATGGTCCCATCCTCAGCCTCATAGATGCGGGCTGCCAGGTCGGCGATGGTTTGCTCCTGGCCGGGCAGCGTCAACTGTTGCTGCGCCTTTTGCAGCTTGAGGTGGCAGATATAGTTCGCGCGCCCCTTGAGCAGCGCAGCCGTGAACGGGCGCGGCGAGACCTTTCGCAGCGTGGGGATGTCCTTCTCCCACAACTGCGTTTGCAGGGTCTTGTTGGCCGTGGAGACAAAGGCCCTGGCCCCCGACGCGATGACGGGAATCAGATAGGCGAACGATTTGCCGCAGCCGGTGCCCGCTTCGAGCAGCGCGGGCCGCCCTTCGATCAGCGATTGGCGGACGAGTTGCGCCATCTCCGCCTGGCCGGCCCGGTAGCGATACCTCTGGCCCAGCGCCTGGGCGACCATGCCATCGGGAGCAAAGGCGGGGGCGATGTCGGGGACCTCGATGCGCTCCTCTTCCATTTCTATGGGGTGGGGTGTTTCAGGCATATCGTCGAGTATATTACGCCGGATGTTGATATAAGTCAAGCAGCCCGCTGCTTCCGCTAGAAATTGCTTGACATACCGAACATCTGTTCGTATAATAACAGTGGATCGGCAGGATTAACGTATCATCTTGATATTCGGGGACACTTGTGTGCTGTGGCCACGATTTCCCAATTGGCAAATTGGCATTATTTGGGTCTTGACTCTCCCCCTACCGGAGGGTGTATAATAGTGGCATAGAGGGCCTTCTATAGAACGCGGAGACAAACAATGTTCAAAACCGGTGAATTCTCAAGACTCAGCCAGGTGACGGTAAAGACATTGCGCTACTATGACAAGATCGGTCTGCTCGAGCCGGCAGAGGTGGACCGCTTTACCAGTTACCGTTACTACTCGGCCAGCCAGTTGCCCCGGCTCAATCGCATCTTGGCCTTAAAAGACCTGGGACTTGCGCTGGACCAGATCGGCCAATTGCTCAAAGACAACCTGTCGCCGGAACAGATCCGCGGCATGTTGCGGCTGAAGCAGGCCGAGATTCGGCAACAGGTGCAGGAGGAGCAGGCGCGACTGGCGCGGGTCGAGCAGCGGCTGAGACGAATCGAACAGGAGGAAGTTATGCCAAAGCAAGAAGTTGTACTCAAGCAAGTCCCGGCCCAGACGGTCGCCTCGGTGCGCGATACCGTTCCTATCAGTGGTCTCGGCCAGCTCTTTGGCGAGGTCTTTGCCTACCTGGGCCAGCACAGGGTCAACCCGGCCGGCCCCCCGGTCGGCATCTACTACGGCGAAGAGTTCCGCGAGGAGGCTATGGACATCGAGGTTGCCGCGCCGGTGGTCGGGTCGGCGCCCGAGGGGGATCGGGTAAAGATGCGGGAGCTGCCGGCCGTCGAGGAGATGGCGTGCGTCATCCACGAGGGCGGCTACGAAACCATCGGCGGAACGTATGGTCAGTTGATGAAGTGGATCGAGGCCAACGGCTACCGTATAGCAGGCCCAACTCGTGAGGTGTACCTGAAGGGGCCAGAGTCCGGCGGCGATCCGTCCACCTGCGTGACCGAGGTACAGATTCCCGTGGAGAAAGCGTAATCGCTGCACAGTTCAGGCCCCCGGTTTCACGAGTGCCGGGGGCCTGAGCGCATGGCTCTTTGGGGTTTCGCAGGGTCTATGTGTTGGAATCACCAACGGCTCGACCGAGCTCGCCGAGGTCTTGTTGGGGGTGTCACGAGAGAAGCCCGATGCGTCCATCCTGCAAACTTTCAGAGACCCAGCGCATAAAGAGAGCAAAATATGAAAACAGCTAGAGAAGCCAGAGAATTGGGCAAGCGAATCGCTGCGCTTGTCCGAGCCGGGGAGATCGAACAAGCCTACACGCTACTCACGCCGGTGCTGGGTGAGCGGACGCCATTCCGCTTGCTGGGCCTGATCGGCGAACCGGCCGGCGCGGGGCCGTTGGAGCCGGTCAATGTCTTTCTTGACCGCATCGCGGCTGAGAGAACCGAGGGCGGCTGGGTGGTCATCGGCAAAACGCTAGGGCAGCAATTGGCCCGCGACCCCGTGGGCGCTTTCGCCCGTTGCCGGGGCTATATCATCGCCGCCGACGTCTGGTACGGCGCGGACATTCTGGGGGAGCGGGTTCCCGGCCCGGCGTTACTGACCGACTTTCAGCCAGCGATGGCTCTGCTCGCTCCCTGGCGCGAGGATGAGAACAGGTGGGTGCGGCGAGCGGTCGGCGTCGCCGCTCACTTTTGGGCCAAACGGACGCGCGGGGAACGGCCTGCCGAGGCTGAATCGCTGCTGGCCTTTTTGTCGCCAATGTTCGAAGAGTGGCAGATGGACGTTGTCAAAGGAGTGGGCTGGGGGTTAAAGACGCTGGGCCGGTACTATCCCGACATCGTTGCCGGTTGGCTGGCGCAGCAAGTTGGTCGTCGTCATCGGGCGCTGATGTTGCGCAAGGCGCTGACGTATCTTTCGGAGGAGCAAACCCTAAAGGTTTCAGAAAACCTTTAGGGTCTCGGAATAACGATGAAGCTCGAATTTCAAGAGTACCGCGCCAAAAAGATCCTCAACGTGCACAAGCACGTGGACGGCCCCTGGTTCTGGGGCAAGTACACGGCCCACCCGTACGTCGGCTGTCGCAGCGGGTGCGAGTTCTGTTACTCGCGGGGCAGCCGCTACCTGGGACGGCGCGACCCGGACACGTTCGACACGTTGATTGGGGTCAAGGTCAACGCGGTGGAATTGCTGCGCGGTGAGCTCTTTGGCCGGGAGTACGAGACCATCTCCGTCGGCGACTGGCAGCGGCCGGTTGAGGATCGCTACCGGCTCTCGCGCGGCATGTTGGAAGTGGTACGCGATCTGGGCTTTCCCTTGTTCATCGTCGAGCGCTCGCCGCTCCTCGCCCGCGATTTGGGCTTGTTGGTAGAGATCAACCAGCAGGCCTGGGTGGGCGTGCTCTTTAGCATCAGCAGCCTGGACCCGGCGCTGAAGCGGGCTTTTGAGCCGCGCAGCCCCGGCGTCAAGTTGCGCCTGAAGGCGATGGAAAAACTGGCGAGTGCGGGTATTTTTGTCGGCGTCTCGATGATGCCCATACTTCCCTTTGCGGGCGACGACGAGGCCCACCTGGAAGAGTTGATACGCGCCACTAAAGATCACGGCGGTTCGTGCGTGCTGGCCGGCGGGCTGACGATGGACGGCGTCCAGGCGGAGCGCAGCTTGGCGGCAGCCCGGCGGCTCGACTCCGCGCTGGAATCGCGCTGGCGAGAGATGTACAACTGGAAAGAGGGTGGCAAGCCAAACTACAGCCCGCCGAAGGCGTACAACGCCCGGCTGGGGCTGCTGGTGCGCGAATTGTGCGCCCGGCACGGGCTGCTGGATCGGATGCCGCGCCACGTGAGGCCCGGCCCGCTGGCGGTCAACAAGCGCATCGCCGAGCGACTGTTCCTCAAGACCTACGATCTGGAATTGGAGCAGGCGAAAGACTATCGCATCTGGGCCTACCGCAAGGCGGCCTGGACGGTGGATGAGTGGCCGGAGAGCGTCGCTGGGATATACGAGGCGCGGGGCGAGGCAGGGCTACGGGAGCTGCCGGGGATCGGCAAGAGTTTGGCCGCCCAGATTGTCAAGGCCCTAAAGGTTTCAGAAAGCCTTTAGGGTCTGGGGAGTTAAAGGAGCAGTAACTACTCAGGCAATCCCGATTTGGGCACAGAGGATCACAAAGAAGGCGCAGAGATTCACAGAGAACTGATAAAAAACCGATATTTTCCTCTGTGTATCTCTGTGAAGCACTATGCGAAACTCTGTGTAACCATAGGCTGAGCAATTACAAGGAGCGACATGCCCGAACTGCCAGAAATCACCGCCCGCGCCCGACGAGGATGGTCTCGTCGTCCCATTCCCGCGCCGCCAGCACTGCCCCTTCGACGCCGGGGGCGGGATAGTTATCGGAACCCATTGCGTCAAGCACAATTCTCATTGGCCTACCCTCTTTGGTACTGGTTCAGTTGAATGGGATTACGATGTAGCCGAGGTTTCCATACCTCGCAGAGCCTTGCGCGCTATGGAAAGCGCGGCTACAAGCCCATTTTCGAGCCACAATGGGTCATTATCCAAAAATCCCACCCAACTGAACCAGTGCCTCCTCTTTCACCTAGAAATTATTGTTGGTATGAGCACCCGCTATACCCTTTAGATTTCTAACAGACAAACGCAGGCCGAGTTCAAAATTGGGTCAGTATTCCGCAGGGGGAAGCGACCGGCGCAACCGCTTTTTCTCGCTGCGACGACGCTTGGCTTCTAACCGGCGCCGCCTGGAAGCGCGAGTCGGCCTGGTCTTGCGGCGAACCTCGGGTTTTTCGGCCGCCTTGCGGATCAGTTCGAGCAGCCGGTCGACCGCGTCGCGCCGGTTGCGCTCCTGCGAACGGAACTGGCGGGCCTCGATAATCAACATCCCGTCTTCAGTCATCCGTCGGCCGGCCAGGTGGGTCAGGCGGGCGCGAACGTCGTCGGGCAGCGATGGGGAATGGCGCACGTCAAAGCGGAGCTGGACGGATGTGGAGACTTTGTTGACGTTCTGCCCGCCCGGCCCGGAGGCGCGGACAAATTCCAACTGGATCTCGTTCTCGTCAATAGCAATGGCGGGCGTGATTTGGATCATATATTTGACTACTCGCCGATGATTTTCACCAGCACGCGCTTCCGGCGCCGGCCGTCGAACTCGCCATAGAAAATCTGCTCCCACGGGCCAAAGTCGAGGCGGCCATTCGTGACCGCCACGACGACCTCGCGCCCCATCACCTGCCGCTTCAAGTGAGCGTCGCCATTGTCCTCGCCGGTGCGGTTGTGGCGATAGTGGCCGATGGGTTCGTGAGGGGCCAGTTCTTCCAGCCAATTCTCGTAATCCTGGTGCAGCCCGCGCTCGTCGTCGTTGATAAAGACAGAGGCGGTAATGTGCATCGCGTTGACCAGAACCAGTCCCTCACGGATGCCACTTTCGCGCAGGCAGACCTCTACTTGGGGCGTGATGTTGATAAAGGCCCGCCGGGTGGGGACGTTGAACCAGAGTTCTTGCCGATAGCTTTTCATACCGTGTTTTCTCCTTTCTCTAAATCGTAGAACCTCATCCTGGCCACTCCCGCGATAAACTTGTGTTTGCCACCGTGCGATGGGTGCCTGATGTAGGGCGACTGCAGACCGATGCTCGCCAGCGCCCGCTCCGCCACGCGCCCGACGGCGTAGGGCCGCGCCGACGGAAACAATGACAGGAGGCAGCGCAGCGATTCCAGCCCATCGTCCAAATCCCGGCCGGGGGCGCGGTTGGAGAGCGGGCCGTTCTCGCCGAACGGGTGCCAGGGGAAAGCGTTCCACAGCACGCAGTCCATCCGTTCGCTCAAAGGCTGCCACACGATCTTGGCCGAGCGCTCTACCCACAGGGTCTCTGCCATGCTGCTGCGGGCCAGACCTTTGCCCGGCGTCCAACTCAGCCGTTCCGGGCCGATCAATTGCGCCTCGCAGGTGAACGGGATGCCAGAAAAGCGGCAACCGGCGTAACCGGCCGCCTCGCCCACCAGCACGTAGCGCGCGCCGGCAAATGTCTCCAGATAACGACGCAGGTTGCGACGGCGTACCTCGGCCCCGCGCGGAAGGCCCAATTCTGGGTCGACGTCGCGGTACTGGTTGAACACCCTGGGGTTGCGATATGCGGTCAGTAACTCGAATAGCTCGTCGCGGCTCGTCATAGTTGTATCAATGTCTCTTTATCGGCCCGGGCAAAGTGGGCGCGATAAGCGGCTGTCTCTTTTAGCAATTCTTTCAGTTGAGCTGTCACCTGGGGCAGCTTGTCGTCGGGCTTTTGGCCGCCGACCATCAAATGCACATCATCGCCGGCGGATTGCGCCGCCAGATGTCCCTGGGCCTCCAGCCAGGCCAGTCCGGCCCGCACGGTCATCTCTCGTTGGGCGGTTGCCGCCGCCAACATAGAGACGCTGGCAAGGCCGTTGTTCGAATTCAATATCTGTTTGGTCAGCCCAATTAACCGTTTTAGGAATGTGTCGAGACGATCCAGACCCGGTTCTATCCCAAAAAGGTAGGCCGTCTCCGGCGAGACCGCTTCCAGCGCGGACTGCAACTCGGCTGGGCCAGGGGGCGTGGTCCAGATGACGAGCGTTTTCGCCTGACCCAACTCGCGCCGATCCCGCCCTGCGACCTCGGCCCTGTCCCCAGCCTCGCTCCACACCTGCACGTCTTTTTCTTGCTCCCGCAAACGTTCCAGCAACGCGCGAGGATGCGCCTTCCCCCGATAATCCACCACTTGCAACTCGCCGCTTGCCACTTGTCGCTTGCCACTTGTCGCTTGCCGCTTGCCGCTTGTAGCTCGCTGCTCCACCCACACCACCTGCACCTCTTGCCGGCCGCGATAGTCGCTGGCCCGCACGGTGTAGGCCAGGTCGAACCGATCCGCCGGCAGCCGCTCACCGGCTCCGCGCCACCAAAGTACCTTTTGCGTCGCCCCCGCCTCGTCCTCCACGACCAAGCGGAGGTGCTCCTGGGTGCGGCCTATGGTGGTGTGGCTTTTCAATGTCAGCCCCCGGCTCGCCAGCGTCAGCGCGCGGTTACCTGGCCCGAAAGGGGCCAGCCGCTCCAATTGCTCCACCAAGTCGAGCGATAGATCGGCCAGGGGTAGGTAACCGTCTATGGGGAGAGTTTTAGGCCCCAGGGGTTTCAGAAAACCATCGGGGTCTCGGGACAGCGCGCGCCGAAATTCAGGGATGCGCTCCGGATCAATGCTCAACCCAGCCGCCATTGGGTGGCCGCCAAAGCCGTGTAGCATGTCTCCTTGAGCGGCGATGGCGGCGTTGATGTCGCAGCCCGCGATGGAGCGGGCCGACCCCCGGCCCAGCTCGCCGGGCGGCGCGGCGATGAGGATCGTGGGGCGGTTGTATCGCTCGGCCAGGCGACCGGCCACGATGCCGACGATGCCGGCCGGCCAGTCCGGGTGGCTCAACACCAACGCTCTGTACTCTAACAGCGAGGGATCGCGCTCGATCTGCGCCTGCGCCCCTTGAAAGACTTGGTCGCACAATAGCTTGCGCTGAACGTTCAATCCGTCCATCTCGGCGGCCAGGATACGGGCGCGGGCCAGGTCGCCAGTGGTGAGAAACTCGACGGCGACGGCGGCGTCAGCCAGACGGCCCAGGGAGTTGAGGCGCGGGGCCAGTTGGAAGCCGATGTGCTCCCCCGTGATCCGGGCGGGGTCGAGTTCGGCAACCTCGATCAATGCCTGAAGCCCCGTCCGCTCAGTGCGGCGCAGGACCTCCAAGCCGCGCTGAAGCAGATAGCGCGTGTCGCCGATCTGGGTCGCCACGTCGGCCACGATGCCCAGCGCGACCAGGTCCAAATACTGGGCCGCCTCCCCCGTTCGGCCCGCCCGCTCGTAGAGCAACTCGGCCAGTTTGTAGGCCACGCCCACGCCGGGCAGTTCGCGCAACGGGTGATCGTCCGGCAGCAACTTGGGATCGGTCACTGCATAGGCGTCTGGTAGCGTCGGCGGCAGGTCGTGATGGTCGGTGACGATCACGCCCACGCCCTGCGTCTGGGCGTAGGCAATAGCTTTGTGGGCGGTGACGCCGGTATCACAGGTGAGCACCAGTTCCACCCCGTCACCGATGAGGCGCTTGAGGATGGGAATGTGGACGCCGTGCCCTCCCTCTTGCCGGTTCGGGATGTAGTATTGAGCCGCCGCGCCCAGGTCTCGCAGTGTGGAGACCAGGATGGTCGTCGCCGTCTGGCCGTCCACATCGAAATCGCCCCAGACGCAGATGTGTTCTCCCTGCCGGATGGCGCGCTCCAGCCGCTCTGCCGCCGTTACGATGTTGGGCAGGTCGGTTGGCGGCGCGGGTTGGTAAAGATCGGGATCCAGGAAAGCGCGCGCGGCCTCCACCTCTGTAAAACCACGTCGGGCCAACGTCTCTGCCACCAACGGGTGTCCACCGACGGCTATGCGCAATGCTTCAGGCGCTTTGACCGCCAATGGTTCAATCCAGTCGCTCATTGACATCCCATCATCGTGTCACACTGTCTACTCCGCTCCCTCCGATAGCGTCCGCTCAACACCGGCAGCGCGTCGGGCGCCAAGCTCAACCGGCTCTCGTGCGGCGTGCAGACAACGTTGAGCCGGGCCACGCGAAGGTAGGAGAGGTCGTCTATCACTGGAAGGTCGGTGAGCTGGGGAAAATCCACTTGATACTCCTGTGTTGGCTTTGGTAAAACCAGTTCTCACAGTATACTCCGATTCTGCCGATTTGCCAATTTGCATCTTTTTCTTCTCCGTGTACAATGGGCGCTATACCACACAATAGGAGGCTGCGATGAGCGAAAACAAACTTTACCTGGGCCGTGAGTACGACTTGAAGAAGGGCAAGATCACCAACCAACCCGTACTCTACGACGCCCGCCACCTCACCACGCACGGCGTCATCCTCGGGATGACCGGCTCCGGCAAGACGGGACTGGGCATCATCTGGCTGGAGGAAGCGCTGCTCCAGGGCATCCCGGTACTCATTCTCGATCCCAAAGGCGATATCGCCAACCTGATGCTCACCTTCCCCAACCTGCACACGGAGGACTTTTTGCCGTGGGTGGACGTGGAGGGGGCGCGGCGGCGCGGGGTGAGCGTTGAGGAGTACGCCGCCGAGGAGGCCAACAAGTGGCGGGAGGAACTGGCCGAGTGGGGCATCACGGACGAGCGCATCAGGCAATTGCGTCAGGCGGCGCAGTTCACCACCTTTACCCCCGGTTCAAAGACGGGGCAGCCGGTGGATGTGCTCCACTTTTTCGACGCGCCCGACCTGGATTGGGATGAGGAGGAGGAACGGCTGCGGGAGCGCATCGGGGGCATCGCGTCCGCGCTGTTGGGGCTGGTGGGCGTCGAGGCCGACCCGCTCCAGAGCAAGGAACACATCCTGCTATCGCGCATATTCGAGCACGTCTGGCGCGCGGGCGAGCAGCTCGATCTGCCTGCGCTGATCCGTCTTTTACAAAAACCCCCTTTCAAGCAGGTAGGCGCTTTCGAGTTGGAGACTTTTTTCCCAGAGAAAGAGCGCTTCACGCTGGCCCGGTCGCTGAATAATCTCATCGCCGCGCCGGGATTCGAGAATTGGCAGGAGGGCACACCGTTGGACGTAGAGACGCTGCTCTACAGCGACGACGGTCGCCCGCGTGCCAGCATCTTTTATCTGGCCCATCTCGACGATGCGCAGCGGACTTTTTTCATCACAATGTTCCTCGAAGCGGCGCGCGATTGGCTGCGCGCGCAATCCGGCAGCACCGATCTGCGGGCGTTGATCTATTTTGACGAGGTGTTCGGTTACTTTCCGCCGTATCCCAAGAATCCGCCCACCAAAGCCCCGCTTATGGCTCTGATCAAACAGGGACGCGCCGCCGGACTGGGCATCGTACTTTCCACCCAGAACCCGGCCGATCTGGACTATAAGGGGCTGACCAACGCCGGCACATGGGCGGTCGGCTCGCTGCGGGCGGAGCGGGATAAGGAGCGCGTGTTGGAGGGGTTGGAGGGCGCAATCGCCGAGGCGGGAGAGACAATGAACCGGCGCTCGGTCGAGCGGGCGTTGGGCGCGCTCAAGCCGCGCATCTTTTTGCTCCACGACATTCACGAGGGAGCGCCGCTCTTTTTCCACACTCGTTGGGCGATGTCGTACCTGTGCGGGCCGCTGACGCGGAAGCAGGTGCGGAAGTTAGCAGAGAGGCGAGAGAGCGGAGAAGCGGAGGGGCAAAGGAGCGAAGAAGCAGAGGAGCAGGGGGGCGAGGAATTGGAAGGTTTGAGTGCGACTCCACCCACGCTGCCGCCGGAGGTTCCGCAGGTGTTTTTGCCGCCGACGGTGACTTTTGAGTGGGCGTTGCAAGAGTACGAGGAGCAATCGGGGCGGCCGGTTCTGGCGCAAGAGCGGCGATTGGTCTATACGCCCCATCTGCTGGCGCTGGGCGCGGCGCGGATGTTGGATCGAAAGCGGGGTGTGGACGCTATTGAGAACGTGGCGCGGCTGGCGCAGGTCGGCGCGGGGACAGGATCGGTGGATTGGGACGCGGGACAGGTTGTGGTGGATCAAAAAGAGCTTTTGCCCAAGCCGATGGGAGAGGGGGTTTATGCGCCGGTGGATGCGATGCTGGCCCGTCCGCGCGATCTAAAGCGACTGGCAAAGGACTTTGCCGATTATGTCTATTACAACACCTCGGCCACGGTCCTATACAACCCGGCGCTCGACCTGTATGGCAAAGTGGGAGAAAATCGCCGCGACTTTCGCGTCCGTTGCGAAGAGGAGGCCCGCCACCAGCGGGACGCCGAATTGAAAAAGGCCCGCGCCCGCGTGGAGAAGGAAATGGAGCGCGTGCAGAAAAAGCTGCGCCGCGAGCAGCGGGAACTGGATCAGGATCAGGATGAACTGGAGGCTCGCAAACGAGAGGAGTTGTTGAGTCTGGGCGAGTCGGCGCTCAACTTGCTCACCCGGCGGCGGTCATCCTCTATCATCTCCCGCGCCGGTCGTAAGCGCCGGATGAGCCGGCAGGCCCAGGCCGACGTCGAAGAATCGGAGGCGACCATCGAAGAGCTGGAGGAGCAATTGGAGGATTTGAAGGCGCAGTGGGAGGAGCAGGCGGCAGAGATCGCCGATCTCTGGGCAGAGAAGCTGGAGGAGATTGAGGAGTTCAAAGTCAAGCCCCGCCGCGCCGACGTAACGGTCGAGTTCTGCGGCCTGGCCTGGGCGCCGGCCTGGCAGGTAACGTTGGAGAATGGGCGGCGGGTTGATCTGCCGGCTCGTGGGATGTGAAACGTAAAATGTGAATGTGCCCAGGCGACTCCCGGTTTCTGTTTCGGGAGCCGCCTGGGTTGTGCTGCAGTACGTGTTACTCGATGTCTGGCTCGTCCAGTTCGGCCAATTCCTCCGCTTCCATTTCCAGGCTCTCTAGTGCGCGCAGTTCCCGGTAGGTCAACGTCCACGTGCTGGATTTGAACACCTCCATCAACCCACCCAGGAACAACCACGGCAGCGACATCACCAGTACAAAGATCGGGATGCCGACGATGGCTGCCAGGATGTAGGGTACCGCTCCTTCGAGGAACAGGCCGGTCAGCCCCCATATCAAGAGCGCGGGCAATCCGCCTAGCACTCCCCCTACGACGATTAGCAGGAGGATGACGGGGAACAGCAGGATCGTGACGATGACCATCGCAATCGCCCAGCCAATGCCCACCCCGATCATGATGAGCCACATGATCAGCACATCCTGCCAGCGCCGTATCACGATGCTCAAGCCCTGGCGGATTGATTCGACCACTCCCAATTCTTCCAGCGCACATGTCCGCCAGAAAAACTTGCGGAGCAGTTCGAGCGCCACTCCAACGATGATGAGCGTAAAGAGTCCCAGGAAGAAGATGCCGATGGCGGCGACGATGCCTATCACGCCGATGGGCACGTTGTTCGCGTCTATAGCCATCGCCGATGGTATGGCCAGGCCGGCCGTCAGCACGAACAGCAGGATAAAGGCCAGCGCCACCGGCAGGCCGGTCAGCAGGTTGATCATAAAGAGCCGGAACGCAGTGCGCGACCAGCCCAGCCGGAATCCCCGGCGCGCACCAAGTTTTTCATTCGTCTCTTCATAGTGGTCAACCATCCGTATCAGCGCCGTCTCTGCCACGTAGCGCGCTATCGCAGACGCAACACTCAGTATGATGATCACACACACCACTGCGATGCCAACAACGATCAGGGCCGTCACAGCCTGCGACGGAATTTCCGGCCATTGGAGATCTTGAGGCGGCCACTGGAAATCGCCAGATGGGGGAAAGTCGCCGTTGCTACTGCCACCACTCGATCCGCCGCTGCCGTTATAGCCTCCGCTGGCGGTGGTCAGCGCGAGGATGATGCCAAAGATCCACAGCACTCGATAGTTCCAGACTATATGCCAGGCTCGTTTCAAAACTTTTACGTGATCCATTTCTTTCTCCTTTTATCGTAACTACCCAGACCAGCGCAAATTTGAACGTTTCAGGCTCTCAGCCCTCGTCCCCGAGGGCGGTGTGGGCGAGAGCACTGTATTCTGAGTAGCCATCCTCCGCACAAGGCGCCCCCGGGACGGGGGCTGTAAGCAGTGGCTGGGTAGTTACTAATGGAGAAGAATTATGGAAAGAAGCGCTATACGCCAGTGGTTTGAGCGACTCGATTACCTTGATATTGTTCTATGGTTGTTCCGCGTCGTGCTCATCGTGGGCATTGTCTGGGGGACAGTAGTTACCCTGCGCAGTGGTAAATATCCCACCGAGACGTGGTTGAAATTTTTGGTTTTTGGTCTGGCCCAGGGTAGCCTCTATGCCTTGATCGCCCTGGGGTACACGCTGGTGTACGGCGTGTTGCTCATGATCAATTTCGCTCACGGCGAGTTCTTCATGTCGGGCATTTTTACCGCCACGGTTTTTATTGCGATTCCCATGGGCCAGTCCGGGTTCACGGATCAGCATCCAATCTTGGCCTTGGGCATTATCAGTGTTGTGGCTATGGCTGTCTCGGTGGGTATCGCCGTGCTGACCGAGCGCGTGGCCTATCGCCCGCTGCGGCGCGCCCCGCGCCTGGTGCCGCTGATCACGGCCATTGGCGCATCGTTCTTCTGGCAGTACTTTTTCCGCGGCCTGTACGGCTCCGGCATCACGGCCTTTCCCGATGTAGCTCTCTTAAAGGGTACGTGGATCATCGGGGGGATAGAACTCTTAAAGTCCCAAGTTATCGTGATCATAGCTTCCGTCCTGCTGCTGATTGGTCTGTATATCTTTGTGAAGCGGACCAAGATCGGGAAAGCGATTCGAGCCGTGTCGGAGAACAAGGACATTGCCGCTCTGATGGGGATTGACGTGGATCGCGCGATCACGATCACTTTTGCAGTCGGCGCGGCGATGGCCGGGGCGGCCGGGGTGCTGTACGCCTTGATGTATCGCCAGGTGGCCTTTATGATGGGTTTCTTCCCGGGCATCAAAGCCTTTACGGCAGCCGTGCTGGGAGGCATCGGCAGTGTCCCCGGCGCCGCGATAGGTGGGTTACTGCTGGGGGTTTTCGAGGCGGTGGGGCCTAATCTGTTCCTGGAAGGCGTTGGTATCACGGCTCCTTACCAACTCAAAGACGTGATCGCTTTCAGTATGATGGTGCTAATTCTGCTAGTCCGGCCACAGGGCATCATGGGCGAACCGTTAGCCGAGAAGAAGGCATGAGGGAGATGACGATGACAATGGAAACAGAAACACGTTTCAACTGGAGAGAAATCGTCCAGCTAGGGCTTTTGGCCGGGATTATTGCCTTGTCACTTTGTGCGATCGGCATAGTGGGGACGTTTGGCGGAGTTGATGTTATTGGTGGGGTTTTCACCGTGGGCCACGTCTTCCTTTTCGGGGCGACAATGGGTTGCGCATACCTCGCCGCTCAACGAAATGGGGGTGGCCGGGCAGGTCAAACTCTCGTGGGCGGATTGGTGCTGGGCCTGCTTTCTAGCCTGCCGGTGGCATTGTTGACCGTGGCAGCTGAGCCGATAAACTTGCGCCGATTTCTACTCAACGTCTCACCTGAACTGCTAGAGATAGTGGCCTTTGGGCAGGAGGTGCGAGCACTAGGCGCCCTTATTTTGATGGCAGTGGCATCTGTGTTGGGCTTGGTCGGCTCTGGTTTCTACCTGATGCCCCCTCGCACGCGAAAGCCGGTGTTCGCTGGCCTGACGATGGTCCTTTTGATTGGACTGTTGGCCGAGACGATTATCCTGGCCTGGGGCAATCAAGGACTCGGTCTGGCAATCCGGCGAGTCGTGTTCGCGCGGAGGGGTTTGTCTATACTGGGCGCCGCGCTGGTTTTCCTGATCGTGGCGGGGCTAAATGCATGGTGGGGCAGCCGGGGCGAGCAGATCAAAGGGCGCGTGAACGCGCTTCCACCTGGGCAGCAGCGGAACGTGCGCTGGGGTGGGATCGCTCTGGGCATTCTAGTCATGCTGTTCCTGCCGGTGTTCCTGCGTACTTATCTGACCGAGGTAATTGATAACGTCGGCATATACATCCTGATGGGACTGGGGTTGAACATCGTGGTCGGCCTCGCCGGCCTGCTTGACCTGGGATACGTGGCTTTCTTCGCTATTGGAGCCTATGTGATGGGGGTGCTTACCTCCTACGGCGAGTTGGGCATAGCGGGTATGTCTTTCTGGGCAGCCTTGCCCATTGCGGTGGGCGCTGCGGTGGTGGCCGGCGTCATCTTGGGCATCCCGGTACTGCGAATGAGGGGCGACTATCTGGCTATCGTCACCATGGGCTTTGGAGAGATCATTCGCATCCTGGCCATATCGGATTGGTTGGCTCCTGCTATCGGAGGCGCGCAGGGTGTCCTGCTGATTCCCAAAATCCCCGTCGTGGGTCTAGAAGGTGGACTGGTTTCGCCGGAGCGGCTGTACTATATGATTTTGGCTGGCTGCCTGCTCGCCTTTTTCGTTTCCTGGCGGCTGCGCGATTCGCGCCTGGGACGGCAATGGATGGCGCTGCGCGAGGATGAAGACGTGGCCGAGGCGATGGGCATCAACCTGACCAAGGTAAAGCTGCTGGCTTTTGCCATCGGCGCCGGCTTTTCTGGGCTGGCAGGTGCGATATTTGCCACCAAGATCGGTTCGGTCTTTCCTCATAGCTTCCAACTGCTCGTTTCCGTAAATGTATTGAGCCTGATTATTGTGGGCGGTATAGGGAGTTTCCCAGGCGTGGTGGTGGGAGCGCTCCTCCTGGTGGGGTTGCCAGAACTGTTACGCGAGTTCGCCGAGTACCGCATGTTGATGTACGGCGCACTGTTGATCATAATGATGCTCGTCCGGCCGGAAGGTTTCTGGCCATCCGAAGTCAGAAAGCGCGAGTTGTATGCTGACGAGAATGGCCCTTCGCCATCTGGCGGAGAGAACATAGTCGAACCGGTATAGTTTGTGAGAGGATAAAGCCTATGAGTGCTATTCTTACTTCTGAAAAAGTTACCAAACGCTTTGGCGGTTTGACGGCGGTCAACACGTTTGACTTTGAGGTCCCGGAGCATTCCATCGTCAGCATCATCGGGCCGAACGGCGCGGGGAAAACCACTTTCTTCAACTGTGTCACCGGTTTCTATGGTTTTGACGAAGGCCAGATCTGGTTTGACGGCCACATATTGAACGGACGGTCGCCGGACCGGGTCGCCCGCCTGGGTATCACCCGCACCTACCAAAACATTCGTCTCTTTGCCAACATGAGCGCTCTCGAGAACATCCTGGTCGGCATGGAGACGCAACTGAATTCCAGTTGGATCGGGGCTGTCCTGGGTTTGCCGGGCACGCGCGGAGAAGAAACAGAGGCGGTGAAGGAAGCTAACAGGCTGCTCCAGTTCGTCGGTCTGGCGGGTCAGGGGGACCTGTTGGCAAAGAATCTGCCCTACGGCGCCCAACGTCGCCTGGAGATCGCGCGCGCGCTGGCCAGCAAGCCCCAGTTGCTGCTGCTCGACGAGCCGACGGCCGGTATGAATCCGCAAGAATCCAACGTGATGATAGATTTCATCCGCAATCTGCGGGACGAGCTTGGGCTTACGGTTCTGCTGATCGAGCACGACATGCGGGTGATAATGAGCATCTCCGAGTGGATAACGGTGATTGACTTTGGGACCAAGATCGCCGAAGGCACTCCCGAGGATATTCAGCGCAACCCGCGCGTGATCGAAGCCTACCTCGGACGGGGCGCTGCTACTGGCTTTGCCACTGACCAGGAGTAACTATGACACAGACCCTAAAGGTTTTCTGAAACCTTTAGGGTCTTGAAGGAGTAACTTTTATGTCAATGCTAAATGTCGATAACATACACACCTACTATGGCAATATCCATGCCTTGAAGGGGGTCTCGCTCACTGTCGAGGAAGGCGAGATCGTGACGTTGATCGGCGCCAACGGCGCCGGCAAGACAACGACCCTGCGCACGATCTGTGGGCTGATAAAGCCTCGTCAGGGCAAGATTATCCTCGAAGGTGAGGATATGGCAAACTACAAAGCCCACGAAATCGTCTACAAGAACGTGGCTATGGTCCCTGAAGGTCGAGGCATCTTTGCCAAACTCACTGTCGCCGAAAACCTGGATATGGGCGCCTACTCCCGCAACGATCGCGAGGGTATTGCTGAAGATCTAGAACGTGTCTTTGAGCTTTTCCCTCGCCTCAAGGAGCGCCGCAGCCAGGTGGGAGGAACTTTGAGCGGAGGCGAGCAGCAAATGCTTGCCACCGCCCGCGCCCTGATGACCCGACCACGGTTGTTGCTGATGGACGAGCCTTCGATGGGATTGGCCCCCGTCCTGGTGGAGGACGTCTTTGATAGAATTGTAGAGATAAACCGCGAGGGGACGACCGTTTTGCTCGTAGAGCAGAATGCCAATATGGCCCTCCAGGTCGCCAGCCGGGGCTATGTGCTCCAGACGGGCGAGATCGTCTTGAGTGATACAGCCGAGGGGCTGCGCCAGGATCCGACAGTGCAGAAGGCTTATCTGGGGATGGAGTAGGGGCAAGTTTGCAAGTTGCTAGTGAGCAAGTTTACAAGTAAAAGCCTCCCGTTGGTTTTGAGCCGACGGGAGGCTTTTTGTTTGGTTGAGGCTGTATCGTCCTCTATTCTGTTGTGGCGATAGCCCTTTTCCTATTTGGAAGCTGTTTCAGTGTCGCCATATTGTCTAGATTCCCAGTCTCAGTAGATCCAAAATGTTACGACAACAAGACCTCGGAGGTCTCTCGAGAGCGCCTTTGCCGGTAAAAACGGGCGCAATCTAAGCAATTTTGCTGCCAATGTCACCTTCCGAGACCTCCGAGGTCTGAAATTTGGATCTACTGAGTCTACTTTTGTTTTTCTCTGTGCCCTCCGTGCCTCTGTGGTAAGATGTGGGTAATCACCAAGGAATTTTGTGCGGGGTGTCCGTCAAATTCTTGCGCGAAACACGCCCGATCTCGGTTGAGGAACACTACCGAGCTACGGCGTTCGTCGGAAAAAAGAGCGTGGGCATAGTATACAAAGGTGCCAGCCTCTAGTGAAAATAGAGTCCGGCTGGCGGGCGAGGCAGATCTGACTGTAGCAGATATTGATGATGACAGGGGCGCGCAATGAAGCCTGAGCAAAGTTGGTCAAGAGACGTACTTCTGCTATAATCAATCATAATGAACAGACGCTTTCTCTCGATCCTGAGCCTGACATTCGGTCTGATCGGCTTGCTCTTTACGGGACTGGCGCTATCCGCCCCGCCTCCACCTACCACCCCTGCCAAAGTCGCCTCGCCGGTGTGGGAAGCTATCACTGGCGGAGGCGAGACCGAGTGCTTGGTGATCCTGGCAGAGCAGGCCGATCTCAGCGCGGCGGCAAGCCTGCCCGACCGCGAGACCCGGCTGCGCCACGTCTACGACGCGCTACGCGAGACGGCGCTGCGCTCCCAGTCTCCCCTGCGCGCCGAACTGGATGGGGCCGGCGTGGACTACCACTCCTTCTACATCGCCAACCTGCTGATGGTAAAGGGCGACCGCGCCCTCGTCACTCGATTGGCCGCCCGTCCCGATGTGGCCCGCATCGCGGCCAACCCACGAGTGCGCCAGGTGTTGCCTGTTCCCTCTCCCTATGGGGGAGGGTTAGGGTGGGAGCAAGCGGGAATCGAGTGGGGCGTGAGCAACGTCAACGCCGACGACGTCTGGACGCTGGGCTATACCGGGACGAACATCATCGTCGCCGGGCAGGATACCGGCTACGACTGGGACCACCCCGCGCTCGTCAACCAGTACCGGGGTTGGAATGGCGTCACCGCCACTCACGATTATAACTGGCACGACGCCATTCACACAAATGACCCCCACACGCCAGCGGGGAACCCCTGTGGGTTCAATTCTCCCATCCCCTGCGACGATCATGGTCACGGCACCCACACCATGGGCACTATCGTCGGCGACGACGGCGCGGGCAACCAGATCGGTGTCGCGCCCGGCGCTCGTTGGATTAGCTGCCGGAATATGGAAGAGGGATGGGGCACTCCTGCCACCTACATCGAGTGTTTCGAGTTCTTTTTGGCGCCCTACCCCATCGGCGGCGATCCCATCACCGACGGCGTCCCCAGCCTGGCGCCCCACGTGATCAACAATTCCTGGACCTGTCCCACCAGCGAGGGGTGCGATTTGGACACGCTGCAAACAGTCGTCGAGAATGTGCGCGCGGCCGGGATAGTCGTCGTCGCCTCGGCCGGCAACAGCGGCTCCTCTTGCGGCACGGTGTACGATCCGCCCGCCATCTACGACGCCGCCTTTTCCGTGGGCGCGACCAACAGCAGCGACAGCATCGCCAGTTTCAGCAGCCGCGGGCCGGTGACGCGGGATGGCTCCAACCGGCCCAAGCCGGACGTGAGCGCGCCGGGCGTGAGCGTCCGCTCCAGCCGGCGAGGCGGAGGCTATACCTCTATGCAAGGCACCTCAATGGCCGGGCCGCATGTGGCGGGGGCGGTCGCGCTGCTGTGGTCAGCCGCGCCGCGCCTCATCGGTGACGTGGGCACGACAGAGTGGATCATTGAGCAGACCGCCCGCCCGCGCACGACGAGCCAGACCTGCGGCGATGATAGTCCCGGCGACGTACCGAACAACGTCTACGGCTGGGGCATCGTGGACGCCCTGGCGGCGGTGCGAGCGTCACATGTTGGCAAGAAAGCCACTTTTCCGCCGGGGCTGCCAGTCCAATCGCTTGTTTACACGTTGACTTACGAGAATACCTTCAACTTTGCGCTTACTCAAGTCATCCTCACGGACACCATCCCCACCAACACGACCTTTGCCTGGGCCAGCGGGAACTATACGCGCGCGGGCGACGTCGTCACCTGGACTGCCGCGAGCCTGGCGCAAGGGGAAACGCTGACCGCGACACTGGCGGTCACGGTGGCGCACCTGGAGCGAGGCGCGCGCCTGGTCAACAAATCCTACGGCCTGCGCGCCAGTGAACTGCTCACCCCCGTGATGGGCGCGCCGGTGGAGGCGGTCGTCCCCTGGCGCTATGTCTTTCCCCTCGTCTTTAAGGGAGGAAACGGCGGTGACTAATCTGGAACGACTGCGCCTGAAAGCGCGTCCCCTGCTCCACTTTTCAGATCCGTCCGACGCGCTGTACGTCCACTATGCCTTTTATCACGACCCCCGGCGCACCCAACTCTACGTCCACGAGAACGACGCCGGTCACGCCGAAGGCTTTGTCGCCGTCTGCCAGACCGGGCAGCGATTGTTCCAGCCCACCGTCGTGCTGCGCGCCAAGAATGGACGCGCCGCCACCAAACTCTTGCGCCGCGCGCTCCTCCCTGGTCGCCCGTATTACCTGATCACCAGGCCGAGCTTGAGAGGCTCTGTCCAAAAGATCATGGCCTTTGAGCAATCCGAGATCAACCGCGTCTACAGGCTCGACCTGCCCAGTTTGCAATTCAGCATCAACGTGATGGTCGTAGCGGAGCAGGGGCTGGATGGAAAGCCGCGCTTTGTCATTCGCTCGCAGGGAGAGATCGCTGCCGAGGCGGGGTTCAACTGGTATTCGGCCCACTTTGCCGAACTATTCGTCCATACCACGCCGGCCGCTCGGGGGCGCGGATGGGGACGGGCGGTGCTGGCGGCCTGCACGACGTGGGCTATCCGCTCTAGCCGGCAGCCGCTCTACGTCGCTGGCGAGAGCAACCAGTCCAGCATCAATCTGGCCGAGGAGTCCGGCTACGTGGATACCGGCGCTCGCGAGTTCGCCGGCGAGGGTGTATGTCGAGCGCAGTGAAGAAACCAGGTTTTTGGGAAAAACCTGGTTTCTGATTTCTCAAGGAGCACAAGATGAATGTTGAACTGATTGCTATCACAAAGTATCTGCGGGGGGATGGCGCGCCGGAGGAGTTGTTGGAGCACGCGGGACGCATCTGCTATCGCAGCGAAAGCCAGGGCGATCCGGGCAGCTTTTTGCAAGCGCGCATCCGCGAGGGGCACGAGAGCTTGATCGAGCACGCCTCAGCCACGTTCGAGATTAGCGGTATCTCGCGCGCCTGCTCGCACCAACTCGTCCGGCACCGGCTGGCCTCCTATTCACAGGAAAGTCAACGCTATTGTCGCTATGGAGCTCTTGAGGCAAATTTGGAACCAGAACCTTCCGCTTTGCCTGAATCCCGGGGGGAAAAACGTCATTGGCATTGCAAGTTTACCATCAACCAAGAGGAGTTCATCACTAACCAGTACGAGCAGGGTTTCAGCGCCGAGAAATTAGCTCAAGTCCACGATGTTCATCCTACAACAATCAGAGGCATTGTTTTACGCAATAATGGGGTAATGCGGTCAAGGCGAGAGTCTCGGACAATGCATACCCATACAAGTTACTTTGCCGAGATAGATACGCCGGAAAAGGCGTATGTTTTAGGTGTCATCTATGCTGATGGTAATGTGGCATTCAGAGATGGCGAACCTTTGTATGCTTCAATTGCACAACATATGGACTATAGCGCCTGGCTAGAAAGATTGGGGGCATTATGGGGAGGGAGTGTTATCAGTGGAGGGCGTGAAAATTCTGCCAGGTTGACGATACCTGGTCGAGATGCAGCAGAACATCTGGTCAGTTATGGTGTTGTGCAAGCGAAAAGCAACCTACTTACCGGTCCGACTTTGTCCTCTGAATTGGCGCCACATTTCGCGCGAGGATATTTGGACGGTGATGGGCACATTGGTGCGCAGAAGCCACGTATAGATATAGCATCCGGTTCGCACAAATTTCTGGAATGGGTGCTACAACAAACACAAAGTGTGAGCGCCACAGGGTCTATCTCGGGTAGTCATTTGACGTGGGCTGGTAGTAATTGTGTGCCTACTATCCTTGATTGGCTATACGATGAGTTTGATTTTCGGCTATCCCATCCAGCAAAGTTACAGCGAGCCATCAAGTGGTCGGAGATTGCCAGGAATAACTACTTTAACCAAGTGGAGGAGTGGCAAAAGAAGTTCGAGGTTGTTGTCCCCCCGAGTATCAAACAAAGCCCGATAGCCATGTCACACTTTATGAGAGGTATTGAACAAGTAGCACAGGGGTATGCAAACCTTCAGGTGTTCTTACGCAAAGAGGATGCCCGCTTTGCGCTGCCCAACGCCGCCGCCACCCGCATCATCGTCACGATGAATTTCCGTGAATTGCTGCACCTGTTCAGAATACGAATCTCCCGTGGGGCGCAGTGGGAGATTCGGGATGTTTGCGCGCGTATGCTCGAACTCGTTCATCCTCTTGCCCCCGGCGTCTTTGGCGATTTGAGAGACGAGTTGAGAATCAAATATCCCGCTTTTTTCGAACATGAAATGAGAAAATGCGCCTGAAACTGGCCTACGGACGCGATGGGTTGTGGGTGGACCTGCCCGACCGCAATGTGACCGTCGTGGAGCCGCGCTTCGTGGCGGGCCTGCCCGATGAGAAGGCCGCTATCACCCAAGCGCTGCGACGACCGCTGTCCAGCCTCCCGCTGCGCGAGTTGGCGGCACCGAAAGACACCGTCGCCATCCTCTTTAGCGACATCACCCGTCCCACGCCCAACAACCGGCTTTTGCCGCCGCTGCTGGCAGAACTGAGTCACGTCCCCCGCAAGCGAATCACGCTCATCAATGCGACCGGTATGCACCGGGCCAACACAGAGGAGGAACTGCGCGGTATACTGGGCGATGCTATCGTGGATGGCTATCGCATCCTGCAACACGACGGTTCCAAGCAGGACGAACTGGTCAACCTGGGGCGAACCCGCTTTGGGCACGAAATCCTCGTCAACCGCGCCTACGCCGAGGCCACGGTCAAGATTCTGACCGGCTTTATCGAGCCGCACTTTTTCGCCGGTTTCAGCGGCGGCCCCAAGGCAGTGCTGCCCGGCGTGGCTGGCGCCCGGCTGGTGTTGGAAAACCACAGCGCAGGGATGCTCGATGACCCTGGCGCCACGTGGGGCGTCACCGGCGGCAACCCGGTGTGGGAAGAGATGCTGGAAGCGGCGCTCAAGACCGCGCCCACGTTCCTGCTCAACGTGACGCTCAACAATGAAACACCGCGAGCTATCACCGGCATCTACGCCGGCGATCTGCGGGCCGCGCACCAAGCCGGGACCGCCGCCATCCGCCAAACGGCGATGGTAGCGGTGGATGCCCCTTTCGACATCGTCATTACCTCCAACTCGGGCTACCCGCTTGACCTGAATCTCTACCAGGCGGTCAAGGGCATGTCGGCGGCGGCGCAGGTTGTGCGCGAGGGTGGGAGTATCATCGTCGCAGCCGAATGCTGGGATGGCATACCCGACCACGGGGAATACAAGAACATCCTGCGTATGGCGTCAAGTCCCCAGGCGTTGCTAAAAGTGCTACGACAGCCAGGGTTCCTGATGGTAGACCAGTGGGAGGCGCAGTTGCAGGCGCAGATTCAGTGCCGGGCCGACATTTACGTCAGGAACAGTTACCTCTCAGATAAAGAGATTCGGGCTGCTCTGCTCCACCCCTGCCGCCAGATCGAGGAAACGCTGGCCGAGTTACTCGCCCGCTACGGCCCCGACGCCCGCATCTGCGTCCTGCCGGAGGGGCCGCAGACGATTCCCTACATTGAAGGTCGCCAATGACAAAATAAGACTCTTGGGGTTTCAGAAAACCCCAAGAGTCTCGCTTACTCGTCCTCGCGCGGCACGACCTCGATAGTTACCCGGTCACTGGTGTTCGCGTTGCCGGCCGCGTCCACGGCGATGACGTAAAAGGTGTGTTTGCCAATTGCCCCAATTGGCCAGTTGACGTTAAAGGGAGCGACAGTTCGCACGGCAAAGGGTTGTAACTCTGCTGGCGGCTCGTTCTCCTTGCCCCCCGAATACTCGTAGAACTCGACCCGCGCTATCGAATAATCTTGCACCTCGGCATTGACGTTGGCCCACTCGTCGTATCCCAGTTCGTACTCGGAGCCATCCTCCGGGTGGGTCAGATCGAGCGTAGGGGAGATGTTGTCCACCGTCACCTGGATGGTCGTCTCGCGCAGCGCGGTCGAGTGATCCACGATGCTGAGGCGCAGGCTGTAGAGACCGTCCAGCGCGCTGGTGTCCCAAAATTCTAGTAGATTATGATCCACCTGGTTGCCGTGCTCGGGGCCGATCTGGATCCACTCGCTGGGGTTCAGCCCCTCGCCAAAGAGCACGCGGTAGTAGCCAAAATCGCCCCCTTTGGCATTGCCGGTGATGGGGACGGTGCCACCGATGTAAGAGTAGGGGCCGGGGCTGATGATGGCAACGTCGGCGTCGTTGCGCGAGGGGCCGTAGATGGTGTCGTACTCGGTGGGCGGCACGGGTGGGCGCCGATCCTCATCCAGACTGGCGATCCAATCCGCCGCCTCGGGTGGGTAGACCTGGTAGACGTGTTCCTCGCACAACTCTGGCGGCGTGTGGACGGTACACAGTCGCCCGGTCTCGCGGTTGACGCTAAAGGTCTGGTGGATGTGGCAATGCTCGGTCGGCTCGGTGCCGGGGATAAAGAGTTCGTTGACGGTGGGGCAATTGGGGCCGGGCAGCTTGCCAGAGACGGCGCAGACCGCCCGCTCGATCAATCCATCGGGCCGCGCAAAGGGGACAATCTCCTCATCTTGCAGCGCGTACTCCATCACCGCGTGCCAGATGGGGCTGGCGCCGCGCAGGCCGGGCAGGTTCTTCATCTCGCTGTTATCCGAGTTGCCCACCCACACGCCGGCGGCCAACTGAGGCGTGTAACCGACCGTCCAGGCGTCGCGAAAGTCGTTGGTGGTGCCGGTCTTGGCGGCAGCAGGCCGGTCGTTGGCAAGTTCCAGCGCATTGTTCATACCCATCCCGGCCCAGCGGGACTGCCTATCGGAGAGGATAGAGTTCATCAAGTAGGCCAGTTGGGGCGAGAGTATCTCACGGCTTTCGGGCTGGCTGTACTCGTAGAGCACGTTCCCGTTGCGATCCTCGACGCGCAGGATGGCAACAGGGTTGAGTTCGCGGTAGCCGGTGCGCAGTTGGTCTGAGGGCACGGGCGCGCCGTACATGCGGCCGGTGTTGGCAAAGACGCCAAAGGCATAGATCATGTCGAGCAGGTGTACTTCGCCGCCGCCCAGTGTCAGGCTGAGGCCGTAATAATCCAACCCCCGGTCGAGCGTGTTGATGCCCATGCTGTGGGCGGTGCGGATAACATTGTCCACGCCAGATAGGTACAGGGCCTCGACGGCCGGGATGTTGTAGGAGCGGGCCAGCGCCAGCCGCATGCGCTGCGGGCCGTGGTACTTGCGATCATAGTTCTCCGGCACGTAGGGGGTGCCGGTGGGCTGCTGGAAAGCGCGGCGCACATCGAGGAACATGTGAGCGGCGTTGTCGCCCTGGGAGAGCAGTGTGAGATAGGTGAAAGGCTTGAACGATGAGCCGGGCTGGCGGAATCCATCGGCGGCGACGTTAAAGTGGCCGTCTATGGACTCGTCCCAGTAATCGAGGCTGCCGACCATGGAGAGAATCTCGCCGGTGGCGGGGCGGATGACGGCCACGGCGGCGTTATTGACCTCGTGGTCGCGTCCGACGTCGTAGGAGCGGAGCGGCGGCAGGAATTGGGCCGCCTCGCAGCCGTCGTCAATCGCCTCTTGGAGCACGATCTCCTCTTCCTCGCCGGAGAGGCGGCGGATATGCGCGCGAGCCACGCACAGGGCCTGTTCTTGCAGTTCCAGATCGAGCGTGGTATAGACCCGCAGCCCGCCCCGATAGACCACCTCTGGGCTAAACATTTCCTCCAACTGCTTGCGCACGTACACGGAAAAGTGGGGCGCCAGGATGTCGTATCGCTCTGTGAGATGCGCCAGCTCCCACTCCTCGTACTTGGCGGCGACCGCCTCCTCCGGCGTGATGCAGCCCTGTCCCTCCATCGCGTCCAGCACGAGGTGTTGGCGCTCGCGGGCGAGGTCCGGGTTATCAAAGGGGTTCATACCGGGGAACTGGGGGATAGCGGCCAGCGTTGCGGATTCGGCCAGCGTCAGGTCGCCGACGCTCTTGCCAAAATAGACCCGCGCCGCGGCCTCGATGCCATAGGCCAGGTTGCCGTAAAAGTTGGTGTTCAGATACCACTCTAGTATCTGCTCTTTGCTGTAATTCTGCGAGATGCGGTAGGCCAGCAGGATTTCGGTGATTTTGCGCTCGTAATCCTTCCACTCGGGGCCTTCTGCGCTGACGTAACGCAGCTCTTCTTCAATGACGATATTCTTGATCAACTGTTGGGTGATCGAGGAGCCGCCCTGGATCTGCTGGCCCTGGATGTCGGCCCAGAGTGCGCGCACGATACCGCGCACGTTGATGCCGGGGTTCTCCCAATAGTCGCGGTCCTCCAGCGCCACTGTCCCGCAGATGAGGTGTTCCGGCATCTGGTCCAACGTGACCCAGGTGCGGTCGCCGCCCTGAGGGTCAATCACTTCGTAGAGCAAAATCTGACCGGCGCGGTCGTAGATTTTGGTGGTCTCGAAATTATCCTCGGCGGCCTCGATCTGCTCCGGTTCGGGCAGGTCGCGGGTAAAGTAAGAGTAAGCGCCAGCGACGGCGCTCGCCCCGCCGGCAAAAGTCCCCATGATCACAAGCAGCACTACCAGCAACGCTGCGCCCAGGATGCGCAGCAACTGGCTCACGCCGGTACGTTCTTCAGCGCGGCGGCGCTGGCGGCGCTGTAGGACGACATAGCGAACAATACGAATTGGTGTCATGATTCACGATCCTTCCGTCAAACGTGAGCGAATCGTACCAGAAAGGGGGGAGATTGGCAAGTTGGGCAATGAGACGAATTATAGCGCGCGCCAACTTTCGGGCCGCAGCGCAGATTGCCCCCGCGCCAGCGCATTGTCCAGCGTCGCCAGCAGGCGGGCCTTGTCCTGCGGCAACGCGCCTGCCAGGGGGAGGTAATTGGAGGCGTGATTGGTGCGAAAGATGCAGTGGGAGAGACCGTCCAGGTGGGCGATGACGTGGCGCAACTCGGCCAGCATGGCCTCCGGCCCCATTAACTGGAACTCGCCCGCCTGCCACTGGCGGTGCAGTTCGGTGCCGGGAACCAGCATCAGCGAGAGCATCGAAAAGTATTCCGGGTCCATCTGGCCGACCACTCGCCCAGTCGCCTCGGCGTGCGCGGATGAAAGGGCCGGCCCGCCCAGCCCCAGGATGCCGATGACCGAGGTACGCATACTGGCCGCCCGCGCCTTGCGCACCGCTTCCACCATCTCGGCGGCGGTGGCTCCCTTGCGGACACGGCGCAGCACCTCATCGCTGCCGCTCTCTAGTCCCAGGTAGACGATTCCCAGATTTTTGCGGCGGAGCAACGCCAAATCGGCCGCGCTCTTGCGCAGGAGGTTGCGGGCGTTGGCATAGATGCCTACCCGTTCCAGGTGGGGGAAGGCGGAGGCCAGCGCATCGAGGATGGGGATGAGCCGGCGGGCGCTCAATGCCAGCGCGTCGCCGTCGGCCAAAAAGACGCGGCGAGTGTGGGGCAGCATTTGCCGGGCCAGTTCGATATCTTCCAGCGCCTCTTCCAGCGGGCGGACGCGGAAGGGTTTGTCCAAATAGGTGCCGCAAAAAGTACAGCGATTGTGGGAGCAGCCGTAGGTGACTTGCAGAATGTAGCTGCGGGCCTCGCTGGGGGGGCGGATTACGGTGCCGTGATAACGCATGGGGCTAGTTTGCGCCGGGGCGGGAATCCCGCCATTTATCGAGTGCAATTTGCGTGGCGCGGAAGGCCAGCGGGGGCAGATCGGTTCCATTGGGCGCGAAGAAGGCGGCCCGGTCCGCGTCGTCGGCGGCCAATAGCTCTCCTCCCACTATGCGGGCGTGGTAGACGATGACAATGTCGGCTCCGCGCTCGTGCTCCCGCCCTGCGATGACGTCGAGCAGGCTGGCGATCTCGACTTCCAGCCCAGTCTCCTCGCGGCACTCGCGCACCGCGGCCTGGGGCGGGGATTCGCCAAAGTCAACGAATCCGGCGGGGAATGTCCACAGTCCCCGCCGCAGCCCCATACGGCGGCGGACGAGCAGCACCTTTCCTTCATGCTCGACCAACACGCCGGCGGCGACTTTGTGCTCGCGGAAGACGACCCGGTCGCAGGCAGGGCAAAAGCGGCGCGCGTGCCCGAAGGCTTTTCTATTTTCGAGCGCGTGGCCGCAATTGGGGCAATAGTTCAGTTCAGTAGGATGGGCCAAATCAGGGCCTCCTTGTTAACGCCCAAAACCCCTGCGGCGCCCTTCATTTTGCGAGAAACAGCAAAGACGGGGTTTTGGGTTTTTCCAAAAAAAGCTGTTTCTTAGCAACGGCGGCGAGCGCGCCACGCCCACACAGTAGCCAACGCCAGCGTCAGTGCGATCAGTCCCAAGACGATTTCCAATGGCCGCCGCGACGCCGGTTGAGCAGCGCCGATCACTTCACTCTCAGGAGGTTCGGGCGACTCCTCCTCGACCAGCGGGGGAGCGACCTCGGCAGGCTCTTCGGAGACGGAATCCCAATGGTCTGCGCCCTCTCCACTTCTCTCCGCCGCCGCCAAAGTAGTAGCCAGGGGTGTGGGAGTAGCAGTCAGGCCGCCGCCACCCATCACAGGGGAGATCGCTTTCTCCTCTTCTGGCGCTCGATCTGCGCCCACCTCCGCCTCGTCGGGGGCTGCGGGCGGCATCTCGGCCGGGGCCTCTTGCTCGACCGGCATCTCTTGAGGGGTCTCGGCCGCCATCTGCGGCTCGGGGGCAAAGGCCAGGTTGCCGGCCATACGAGGGAGGAATAGGTCGAGGGAGAGCAGGGCGACAAAGAGGAAGCTGACGACAGCGGTCGCCGCCGTCAGTAGCGGGGCGGCCCACGCGCGGCGCGGGCGCGCCAGCGGCGCGGATCGCGGACGGGATGGTGTCGCCTGCGGCAAGATAAAGTTGCGCGGGCTGGGAATCTGGGGCAAATCGCGCACCAGCGCCACGGTCTGTCGCAGCGCGTCTAGCTCGGCTTGCAGCGCCGGATCGTTCACCAGTTGCGCCTCCAGGCGGACCAGTTCCCCGGCACTCAGTTCGCCGTCCAGGTATGCCGAAAGCAACTCGTCGCGCCGCTCCCGTTCCCTCGCCTGCCCAAACAATCTCCTCATTATCTGCCTCTTTATCCAAGACGATACCGCGCGGGCAAAAGTTCCCCCTGCTCGCGCAGATAATCGCGCAGTTTGGCCCGCGCCCGCGCCAACCGCGATTTCACCGTCCCCAGCGATATGTCCGTCGCCTCGGCGATTTCCTGATAGCTCATCCCCTGCACGTCGGAGAGCGCCAACGTGACGCGCTGGCCGGGGGGGAGTGTCTCAATGCCGGCCTGGATCAGGCGTGCCATCTCCCGTTGCTCGACGTACTCCTCTGGCCCTTCGCCCCCGTTGATGAGCGCGGGATTGGCCTCCTCGTCCACCTCGCTCAAGTCCTCGAAGAATGTGGCGGGGCGGCGTTTACGGCGGCGCAGTTCGTCGTAGCATTTGTTGGAGGCGATACGCAGCAGGTAGGACTTGAAGGAACCGCCCCGAAAACGGTCGATGGAATGATAGGCGGCGATGAAGGTTTCCTGGGCGGCGTCGGAGGCCGAGGCGGGATCGCCCATGATGCGGTAGGCGAGGTTGTAGACTCGATCCTGGTAGGCCAGCACCAGTTCGTTAAAGGCGTCCACCTTGCCCCGCCGGGCGGATTCGATCAGATTTGCTTCGTCCATCGGTCTCTGCGCTGAAAGCTACAGAACGTCTACGCTATACAGTATACTCATTATCGGATGACAGCACAAGTTTCAACCCTATCTTCTACCCGCTGCGGTACGTCTGGCAATCGCGGCGCTGACGTGCGCGCCAAAGAGGATGATCTGCACGCCGATATAGATCCACAACATGAGGGCCACCACTGTTCCCAGGGAGCCGTATATCAATTCATAATGGACGATTCCACTGCTGAGATACCAGCTAAAGCCATTGGTGGCGATTTCGCCTGCACAAGTCGCCACCAACGCCCCCCAGAAAACCTCCGACCACCTGACCTTTGTGTTGGGCACCCCA
>DUEK01000035.1 GCA_011192155.1 Thermoflexia bacterium
AGCCCTTCGGCTCCCTTGGACGTAGATACTACCGGCGTACCCAGTGCCATTGCCTCCAATATTTTGAGCCGCGTTCCGCCGCCTACCTGCAACGGCACGACACACACACAACTCTGAGCCACTGCCGGGCGGATATCGTCCAGATAACCGGTCAATTCAGCGCCACTGCCCAACGGCAACCGCTCCACCGGCACACCATTGTACCCCCCAGTGATACGCAGGCTGATGTTGGGACGTTGAGCCTTTACCAGAGGTAAAACATCGCGAAGGAAAAACTCCATTGCATCAAAATTGGCGTCATAGGTTAGCGCGCCGTTATAGATCAGAGTATCCGGTTTGGGCTGACCGAAATCGCCGGTATTTGCTTCCAGGTCCACACCGTTAGGTACCACGGCCAGCGCAGGGAAATCAGGACGGATACTCAAAATCAATTCTCGTTCTTGTTCAGACACCACGGTACAACCGCTGCACTTGGACAACAGCCCACGCACATAGTTGGCCTGTTTCCACCACACAAGTCTGTAACGAAGCCTAGCGGCCAAATTTTGCGCGTTTACGTATTTTTCGTACAGACTGGCCTGCTCGATCTCTTCACACACCCAAGGAATACCGCCAATCAAATGCGCGTATGGCGCAGCGCGCTGCGTCGCCATTACGGCCACGTCGAATGTTTCGCTGCTTATCGCGCTTTCTACCAGTTTCGCCATCTCTGGGTTGTACGTATCCACCACCGACCGGGGTCGCGTCGAGAACAGTGCCATCACCGCCCGGAGTCCCGTGGGGTTGAACTCTTTGTAGGGTACCGCCGCGACAGACCGGCAATAGGATCGCATCGCGTCCAACCGTTCCTGCGACATGGAACCAGGCGAAGAATAGAACGAAAGCAACGTGATCTCGTGCCGAGAGGCCAGTTGCTTGATGAGATTGTACTCTCGGATTCTGGCTCCATTATCGGGTGGATACGGGTACCACCCAGAGATATAGAGAATCCGCACCAATTAACTCCTGCTCTCTTGTGGGGCGGGCAACTTTCCCCACTGCCCCCGCCCCGCGTCCACGATGGCGCGCACCATAACCCCACGCAGCGGTCGTTTAAGCCGCCACTTGGGCAGCAACGTCCAACTCAACAGCGTGTGTAGGTATTCACCTACGAGTGTATGGAACCAGGGTCGTAACCCTGCCCTCGAGACACGCAGGAACAGCAAGCGGTTACGCGTCATATAGTAATGCACTAGCGGCGAACTCTCCCGTGCATCAAGAGGTATCTTGTGCCACATCTTGGCCGTGGGCACGTGCACGATCTTGAAACCTGCCCGCCGCGCCCGCACGCACCACTCGGTCTCCTCGTAGTAGGTGAAAAATCGGTCATCTAGCAAACCCACTCGCTGCAATACGTCCCTCTTTACCAACAACGCGCATCCGGTGACAAAGTCCATCTCCCTGGGGGTATCGCCAAACTGCCCGGTGTCGCGCTCGTTCAGTCCCAGCATCCACGTCGCCCCCCGTCGCCAGTCGATCTCCCCGCCGGCAGACCAGACGGTCTGTGGCTCCTCATAGTAGTAAATGGTCGGGCCGGCAATTCCCACTCGAGAATCAGCCTCGACAGCCTCCACCAGGAGACACAGAAAATCTGGGGCTACCTCGGTGTCATTGTTCAAGAGCAGCGCGTAATCGCTTCCCCGTTCCAGCGCCCATCGCAAACCCACGTTGTTGCCACCCGTAAAGCCCAGGTTCTCCCCAGTCTCAATCAGCGTCACGCCGGGGAAGCGCTCTCGAATGACCGGGGGCGACCCATCGGTAGAGCCGTTGTCTACCACCAATATCTCACAAGCGTCAGCATTATCCAGATGCGCCAGCGACGCCAGGCACGCCAGCGTGTCCGCCAGCCCGTTCCAGTTGAGGATGATGATCGTCACCAGGGAAGGTGTTCCAGGCATTGCGGCTCCTCGTCCTCACTCGGCCTTGCCCGTTACCGAGCGGTAAGCCGCTTGCAACTCGACCATCTCCTCTGCGACGGATTTCACTGGACCGATGCCCTGTCGCAATCGAGAAAGCAGACCAGGGCCATCAATCAACTGACCCAGTTTGCCCGCCAGACTCGACGCGTCGCCGGGCGCAAAGTGCAGCCCGTTCACTCCATCCTTGACCAGTTCGGCCATTCCCCCCAGGTCAGAGACGATCACGGGCGTGCGGTGGGCAAACGCTTCCAGAATCGTGTTGGGGCTGTTCTCGTACCACACCGACGGCACGACGATGACGTCCAACCCCTGCAGTACCCGGCTGATCTCTGTCCGCTCGTACACGCCTGCCAGACTCAAACGCGCGTCCTGGCGGGCTATCTGCTGCAAGCGATGTGTATAAGCCGGAAAGGGAGTCGAATCGCCGTATGCCTCGACTTTTAGGGCCGCATTGGGCAGTTGCCGAACGGCCTCGAACAACGTATGCACTCCCTTGTGCGGCGCGATTTGTCCCAGGTACCCGATCCGCAGATATTCGCTTGGGGTCTTGTTCAAAAGCTCTGGTGTCAAACCAGGAAAGTCACGTCCCTGACGAGAAAAAATGATCCGTTCTGCTTTTACACCAGCCTCAATAAACAAATCGCGCAAGAATTGAGATGGACTGATGACAGCATCCACGCAATTGAGCGTTTCCCCAAGGAACGCCGTTCGCGCCTGGATCTGAGTTGCGCGGCTTCTCTGGTTCTGCCAAAAGACGTCCATCAACGCGGGAGCTATTTGCCCCGGCAGGCGATAGCGGCGCTTCTCTTCGCCCAGGCAACGGGCGCAGGTGGCTGCGTCAAAAGGCGGGGCGCAGAGTTGGCCGTTGCTGCGCAGCAACGTAATGCGCGGACACAAGAACCAGAAATCGGTCAGCGTGAGCACCGTCGGGATCTGCAAATCCCGCGCCGCGCGCAACGCGCTCCCCGACATCAGATAACCGCTGATGAGGTGTAAAAGATCGGGCGCGAGATCGTCCAGATACTCGCGCAGATGCGCCCCGACCCAGGGGTTATCATACTCCCATCGAAACGGATGCGGCGCGGCGTCCAGGTTAAAGCTCAAGCGGCGAACCGTCACACCGTCGTAAGTGTCGTCCTCAAAAGTCAGGCCATGTGCGTTCCCGGCGTCAATAGCTTCGACGCAGACCACCCACACATCGTGCCCCCGGCCGCGCAACCGGACAGCCGTGCGGTAAGCACGCAACTCGGCGCCGCCGGTATAACGCGGCGGGAAGTGATGCACGGCGATGACGATCTTCACCGCGCGCCGCCCCTCGCCAATCGCTCCATCACCATGTTGCGCAGAAACACCAGCTCCCGGCGCTCGACGCCCCCCAGGGCCAACAAAGCCACGACGTAAGCCGCAGCGCCAGAACCGATCAAAGCCAAAAGCCCCATCTTGGAATCAATCACGCCAAAGGCGGTCATCTGGCACAGGAAAAAGACCACCGCTCCCATCGCCGCCGCCGCCAGAGCGACCCGTAGCAACACTCTCCACCGCCGGCCCACCAAACGCTCGTTGCCAATGAGCCTCCAATACTGCACCAGGCGAATCGTTCGCCCGGCGACCAGGGCCAGTGCAGCGCCCAGAATCCCCACAGTTGGCACCAGGGCTAGATTCAGCACTATGGTGATGAGCGCATTGATCACGTTCACTCTGGCCGCCGGACGCTCCAGATGCAGTGTGCTCGCCACTCGCCCAAAAAGTTCCAACAGGAAGAGGCCAGGGAGAGCCCAAAGTGTCACTTGCAACACGGGGATAGAATTTACGAACATTTCTTCGTAGAGCGTGATGATAATCCGATCTGCCAGCACCGTGCCGCCTACGACAATCGGCAGGCAGACGATCAACAAATACTTGATAGACTGCCACACGACTCGGGGCAAAGATTCGGGGTCCTCCGTATAGCTCCGCACCATTGAAGGATACATCGCTATGGCGATACTCTGAGCAACAAGCAAGACCATATTGATCAATGTCCAAGGTACATTATACCAACCGACTGCGGCGTCGGTCAGCACGAACGATATCAGCACCGTGTCGAAGCGTTGCATAAAGACGTACGAGATGCCACTGATGCCAAAAGGCAGCGCTGCCAGGAACAGCCGGGACCAATGACGCACCGAGAGGATCATTCGTCCCACGCCTAATCTGAACAGCGTCCATCCGGAGAGCAACACCATTGTTGCCACACCCGCTAAAGAGGCAATAATCAAACCAATAAATCCCATACCCCTCATCAATAGCAACACACCCAATCCCCAAAACACCAATTGATTGACTAGGGTAAAAATAGACGTATAATCCAAACGCTCACGAGCAGTCAGGGCGCTATTCAACGGTCCCTGGAAAGCATAAAGAATCAGACCGGCGCTGGCGATGAGGATACCCAGTACCATATCGCTCTCTTTCCCCAGCCATAAAGCCGATAAGGGAGCAATAAGCGTGACAAGCAACGAAAACAGGACGCGAATGGCTATAATGTCGGGCAAGAGCTGAGAAGTCTGTCCACGATCCTTCGCCATCTCCCGTACCGCGTAGGGCGACATGCCCCAATCAGTGAAAATGGCAAAGATAGCCACGTAGGCCATCACGGCTGAATAGCGGCCAAAGTGCACGTCCCCTAATCGGCGCACTACGTAGACGTTGAACAGAAAAGCCAAGACCTTTAGCGCCACCTGCACACCCAGCACAAATGCCGAGTTACGCGCAACTGTGGACATTACGCTCCCGACGGGAGCCTCGTGATGTTGCAAAACGACCGGCTTATGGCAGCCAGTCGTGGTCACTGCATCTTTCATAATGAGCGCCAATTCCCCAAAATAGCGTCTTGCGCCTCCAACCTGGCCCAGAACGCTCTACCCATACCCATTCTCTTCCACATAGATCAACTTGCTCCCCTGCGGACTAAAACCAAAGTCCACAGGCCGCAGGTCCGGCAGCGCCTCGCAAATCTCCGCGTGCCTCTCTGGCGGCGCGTAGAGCAGCAAGAACCCCCCGCCGCCCGCGCCCAGAATCTTGCCGCCGATGGCCCCGTGCGCCCGCGCCCGCTCGTACCACTTGTCAATGCTGGGCTTGCTGATCCCACTGGCCAGACGGCGCTTTTCCAGCCAATTGGCGTGCAACACCTCGCCAAATCCTCCCAGGTCGTTGCGCGCCAGGGCCTCTCGCACCTGCCTGGCGTAACCGACCATCCGGCGCAAACCAGCCTGTTTTTCCTCGTCGGTTTTGGTGTTGTGCGATTGCTTTTCCAGGATACCATCGGCGCTACGCACCAAGCCGGTGTAGAGCATCAATAACCCCTCTTGCAACTGCTCCCGCGTCTCCGGCTTGCAAATTATCGGATCAACGAACACACTCTCATCAGGATTAAAACGAATGAACTGCAAGCCACCGTAGGCGGCGATGTACTGATCCTGCTTGCCGATGGGCTTGCCGCACTGCTCAATCTCAATCTGACACGCTTCGCGGGCCAACCTCTCTGCACCGGCCAGGTGATTTGCATAAGCGTAAAGCGCGTTCAACAACCCCACCGTATAGGTGCTCGAGGACCCGAGACCAGTACCTCGAGAAGGAATATCAGAGATCGAGGTGATCTCAATCGCTCCCTCAATGCCCACCACTCTCAGCGCTTCGCGGATCAATTCGTGTTGCACCTCATCCACGCCGCCCACGATCTCGGTGCGCGAATAGCTGGCCCGAATCTTTTGGTCGAACTTTTGGTTGACGGTGATATAAATGTATTTGTTGATGGCCGTACTCACCACAGCGCCAGATTCTTTTTGGTAAAAAGCCGACAGGTCGCTTCCCCCGCCCACAAAGCTGATCCGTAGAGGTGTTCGTGAGATAATCATACTGTTTCCAACTCTCCTAGCCTCAAAAAACCTGCAGCAATTCCCGTTTTGTAGCCGCGATTTGGAAATCGCGTGTATTTTGCCGCGTAAAGCGTCCTGCGCGATTGCGAAATCGCGGCTACGATCTGGCTTTTCTCCCATAACGGGAATTGCTGAAAAACCTGTATCATAGCACCGGCCGAGCGCCCCGGAGTAAATTCCAGTAAGGGCGGGGAAGCCCCGCCCTTACCAATCCCCTCGAAACACATTCTACGACCAGCGCTCACGAAACAATGAGATGAACCACACCTCGCTGCCGCCTATACCTTCGCTTTAAGCTCCCACGTATCCTCGAGCATACGCTCAAGTCCGCCAGGGTCTATCCGCCACCACAGCTGCCACTTCTTAGTCGCAGGCAATCGTCCGCTCTTGCACCATCGTCGGGCCTGATCCTTGCTGACACCCAAGCGCGCCGCCGCCTCACCCAGCGTCAACCACGCGCCATCACGACTTGTTCCCTTCTGCTTCTGTTCTCCGCCCTCTTGGTCGGAACTGTAGTGATAGCTGCCATCCAACTTGGCACGATTGACCGTAAGGCCTAGCAGATTAACCTCTCGCTGATCAAACCCAAGCAACCGTTCCTTGGCCTGCTGGATCGTCTCGCGCCTGGTAACCCCCGCACTCACCACCAGAACTGTGCCCTCAACCAGAGTCGCCAAAATCATGGCATCAGGAGGGCCCAAGACGGGAGGGCTATCAATCAAAACCATATCCATCTGGCTTCCCAAGGAATCCAGTAAAGCAAAAAGACGTGGCGAGGTCAACAGCGTAGCCGGGTCCGCCGGGGGACGGCCAGCTGGCAAAAGGTATAGATTATCAAAGTCCGTCTCTAGTAACGGAACGGACAATAAGCCTTCATCATCAACTTTATGATCGCTGAGAACATCGGCCAGGCCTGTGACATTAGGCCGGTCAAAAAGTTCGTGCAACGAAGGCCTGCGCATGTCTGCATCAACCACAATGACGCGATTTCCAGCCGCAGCAAGTACAACAGCCAAGTTAGCAATAACAAAACTCTTGCCTTCCGAGGCTCCTGGGCTGGTCAAGAGCAACACCTTGTAGGGCTGATCGGGGCGCATGAGAAAAACGCTGGCTCGCACCGCGCGAACACCCTCAGCCACCGGGCTCAATGGGTTATCAGAAGATAAAGCGTTTTTCCTCGACACCTGAGGTACAGCACCTAAAACGGGCAAGCCTAGAACTGACTGTACGCCATCTCCTTCCCAGCGCAATGAGGTATCCAGGAACTCTATCAACAAGATAGCGCCCAACGCCAATACAAGCCCCGCCGCCCCGGCCACAGCAACGATGAGTTTGGCCTTGCTCGGAATTGGCCACTGGGGCGTCACGGCTGGCTCAAAAAGCGCAAGTGCGTTGGGTGACTCGGCACGATAGGAATTAAACAAGTCAGCATACGTGGACTGGTAGGTAGATTTCACCTCTTCCAACGCGGCAATTCGATCCTGTACATCCTGAATCTCGGCGGCTGAGGTTAATTCAGACAGGGAGGCGGTCAATTCCTCAATCTGACCACCTACATTCCCGACCTTTGCTTCAAGCTCTTCCAACTGGCGTCGAATGAACTCTTGCTGTTCGGGATCGCTCCCCCCTGAAGCCGGGCTCCGGCGAATAAGCTCATCGGCCAGTGCATTGGCAATCAATGCCGCCGCCTCAGGATTAGTGTCTGTCACCTGTATTTCCAAAAGCTGGGCTCCTGAATAGAATCCAGTCCCAATTTGTGCAGCTAACTGTTCAGGAGTTCTCTCTAATCCCAGCCGTTCAATGACAGCTTCAACAACAGGCCCTTGCCTGAGCAACTCAGCATAGGCAGCGGCCAGAGTATTGCCGAGTCTGATCGCCGTTTGGTCTGGGTTGGGGTCTTGGAATATACTGGCGCCCACCATGATCGTTGCTTTAGCCTGATAGAGGGCAGGCTGTTGAGCAGTAAAATAGTAGCTGATCACCGCCGGGATGATGACGCTAATTACAAACAGCCACCACCACTTGCCGAGGAGGCGCACATACTGAGCAACTTGCTTGTTCATGCCCGCCCCATATCAGTGCCGTTGCTATCCGGCTCAAGAGTCCCGTTACCTGCAAAATAGTAGCCCACCCCCCATCGTGTGTGTATGTAGTGTGGGTCAGATGGATCATCCTCAACCTTGCGCCGCAGGTAGCGGATGTACACACTGAGGTAACCTACCTCCTCCGCGTATTCCGGCCCCCATACACTAATGAGCAACTCCTTGTGGGGCACGATCTGCCCCTTGTGGCCCACCAGACATAACAACAAACGCGACTCGGTCGGCGTGAGGTTGATCGCCTCTCCCTGTCGCATGGCCGTCCCATCCCTCAGGTCAATGTGAAGAGTGCCATCATCATAGACATCTCTCCAGGTATCGGGAGTGCTCACTCTAGCACGGCGAAGAACAGTAGAAATACGCGCTTTCAACTCGTCGAAACTGCATGGCTTGGTCAAATAATCATCAACCCCCAAGGAAAAGCCCTTGAGAACGTCCTTCTGATCTGACCTGGCGGTAAGCATGATGATCGGGGTGTCGCACATATGCCTGAGCCGCTGGCACACGAGCCATCCATCCATCTCTGGCATTGCAACATCCAATATGATGACATCAGGACGGGTCTCGTAGGCCCTCCGAAGCCCGTCCTTGCCATTATCTGCAGTGACAACCGTGAACCCCTCCCGCTCCAGCCCAAGCTGCAAGAGTGTAAGCAAACCAGTATCATCATCAACTACCAAGACTTTCTTGTTCATCATATTCACCTCAGTAGCAGACTGCTAAACTCGGTCATGACTCTGATAGAAAAACAGACTGCTATACACTATCGTTCCTTTTCTACCTCACAAACCACTCGTATTTCTCTTTGTTACTGATTGTACTACATGCAGATTTGAACCCGGTTGGTGAAACGCCAGAATCGGAGGGGTAAACCCAAAACCCCATTCTCGGCATCAAGCTCATCATGCCGGATACGCTGGATGAGTTACTTTGCGCCAAAGTCAGTCACGGGGCAACACACATTCACCGACACCATACAGCAACTATGCAATCAAACCACTAAAAAATTCCTAGAACGATTCCTAAATCTTTACTAAGATAACAGGAATTTGTATAAAGCAGGTGAATAAAAAGTCACAAAAATTAAAAAAGCCCTCTTCCAGAGAAAGAGGGCCAAGAGACCACGCTTGAAACTACAAAAAGTCGCCCGTATCAAAATAATACCCCTCACCCCAAACAGTGTTAAGATACCGGGGAGATTTGGGGTCCGGCTCAATCTTTTGTCGTAGCCGATAAATGCACTGCTTCACCAAGTCTGGTTCGCCGACACGTTCGGCTCCCCATACCCGAGTCAAGATGGCATTAGTGTTGAGCACCTTGCCGACGTGACGGATCAACAACCGGAGCACCTCAAACTCTTTAGGGGTCAGATACACAACCTTCTTCCCGATCACCAGTTCATGACGACCACAATCCAGCATGATCGAGTCAGTGGCAAAAATGAGGTCACCCGCCTTGTCAGTCTGTTCTTTCGCTCGGCGGAGACAAGCCATGAGACGGCCAACCAACTCCGAGCGGTCAAACGGCTTGACCAAGTAATCATCCGCGCCCAAGGAAAGACCCTTCACAATGTCCTCAAGAGTGCCCTTAGCTGTGAGGAAAATGATGGGTACTTCGGTCATCTCCCGCAGCCGGCGGCACACTTCAAACCCATCCATATTGGGCATCATCACGTCTAACAAAATCGCATCGGGTTGAGCCTGATAGGCAATACGCAACCCAGAAAGCCCATCTTGAGCCACCACGGTATCAAAGCCCTCGGCATCCAACATGAGCCTTAGTATCTCTAACTGCCCAGGTTGATCATCTACTGCAAGAACAGTAAAGCGCTGACGCATAATCTTGTCCCCAATTCAGAATAATCGTAATAAAATTCCTAGGTATTATACTACAGAAAACCTACCATTGCAACGATTGCCGTTCGGTGACATTATCTTTTGATTTGACAGGCCGACCTAATGTACTTGCGAGATTTCTAGAGCGATCTGCCCTGATAAGCGTGCGCCTTTCTCAAAAATATGCGCCTGGGCAATAGAGTGGTATAATTGAACTCAAGGCGCCCGCAACCAGATGCTCCTGATTAAAACAAGCGGAAAACGAGTAATTGAGGAGGGCATTGTGAACAAAGAAACCAGCGAACAAGCTAAGGGATATCGTTTATCCCCCAAAACCCTACGCGAGCGCATCGAACTGAAGCAGAAAGAACTCGATCTGACCCTGGCAATTGACCACATCCGCGACACCGTGATTGAGCCAGCGGCAATGCTGGCTGCCATCGCCAACGTCATCACCGACCACCTCCAAGCCAATCTCTGCCTGCTGTGCCTGTTGGACCGCGAGACGGGGAAAGTAGAGCTGAAAGCGATCAACGACCACAACGAACAATCCAGCCTGATGGGATCAGCCATCATCCAAGAACTAGCCACGCGGGCCACAGAGGCCGACGACGTTGCCCTATGGGAAGGGAACGAAATACTGCCAGAGTCAGACTTGGCAAAACTGCCAGACGGTCTGCAACTGGCAGCCGTCCCCATCATCATGGGAGCGGAGGAACGATTGGGCGCATTGTTGCTCACCCGCTCTCAGCCCCCCTTTGATCAGAATGACGTAGAATTACTCAGAACCGCAGAAAGCCAAATAGACTCGGCTGTGATCCAAGGGTATGCCTACTACGACCTCCAACAACGCAACAAAGAACTAGAGACCATCTACCGTGTAGACCGCATTCGCGACCAGCACATGCCCTTCGACGAAATGCTCAACTCCGTGCTCCAGGAACTGCGCTCGGTCGTCCAGGCCGAGGCCGGCTTTGTCATGCTCTACAACCAGACCGGAAAACGACTGGAGTTACGCGCCGCCACCCACGACGACTTCTTCAGAGTATCACCCTACCACGAGGTGGTGAAACAGATAGCCAACGAGTCACTGCGGGCGGCGGAAATGATCTGTCGCAACGATCTGGGCGATGCGCTGCGCTCAATGCTGTGCCTGCCCCTGATCCTAAATAATGAAGTCATCGGAGTCTTGGGCGTCGTCAATCGCTATGGGTCGCGCGGGTTCAGAGCCGATGATCGCCGCCTGCTGAGCGCCATCGGCAGCCAGATGGACACCGCCATCTTTGAGAGCCTGGAACGGCGCCGGCTGCGTCAAGTGCTTGGGCGGTCGGTAGACCCGCGTGTGATGGAACGGTTGTTAGCCAACCCCGACGTGGACTTTCTCAAAGGGGAGCGTTCTGTGCTCACCGTACTCTACGCCGACTTGCGTGGCTCCACCAGTCTATCCGAGAGCACGGATCCCGGGTTGCTGGTAGGATTCGTCAACGACTACCTGGCCCGAATGACTGACGTCATCCTATCGCACGAGGGTACCCTGGATAAATTCGTCGGCGACGAGGTGATGGCCCTGCTCGGCGCCCCTTTTCCCCAACCAGACCACGCCCTGCGCGCGACGCGCGTCGGCCTAAAGATGCAGATGGCTCACCAGGCCGTGATGGAAAACTGGCGAGCGCGCGACATTGAGCCGGCCCCCATCGGCGTCGGCATCGCCACCGGCGAGATGATCGTCGGCGAGATGGGCTGCCCACAACGCACCGACTATACCGTCATCGGGCCGGCCGCCAACCTGGGATCGCGTATCTGCGACGCGGCCCAGGCCGGGCAGGTACTCGTCAGCCAGGCCACGTATGACCTGATCGAGAATCAGGTAGAAGCCACCCCCGTCACCGGCCTGGAACTAAAAGGTGTAGACCATCCCATCACCGCATACCACGTCACCCGCATCCTCGACTAACGCTTACGCATTACGCCCCATGAGCATCATCCTGATGCGCCTGCTCGAATCCGCCCCTAGCCGCTACGACTGGGGCATTCGCCTCCTGACTCTGGGCCGGGCAGAACGCGCCTACAACCACTTGACCGCCCAAATCGAGCCTGGCTGGCGCGTGTTGGATTTGGGAACCGGAACCGGCGCGCTGGCTCTGCGGGCAGCGGCGCGGGGAGGCGAGGTGATCGCGCTGGACGTCAACCCGGTGATGCTGGCGATAGCCCGCCAAAAGGCAGAACTGGCCGGAATTGCAGATTGCATCACCTGGCGAGAGATGGGCGCAGCGGAACTGGACACCTTCCCCGCTGACAACTTTGACGCCGTCTGCTCCGGTATGTGCTTCTCCGAGCTAACCCCCGACGAGCGGCGCTACGCCCTGCGCCAAACCCTGCGACTGCTACGCCCCGGCGGACTGCTCCTGCTGGCTGACGAAGTCCGCCCCCAGCGGCTCTGGAAGCGACTGCTCATCGCCGCCCTACGCGCTCCCCTGGCCGCCGTCACCTGGCTGCTCACCCAGACCACCACCCGCGCTGTGCCCGACCTGCCGGGTCTGGTCGAGGCGGCCGGGTTCGAGGTGACGGAGGTGCGAGTCGGGCTGATGGGTTCCTGGGCCGAGATATCGGCGAAACGCCCGAAAAGAGAAATAAAATGACGCTACCCTACCCGCTCCTTTGGCTCCTCACCTCCGCTTTCCGCTTCTTCCCCTGGCCCGCCAAACCCGGGCTGCAAGCCGTGGGGCAACCGGGGACGGATTCTCCCGTGTTCCTCACCGGCAATTTTGCCCTCACCGTGGCCCGGTTGAAGCGAGCGCTGCGCGGGCTGGACGGATGGCTGCTGGTCGCCAACAGCCGGGGCATCAACGTCTGGTGCGCGGCCGCCGGCGGGCACCTCACTACCCACGACGCCATCTCTGCCCTCAAGACCAGCGGCATCGCCAAGCGTGTCGCCCACCGGCGGGTGATCCTGCCCCAACTGGCCGCCACTGGCATCGAGGCGGGCCAGGTGCGCGCGCGCACCGGCTGGAAGGTGATCTGGGGACCGGTGGACGGGCGCGACCTGCCCGCCTTCCTGCAAGGTGAAGAAACCCCCGCAATGCGCCAGGTTCGCTTCGACCCCCAGCAGCGGCTAGAGATGGCCGTGATGTGGGCCGCCCCCCTCTCCCTGCTGGCCCCGATCACGCTCATCTTTTGGCCGGGCAGACTGTTGCCCCTGGTCGCGCTGATCTGGGCGCTATCGCTGGCCGTCTACCTGGCCTTTCCCCTCTACGAACCGCTAGTAGCGCGAAAAAGCCTGGCGGGGTTTGTGGTGTTATTCGGAGGACTCACCCTGGCGGGAATAGCGCTGACGGGAACACTGACAGGCCGCCTCACCCTCCCCTTCATCCTGCGCTGGGGCGGACTGGGACTGGGGATGGCGCTTCTCCTGGCCTTTGATTTAGCCGGGAGCACGCCTCTGTACAAAAGCTGGACCCACGCCGAACGGAGCCATCGGGTGACGTTGGAGCCAGAGCACTGCACCGCTTGCGGGCGCTGCGCTCAGGTCTGCCCACGCGGAGTGTTCACCGTGGCCGAGATCGCCGCCCTGCCCCACGCCGACCGCTGCGAGCAGTGCGGGGCCTGCATCGTCCAGTGCCCCACCGATGCCCTGCTCTTTGAGGCTCCCGACGGCGAGAGAGTGCCGCCAGAGACCATGCGCCGCTACAAGCTGAACATGATGGGCCAGCGAGGGCGCAAATTGTAAGGCGATTTGGCAAATCGCCCTACCGCATCGCCTGCCGTCGCACGCGCAGCACAGTGATCAACAGCAACAGCAGCGCCAACGTCAGACAAACCACCGTGTAGATGATCCAGGAGGAAGGAAGCGGAATACGCGTGATCGGAGCGTGGCTGGTATTGCTCAAGTCGTACCAAAAGTACAAAAGGGCATCCTCCTGCTCAAGAAAAACCTCGGTCAACACAGCCGCAGAGATGGGGCTTAGGCTGGCGAAAAAGATAGCCAGGTACATGACGAGAATTTCCACGATCCAGGATGGTTCATAAGAACCGTAGCCATACATAATCGGGTCTATCAGCGCGGTGACAAAAATGAGCAACAGCACCGGCAGCCCGATTGTCGCCATCAACGACGTGGCATAGGTCAGCACGGTGGAGGCGAGCGTGGTGCGGGCGAAGGAGGAAAAGAAGAGACCGAGAGCGGCACAGGTGAAAGCGGTCGCCAGCAAAATGATCAGCGCCAACGCCAGTTCCTCCACCACGACGCCACCCAGCACAAAAGCCAGACTCTCCAACGGCACCGCCGCCAAAACCAGCAACAGCATATAAGTCAACGCGGAGGCGAGCTTGCCAGAGACCAGTTTATGGGCGGGGAGAAGCGTCGCCCGCAGCAGCTCGTAGGTCTTACGCTCCCGCTCGCCGCTGATCGCCCCGGCGGTGAAAGCGGGCGTGATGAATGTCACCAGGAATATCTCGATAAGGACGACGCTGGCAAAGATAGTCTTGCCCAGGTTAGCCATCTCTTGCCCACCGGCAGGCCCGCTGATGTTCGCAGCGTAGGCATAGTAGATGACCGAGGTAAAGCAACTCAAGAGCAACAGATAAACGGTCAGGACGACGAACGCTCGCGCGCCCCGCATACGGCCCCGCAGTTCCTTGACCAGCAGCGGGTTCGACTCGCGCCGCAACCAACGGCGCCGCTTGGCAGTGGTAGCCTCTTCTCCCATCGCAATGCCTCCTACGCCCGCTTCAGCCGCCAAACAGCGCCCCACACCAGCAGCGCCGCCCCGGCAATCTCGGCGAACACGGTCGCCAGCGGGATCAATCCCAGGAATAACATCTCGTACTCCATCGAGCCTCCCATCAACTCTATCGGATCGGCGACGGCCAGCATCATCAGCGCGGGAATCAAGAGCGACGACGCCAACCACAAGCCCCCCCGCACCGCGAGGATAGCGCCATAAGAGATGGCGACGGCCGCGCCCGACGTGCGAGACAGCGCCGAGACGAACAGGCCCAACGCCGCGTGGAGCGCCAGGTCGCCCCAGGGCTTGAGCCACCCCGAGAGGCCGGTCAGCAGGAGCCACAACCACGACTGCCCTGCGCCCATCCCCACCAGCAGGAAGAGGGAAGAAAAGCCGCCGAACAGGTCAACCCCGGCCACTCCGACCAATTGAAACGGGGTCAGCAGCAAAAGCGCCAGAATGCCGGGCCACAGCCGCGCCAGACAGCCGCCCAGCTTGCCCAGCACGATAGCGCGCTCGCTCAACATCGTCGTCCGCAGCAGGTCGAGCGTACCCAATTCCCGCTCGCGGGCAATTGTCGCAGAGGTGAACGCGGGCGCGATCCACGGCAGGGCGAAGGAAAGCAGCGACGTAACCACACTCACCAGGCAAACCACCGGCGCGCCGGTGACGAGGGCCGCCAGTTGCAGCCCGACGGGGTCGAGAAACCGCGCCGAGCCGGGGAGATTCTCCAGCCCGACGCTCAAGGCCACAATCACTCCACAGCCCAGCACACCCCCCAACACCACCGGGTAGATCAAGCAAAAGCGCCGCCCCGGCCACCAGCGCGTGCGGCGGATGCGGCGCAGCTCCAGCCGGAGGATGGGGTGATCGAGTATGGACTGCCAGCGCGCTCTCGCTACGGCGATCATCTCCCCACCCACACACGCCTCAGCCATCAGATAGCTGGCGAATATCCTCGTCCACCATCAACTCTATCAACTCTTTGAATCGCATACGTGGTTCCCACCCCAATTCCGCCTTGGCCTTCGAATAGTCCCCCCGCGAGGCCGCAATCTCGGTGGGCCGCATAAAGCGAGGATCGGTCTCGACGTGCTCCTGCCAATCCAATCCCACGTGAGAGAAGGCAGCCTCACACAAGTCTCGAATCGTATAAGCGATGTTTGTGGCAATGACATAGTCTCGCGGCTCTTCCTGCTGAAGCATCAGCCACATCGCCTCGACGTACTCCTTGGCGTACCCCCAATCCCTAACAGAGTCCAGATTGCCGAGCTTTAGTTTGCCATCGACGACAAGCGGCTCTCCCACTTCATTCACAGGCGGATTCTCGACGCCCAGGTGAATGCAAGCCACTCCCATCGTGACTTTACGTGTGACAAAATGGAGGCTTCTCCGAGGACTTTCGTGGTTGAACAGAATACCGCCGCAGGCAAACATGCCATAGGACTGACGGTAAGTCATAGTCATCAGATGGGCATACAGCTTTGCCACACCGTAAGGATTGTTGGCCAGGAACGGTGTGGTCTCATCAATCACTTCCTGCTGTACTCCGCCGTATATTTCCCGGCTCGTAGCTTGGTAGAAGCGAGCATCCAGCCTAAGCTTTCTCAACGCCTCCAGAATCCTGAGGGGGCCGACTGCGGTGATCTCTGCTGTCACGATTGGTTGCCGCCAACTATCGGCCGGCACGGATTGAGCGGCCAGATTGTACACTTCGGTCGGTTGGTACTTGGCAATGATTCGCTCGATCGAGTTCGCATCAATCAAGTCGCCATATTCAATAGTGATTCTGCCAATGAGATGATCGATATTCTCATAATGGTAATGGGTCGTCCTTCTCGCCAGGCCCACCACCTCGTACCCCTTTTCCAAGAGGAACTCGGCCAAGTAGGAACCATCCTGTCCTGTGATGCCGGTGATCAACGCAATTTGCTTTTCAGTCATAGTCTCTCCAATCCGAGGGTGGAGAAACCAGGTTTTGTCGCTTCACTTGTAGAAAAACCTGGTTTCTGTGTCACGACACAATGCCCTTAGTCAATCGCATAAAAACGTCCTCCAGGTCGCCGGTCTCTTCGCGGAACATCACCACCGAGAAGCCAGCGCCCACCAGTTGGGTCAAGAGCCGCGCCAGCGATTCGTCGTCGCCGGCGAACGCGACCTCCAGATCGCCCCCTCCGTTATCCGCCACCGGCTCGACCTGCATCACGTCCGGCTGATTCGCCAGCCAGCCCCGCGCTTCCCCCACCCGCTCCGTCAACCCCACTCGCACGACCCGCTGCGCTCGAATGAGTCGCCTCATCTCCTCCAGCGTGCCTGCCGCCACCAATTCCCCCGCCTCAATGATGCCAATGTGCGTGCAAACCTCGCCAATCTCTGAGAGGATGTGAGAGGAGACAAAGATGGTCTTGCCCATAGCCTGCAACTCACGCAAAAGCTCGCGGATCTCGACTCGCGCCCGTGGGTCCAAGCCGGAGGCCGGTTCGTCGAGGATCAACACCTGGGGGTCGTGGGCCAGCGCGCGGGCCAGGCATAACCGCTGCTTCATGCCCCGCGAGAGCGCGTCCACATAATCGTCGCGCCGGTGGGCCAGGTCTACCAGCTCCAGCAGATCGCCCACCAGCCGTTGGCGCGTCTCGGCGGGGATCTCGTAGCAGGCGGCGAAGAAATCGAGGTATTCCCAGACCTTCATATCGCCATAGACACCAAAATAATCGGGCATGTAGCCGATGGCCCGCCGCACCTCGCGCCGCTCCTTGAGCACCGAGTGCCCCGCGACCCAGGCCTCCCCGGCCGTCGGGCGCAGGAGCGTCGCCAAAATGCGCATCGTCGTCGTCTTGCCCGCGCCGTTCGGCCCGATAAAGCCAAAGACCGTCCTTTCCTCGACCGTGAGGTCAAGTTCCTTCAGCGCGGCCAGTTTGCCGTACCGCTTGGTCAACCCTTTCACTTTGATGATCGTCGCCATCGCTATCGCCCCTCGAGCGTGATCGTCAGGCTTTCCACCTGCACCGCCCATTCAGCCCCCGCTGTCAGCCGGACGCGCACGCTGCCCGGCGCAAGGACATAGTCGCCGGGGTTAGAGATCGAATGTTGTCCCCAGCCAGCGTCAAACTCGTCCCAGGCCTCAGTCCCCCAGTTCCACAGCGCAACCGCGGGCGGAATCGCGCCGCCAGCGCCGTTGCCCTGCATATCAAGCGTCAACTCATCCACCTGGCCCAGCTCCACGCCCGGAAACACGGCAAAGCGAAACTCGACCTCCGCCCCGGAATCCAGGTAGCAGCCGAGGGGCCGCACATCCACGTAACCTGTGATTTCATCCACCTGGCGTGTGATGAGGTCTGGCCCAATGGTGAACTCGCCCTCCACCCCCAGGCTCGCCATCGGCAATTCGTAGACATAGAACGCCATTCCTGCCGCAGAGAAGGGCCGCCCTATCACCTCGACCGGTAGCAGCACGCCCTCCTCCACCCAACCCATCAGGTACACCCCTTCCTCCAACGAGCTAGGCTCCCCATAGGGAAAAAGCGATTGTAGCAGCCTGTAACGCCGATATAACATCACGTCATCCCAATAGTTTACCGAGCCCATAATGCGCTCCGGTATATCGCCATAATAAGAAGTAAGAGAGCTATAGAGCGCGTGAGAAACTGTAAATCTCTCGCCGGCCTCCAGGTCTCCCAACCTCTGCTCCCGCTCTCCCACTATGAGAACGGCATCTTCCAGGGGAATATCCCCGTTGCGCACCGATCCCTCCAGCCGCAGCCCGTTCACCGCGTCATTAACCAATCGCAGTTCAGATTCGATGGGCGGCGCGCTTGCGTATCCAGCGGCGATGAAAGACTGAATATCGCCCACATCCACGCGCAAGTCGGACACAGTCACCCCATCCGCCTCCTCCAGGACGCGCAACGGGCGGCCAGTCGGCCCACTGTAGGGGTCGCTATCGATCTCGCGCACGGCAGCCCCCGTCACCCACACGTCATAATTCGTGCGCCGGGGTGAGAAAATCCCCACCACCTGGGTCACGCGCCCCACCTCCGCGCCTGGCGGGACGTATACCACCGCCAAGCGATGCACAATCGCTGCGCTGCCCCGCATCTGGAAACCGGTCAGGTAGGCGCAGCCCGTGAATCCGGCGATCAGCACCGGGATGGTCAGCCAGGCCAGCTCCCGCCGGTCCAGCTTGCGCAAGATGACGTAATTGACCGGCCCAATGAGCAGCGTGTAGACGAGCATAAAGGCCAGGATTTGCAGCATAGAGGGAAGTTCCAGACCGGGGATAGCGTTGATGGCGTCGCGGGCCTGGTACACGTTGCGCACGGCAAGGCCGCGAGCGCCCACAGTACCCATACCGACTATGCTTTCCCACAAACGGACGTTATCGTCCCAGCGGGTGAATGGATTCAAGCCGGCGTCGAAAGCCACAAAGTCCACCGCGCCCGCCCCATAGTCGCGGCGCGCTAGCAAGATAAGACCCTCCTGCTCAATGATGACTTTTCCATCTCGCAGGACAGCCTCGGCCACGGCGTAAGGGCCGGCCGCGAGAGACACGCCCCCATCGCCCAGCGCCCACAGGCTATCCACCGCGCGGACGCCGCCCACCATAACTGGCAGCAGGTCGGCCACGCCTGCGGCCGTGCGCGCCGCTCCGGCCCCGCCGCCCACGATCAAATGCCCGCCGTGAGCCACCCACGTCTCCAACGCCAGCAGTCGCTCGTCGTTGAGCGCGGTCGTGTCCACATCGTTCAAGATGAGCACGTCGAGTCCCTCCCACCCCAGAGCGTCGGGCGGGAGCCTCTCTAGATCCAAATGGGCTACTGCCGCCCTCTCGCCGGCCGGCGCGACATCGCTTAAAAAGTTGAGCGCCGAGGGATCGCTGCCGGCGACGCCATAGAGCCGGGAACGCTCATCCAGCCACGAGACCGCGACGCGCTGTGACGCAAGCAACTCGTCCCCAGAGAGCAACTGCACTGCCAGATAAGGAGCGGCATTAGCGGAGGGCAGGTGCAGAAAATACCCCTTGCGCGAGTGGGCCGGAAGCACGACCTGCCTACCGTATACGCTGGGGTTGTTGGCGCTGCCGGTAACGCGCAGTTCCCCCTCGACGTCCGCGCCCTCGTTGGAGAGGATGATATAGACCGGGCACCAGGCATTAGTATGGCAATAGCCATCGAACCCAGCCGTGGCAGACATCGTCGGGCCGGCGTCTTGGGCGACAGCAGGCGCGCGTATCCAGGTGAGCGAGACCAAAAGGGTGAATATAATCCAGGCTATTCGTTTCACGCAGGTTCTCCTATTTGCAAACTTGCCACTTGCAAACTAGCAACTATTATAGCACATCCCTTACCAGGCTCAACTGCGATTGCCGTGCGAATACCCAACGATTGCTCGACGCGCAGGGAAAGCAAAATCCCGGCACGCTGTCAAGCGTCACGCGCCGGGATGTCAAACCCTAAAGGTTTTCTTCACACAGCCTGCTCAACTGCCGCCTCAATGGCCTCCCGCAACACGCTCACCAGCTCGTCTATCTGCTCCTCGGTGATGACGAAAGGCGGCGCGAGCAACACGTGGTCGCCGCGCGCGCCGTCCACGCTGCCGGCTCACGGATAGACGGTCGCGCCCCGCTCAAAGGCCAAATCGCCCACGCGGCGGCTCAAGTGCAGCTCTAGCGGGAAGGGGGCTTTGAGTCATTACGCCTTTTCCTTTTCCCAGCAATTCCCGTTTTGTAGCCGCGATTTCCAAATCGCGTCTGTTTTTCCGCGTAAAGCGCCCTGCGCGATTGCGAAATCGCGGCTACGACCTGACTTTTCCCCCATAACGGGAATTGCTGTCCTTTTCCCACGGATTGGCGCAATCTGCAATCTCTATCACACCCTGGTCGCGGAGTTGTTCGATCTCGCTCTCGTCGTAACCCAGCACACCTCGTAGGATGAGGCAGGTGTGCTCTCCCAATCGCGGTGCGGGCGCAGTGGGAATTTCGGGGGCAGAGGAAAGGTGCAGAGGACTGCGGGCATACTTGCGCGGCCCGGCGACCGGGTCGTCCACCGTCACCAACATGTTACGGGCGGCGATGTGCGGATCGTCGAAAATGTCCTCGGCGGTATAGACCGGGCCGGAGGGCACGCCCTGCTCCCCCAAAAGCGCCACCGCCTGGGCGCGGGTCTTAACCGCCAGCCAGTCCTCGATGATGGGGCGCACAAAGTCGGCGTTGGCGGCGCGGGCCGTTCCATCCACGGTGCGGGGGTCGTCTTTCAGATCCGCGCGCCCCATCGCCTCGCAAAGCCGCTTCCACTGAAGGTCATCAGGGATATTGAGGGCCAGGTAGCCATCCTGGCAGCGGAACGCGCCCCGAGGGTAAAGATGCTTGAGCCGCCCTCGCTCCGGCGATTCACCGGTAAAGGAGTAAAGCGTCGTCATACGCTCGTTGAAAGCCAGCATGTTATCGAGCATAGCGCTATCCACGAACTGCCCCTGTCCGGTGCGCTCCCGCATAAAAAGGGCCAGCATCACCCCGTAGGCGGTGACCAAGCCAGTGTAGACGTCGGCCATGCCATAGATGGTCCACGAGGGGGGCTTGTCGGCAAAACCGACCAGGTTCATAATGCCGCCCATCGCCTCGGCCACGATGTCAAAAGCGGGCCGGTGGGCGTAGGGGCCAATGTGGCCTTCCAGCCGCCCAAAGCCAGAGATGGCGGCATAGACCAGCCGGGGGTTGAGTGCTTTTAACTGCTCATAGCCCAGCCCCATCTTGTCGGCAGCGCCGGGACGCAGGTTCTCGACCACCACGTCAGACGCTTTTACCAACCGCTCGTAAATCCGGCGGCCCGCCTCCGCGCGCAGGTTGAGCGCCACGCTTTTCTTGTTACGATTGTAGCTGATGAACCCGCCTGCCACGCGCCGTCCCTGCTCGTCGGCGGCATAAGGCGGGATGGAGCGACGCGGATCGCCCCGCCCAGGCCGCTCGATTTTGATGACCTCGGCCCCAGAATCGGCCAACAGCATGGTGCAGTAAGGCGCGCTCATATATTGTTCCAACGCAATCACACGCACACCGGTGAGAGGGCGTTCCATAATTTTTTGACCTCCAATTCCTAGTCCAACCATTCGACGATGGTGGAAACTCCCATCCCCACTCCCACACAAAGAGTAGCCAGGCCGTAATAGGGCTTGTTCTGTGGGGCGCGGCGCTTCATCTCGTACAGGAGCGTGGTGAGGATACGGGCGCCGGAGCAGCCGGTAGGGTGACCCAGGGCAATCGCGCCGCCGTTGACATTGGTGATGGCGTGATCCAGTCCCAGCCTGCGCATCACGCCAAGTGTCTGAGCTGCAAAGGCTTCGTTCAACTCAATGAGGCCAATGTCATCCACAGTCAACCCCAGCCGCTTGAGGAGCTTTTGGGTGGCCGGCACAGGGCCGTAGCCCATCACGCCGGGGGGTACGCCCGCCACTGCCGAACCGACCCAGCGCGCCATCGGCTTTAGACCCAGTTCGTTGGCCTTGTTCGCACTCATCAGCAGCAGGGCGGCCGCGCCGTCGTTGATGCCGCTAGAACTGCCAGCCGTCACCGTGCCCCCTTTACGAAAGATGGTTCTCAACCGAGCCAGTTGTTCCATGTTGGTATCTAGCACGTATTCGCCATCCACGATTTTATAGCGGGGGTGCTCGTCGGTATCCACGATTTTAGGCGGCCCTTTGCGTTGGGGTACCTCGATGGGCGTGATTTCATCTTTGAACCTACCGGCCTTGATAGCGTCCATTGCCCGGCGGTGGCTTTCGATGGCAAAGGCGTCCTGTTCCTCACGGGTGATGCCCATCTCGGCGGCAATGTTCTCGGCGGTTTCGCCCAGGCTGATGATAGGGTACATTGCGTCCATCTTGGGGTTGTTGTAGCGCCAGCCGACGGTCGTATCCCAGATCTTGGGGTGCCCCACCGGTTGAGGACGCTCCGGTTTGGGCATAGACCAGGGTGCTCGGCTCATGCTCTCCACTCCAGCGCCGATAAAGATATCGGCCTCGCCGGCGATGATGGATTTGGCGGCCAGGTTCACCGCCTCCAGTCCCGACGCGCAGTTGCGGTTGACGGTGACGCCGCTGACCTCGACAGGGAAGCCGGCCAGCAAGAGCGCCATCCGCGCCACGTCCCGGTTGTCCTCGCCGGCCTGATTGCCGCAGCCGGAGAAAACGTCTTCGACCAACGTCGGATCCACGCCGGTGCGCTCCATCAGCGCTTTGAGCACCTCGGCCAGCAGATCGTCGGGGCGCACACTCGAAAGCGCGCCGTGATGCCTGCCAATAGGCGACCTCACGGCATCAATAATGACCACTTCTGTTAGTGCTGTTTGCATAATATCGCTCTCCTTTTCCGTTATCTATCCTACTGTCTGTAGATTCCTTGTGGATCTAACTCCTGCCGAAGAAAGCCCAGTGCCGGGGCTGTCAGCGGTTCTGTCTCCTGTAGAGTTGGAGCGGCCTTCAGGTCCCACTCCGCGTTCTCCTGCGCCTCGACCAGTTCGACGCCGAGGTGGAGGCTGTGCAACATCATCTCGTTGGGATGTCGTTTACCCGCTCCGGCTATCTGGGGAAAGGTGTTGGCGGCAGGAGGCAAAGAGCTTTAACCGGACGTTCATCGCCCGCTAACTGTCATACACGACCCGCCCATCAAAGACAGTCATTACCACCTGCGCCTCGGCAATCTCCATCGGCTCGATAGCGAAAATGTCGCGGTCGAGCACAGTCAGGTCGGCCAGCTTGCCAGGCGTGATGCTGCCCAGTTCCGCCTCTCGACCGGCGACCAATGCTGCGCCCATCGTATAGCCCCATACTGCCTCGGCCACAGTCAACCGTTGCCCAGGGTACCAACCGCCCTGCGGATCGCCGTCGCGCTGCTGGCGGGTGACGGCGGCGTGGATGCCAAACATCGGGTTGGGGTTGGCGACCGGGCAGTCGGAGCCAAGGGCCAGCGTCACACCGGCGTCCAACATATCCCGGAAGGAATAAGCCAAGCGTCCACGCGAACCGACCGACTTTTCGATCATTGGGATGTCGTCGGGGCAATGGATAGGCTGCACCGAGGCCGCCACGTCCAGTCGCCCCAGCCGGGCCACGTCTTGAGGCTGAATCATCTGCACGTGCTCAATGCGATGGGGGGCAAGTTTTGTGTTTTGTGCTTTGGGTTGCGCGAGGTTCTCAAAAACGGTTATCAGTTCGCGGTTGGCCCGGTCGCCAATGGCGTGGATTGCCACGGCCAGCCCGGCCCGGTCGGCGCGGCGCACCGCCTCGGCGATTTCGTCCATCGGCGTCAAAGGCATACCGCAGTCACCGGTATCTCGATAAGGTTCCAGCATCCAGGCCGTGCGCGCTCCCTGGCCGCCGTCCGAAAATAGCTTGACGTGCCCCACGCGCAAATAGTCGCCGCCCATACCGGTGCGCAGGCCCAGGGCGATGGCCTCGTCCAACCGCTCGCCGGGAATGTGCATCCACATGCGCAAGGCCAGTTCGCCCGCTGCTTGCAAGTGTTGATAGGCGCGAAAGGCCGGCGGCCCGTCGGCTCCGCCCATGATGCGGTAATCGTGGACGCCGGTCAGGCCCAACCGGTGCAGGATGGCAAACCCTTCCCGCATCGCCTCGATGGTCTCTGCCTCGGTGGGCGGGGGGATGACGTCGCTCACCAGGTTGATGGCCAGCTCACGCAGGATGCCGTTCGGCTGCCCCGATTCATCCCGATTGATGACGCCTTCGGGCGGATTGGGGGTATCCGCCGTGATGGTCGCTTCTTGTAGCGCGCGCGAGTTGACCACCGCCAGGTGCAGATCGTTGCGCCACAGGATGACGGGATGGTCTGGCGACACAGCATCCAGGTCGGCGCGGGTGGGTATACGCTGCTCGGGCCAGCGGCTCTCGTTCCAGCCCTGGCCCCGTATCCACTGGCCGGGCGGCGTCTCGCTTGCTTTTTGCGCCAGCCGCTCCCGCAGGTCGGTCAGCGAGGTAGCCTCAGACAGGGTCAGCCGCCGCAGGCCGAGCGACCAATCGTAATAGTGAAAATGCGCGTCGGTCAGGCCGGGCAGCACGCGGCGGCCTGCCAAGTCAATCACTTGTGCATCTGAGGCGGCCAGACGCCGTATCTCATCATCGTCGCCCACGGCCCACACGCGGCCACAGCAAATGGCAACGGCCGTGGCGTGGGGGGAGGCGAGGTCTTGGGTGTGGATTTTGCCGTTGATTAGAAATAGATTGTTCATTTGCACCTCTGAAGAACACGGATTGGCAGAATCAACGACTCAATCCGCAAATCCCGCCCGCCCGTGTTCTGATTATGAAAGAGACCATTCAGAGAACGGCTCTCGCGGATCGAGGATGAACTGATGCACACACTCCCCCGCGCCTCTGGCGCGCGGTGTGCGAGTCTCAGAGATCCAAATTTCAGACCTCGGAGGTCTCGGAAGGTGACATTGGCAGCAAAATTGCTTAGATTGCGCCCGTTTTTACCGGCAAAGGCGCTCTCGAGAGACCTCCGAGGTCTTGTTGTCGTAACATTTTGGCTCTACCAAGTCTTGTACGCGGCTGAGATTGCTCTCCGCGCCGGGAGGAAAGCGCAGGTACGTCTCGGTAGCCGCCGACATATCAGAATAAACGCCCCGGTAAGCCGGCGGCAGCAACGACGCTAGCTGGTACATGATCTCGTCGGTCATCCGCTGGCGCACCTGGCGGGTCACCCTGTCCCCACTGGCGTCCAGGTAGAAAGACTGACCGACGACGGCGTGAAAATCGGTGCGGCGCAGGCGGCGCAAATTATTCCAGAAAATCTCGCCGCCGTAGCACACTATGGGCAACACTGGCGCGCCGCTGCGCAAAGCCAATAGCGCCGTGCCGGGGTGGCCCTGCTGCAAGCGCCCGTGCCCGCTGCGGGTACCCTCGGGAGCCACGGCCAGGATTTGCCCTTCTTCCAACGCCTCGAAAGCCTGACGGAAAGCGGTCACGTCGGCCTCACCGCGCCGTATCGGAATGCCTCCCCAGAGGTCTATCAGCAACGGCCCAAAGATAGGGTGCTCTAACTGTTCGGCCTTTACGAATCCGGTCAGTGGACGCGGGTCCAGGTGAGTATAGAAGATGGGCGCTTCCAAAAAGTTGACGTGGTTGATGACGATGATGAGCGGCCCCTGCCCAGGCACCTGCTCCAACTGCGCGCCGTCTATCCGGCAGAGAATGCGCGTCAGGCATTTTATTGACGATGTCACTGTGCGGTAAGTGAGTGTCTGTTCTCGAACAAGAGTGGGCTTCATTCGGCATCCTCCGGCGGCAGGCAGACCATCTCTATCTGACTTGGCAGTAGCTCTATTTCCAGTCGCTGTCCTTCGGTACACAGCGTCTCTCCATCGGCGTGGGAGGGCAGCACCCCTTCGACGGCGGTGATGACAACGCGCTGCGCCTGTGCCATCGTGATTGGCTCCTGGCCGGCCTGCGTCCCCTTTAGGAAGTGAGGGATTAAGCCAAAAAGGCGGGGGCGGCTCACCTCGTGGGCGATGCACAGATCGAACATACCGTCGTTCGGCTTGCCCTCCGGGGCCATAAAGAACCCGCCGCCCAGCCGCTGGCCGTTCATAATCGAGACCATCAGTGAGGGTTGGGTGATAGTCTGCCCGTCATACTCGGTTTTGGTGAGCGGGGCTTTGTAATACAGGGAAACGGTCTTGAGCACGGCGACGATGTAGGATGGGAAGCCAGTCAGCCAAGTTATCTTGACCGCCTCGAACCCGACGACGGCGTCAAAGCCAATGCCGACACCGTTGCCAAAGTAACGGCCCTGTGGATAGAGGCCGCCAGTGACTTTGCCAACATCAACCGCGCGCCGGTGATCCCGGGCAAGCGCCCGGCATCCCGCTTCCAGATCGGTGGGGATGCTCATGCCGTAAGCAAAGTCGTTGCCCCGCCCGACGCAGAGGATGCCCATGGCGCAGCTCCCCCCCGCTCGCGGGGGGGGAGAGGAGGGGGCAGTCTTGGCCCACATCAGGCCGTTGAGCACCTCGTTGGCGGTGCCGTCGCCGCCGGCCGCGACCACCACGTCGTACCCGGCTGCGGCGGCCTCCTGGGCCAGGTCGGCGGCGTGCCAGGGACGCTCGGTGCGCACCAGGTCAAAGTCGAGATTGTGCCCACTCAACAGGCGCTCGATTTGGGGAATGGCCTCTTCGCCGTGTCCCCGGCCAGAGGTTGGGTTGACGATGATCTTGTATTTGGGCATCAGATATGAAACCTCCCTGGTACGATTTTACGGGACTTGATGACCACTTTCTCACTGTTGGTCTTGGTCCGTCTGCTTGGGTTTCAGCGCCTGCGTGGCCGCGCGGGCGTGGATAGAGTTGGGCCAGGCGTCAATCGACTGGTTAAAGTGGCGGATCGCCTCAGCCTCGCGCTCTGTGCGGCGGCAGGCCAGCCCCAGGTTGTAGTAGCCGGCGGCCAGGTATTTGGCCCCCGCCCGCGCTTTCTCGTCGGCTAACGCTTCTTCCAGTGTGAGACGCGCCGCCTCCGGCTCCTGCATCAGCAACTGGGTCACGCCGCGATTGATGAGCACGATCTGGCGGCTGGACACGTCCACTCCCAGGCGCAGGGCCAGTCGGAACAGGCTGAGGGCCTGCTCGTACCGCCCTCTGGAGGTGAACCAGTTGCCCAAGTCAACCAGCAACCGCGCTCGCATGGTGATTATGTACAAGACGACAAAGAAGAGTATGGGGTAAATAGGCACAGAGGCATATACGAGCGCGGCGGCGGCGATGGTGATGATCACCCCCTCGACGGCAAAGCGGGTGGATAACCCCTGGCGGCGCATGAAGGAAAGTGCGCCAAAGCCGAGGAGGTAGAACAGGCCAATGAGCAGTATCAGCAAGGATGGATGCATGGACGTAAACCTCTGGTAGATTGAGAAAGAGAAACCAGGTTTCTTAAAGAAACCTGGTTTCTAGAGTAACACTCAGGCGAACAAGTGGCTGGCGGTGCGCCTCAGCATCTCCACGCCGCGTACTTCTGTCTCAAAGAGTGGCACGGTGGCGCGCACGTCGGGGAAGCTGCGCCAGATTTCTTCCATATAGCCGTCTTGCATGGCGATGCGGTTGAG
>DUEK01000036.1 GCA_011192155.1 Thermoflexia bacterium
GGCAAAAGCCAGGCAAAAGCAGAGAAGGGCACTGAGTAATCGAAGAGTACGCTGTGTTGACATAAGTGTGATATTCTAACACAAAGCAGTGGGCAAGCAAGTTACAAGTTCATAGAACATTAAAAACCCCCGTCTTGCGACTGAAAAGTAACTTCCGCTTCCAGACGCCACTTTGTCTTCGAGAAGCGCTAGTCGCCGCTTCGTAATCTAAATTTGTTCCACTCACGCAATTTGGAACCGATTTCGGGCATCATGACCGCGATTCTGCTCGTCCAGCCGCGAAAGAGCGGAAGTTACTTTTTGGGGCGGAATTAAGGTTCTATGAACTACTAGACAACTTGACGCGCCCAGATGAGCTGTGGCACTGCTTTGCTGATGGTCATGACTTTCTACGATAGGTTATTTGTGCAAGACACAAAGGACGGTTATAATAAGCCTATGACGACAAAGACAGCAAAGCTACTCGACGACTTGGATTGGGATTTCGCAGATACGCCGATGGAAAGCGGGGTGCATACAATTCATCCCTATCCCGCCAAATTCATTCCTCAAATTCCAAGGCAGTTAATTCAACTATTCCCGCCCAAGAGCAATTCAGTGATTCTAGACCCGTTCTGTGGCTCCGGCACCACTTTGGTTGAAGCTATCAACACCGGGCTGGATACGTGGGGCATTGATCTCAACCCACTGGCTTGCTTGATTTCCCGAGTCAAAACGACACAATTGCCTCAAAGTCTGGATTTTGCCGCCGAAGCAACTGCACAGAAGGCCAGGCAGTGTTTTACGGCCGGAGACGTACAAATTCCCTCGATTCCGCGTTTGGACCATTGGTTTAAGCCAGAAGTGCAACAATCTCTAGCTGCTCTGGTCACAGAGATTGACCGTGAGCCGACTAGAGCTGTACGTGAGGCGCTCCAAGTGACCCTATCCAGTATCATCGTGCGGGTTTCCAATCAGGAAAGTAACACCCGGTATGCAGCAGTAGAGAACACTTACACTGCGCAAGATGTTTTCAGCCAATTCAAAAACGCTGCTCTAACCATCAATCGCGCCTTGCTCACACTTTCTGATAACCTCTTTAGGCGGCTGGGGCATGCCACTGTTTTGAACCGCGATATTCTCGCGATAAAGCCTGAAGAGTTACCAAACAATGTAGGGCTAGTCATTACCTCTCCACCTTACCCCAATGCTTACGAGTATTGGCTTTACCACAAATATCGAATGTATTGGCTGGGAATGGACCCGATGGAGGTACGTGAACGAGAAATTGGAGCGCGACCACATTACTTTAAGAAAAACGCCCAGGACGAAACGGACTTTGAGAAGCAGATGCATACCTGTTTTCAATTACTGTCTCAGGTCATGTTACCTGAGGCTAAAGCATGTTTTCTGGTAGGACGTTCCATTATCCACGGGCGGGTCATTGACAATGCAACCCTGCTACAACGTGCTGCAGAGCCAGCGGGGTTCATTGTTAAAGATGTAGTCACTCGAAACATCCCTACAACACGCAAGGCTTTTAATCCAACCCACAGCAAGATTAATCGGGAACACCTGATAATCTTTGGACTGCAATGAGTATGAAGATAGATTTCTTTTGGCATTCATACAAATACTTGCCGTATGAACGAAAGCTAGCAAAGCGTGAATTGATGGCCTTGTTCAAGAGTCTGCCTGTGTCACACCCTAACGGCTTTACTGTTAAAATCAATGACCCAAGTTGGCAAGATATTGCTAAACGTGTTACTTACTTTCGTGGGGCAATTGCCGAAAATGGAGAACGTGTGATACCTCGGCAGGCATTGCTCGAAGCTTCTGCCAACGGTGGCATCCAGGATTGTATGACTGGTTTTGAGGCTTTTCCTTCGTCAAGTCGCCAAAGCACTCGCTACAGTGCGCACGGTATCCACGAATACCGAGGTAAGTTCAATCCTCAGATTGTTCGTGCGATAGGCAATTTGCTCAATTTGTCGCCTGGGGATTGGATTTTAGATCCTTTCTGCGGTAGTGGGACTACTTTGTTAGAGACTGCGTACAATGGTTGGAATGGTATTGGCCTGGATATCAACCCGCTAGGTATAGAGATTGCCAAAGCCAAACTTGCTGCCTTGCGAGCGCCGTCTGATGACTTGCGTATGTTCAGCGCCAAGTTGACCCAAAATCTAAATCATCTAATTATTGATTTATCATTAGAGTCACCATTTGATGCTCAACAAAAAGTTCAGGTTGGCGGCACAGAATGGGAAGATATGTTGCCAAACCTGGATTACCTTCGAGCGTGGTTTACTGAGTCGGTACTTGTGCAATTGGCGGCAATCTTGCGGGCTATTGAGGAAATCCCCGAACCGGCGATGCGAGCGATTTTCCGTATTGTTCTGAGCAATATCCTGCGTGATGTATCTCTGCAAGAGCCTGCGGACTTGCGGATTCGACGTCGAAAATCTCCTCCACCGAATGTGCCGGTTATACCTTTATTTGTTGATACTCTCGTCTCGTGGATTGAGAACTTACTGCAAGCTCAACAGTGCTTTCAGCCTGCCTCCAATACCGTTCAAAAAGCTATCCTGGGAGATGTACGTCAAGCGGTGAACGTCATTAGCAAAACATCTCCTCGCCAAATATTCAGTGCGGCGATTACTAGCCCGCCTTACGTTACAGCCCTGCCTTATATCGACACACAAAGGTTGAGTTTGGCTATCTTGGGATTGATCAATGCTGCCGACATCCGCACCACAGAGCGGCAATTGATTGGCAATCGTGAAATCACCAACCGGCAACGCCAAGTCTGGGAAGATGCCTTGCGAGAGAATCAATATAACTTGCCTATTGAGTGTTGGCAGTTTTGCTGTGAACTGGCGGCGGCTGTTAATCCTGAAAAAGATGGTTTTAGGCGACAGAACAAGCCGGCGCTGACCTATCAGTACTTTAGTGAGATGGCTCAAATGTTTGAGCAAGTAAAGTGTTTGTTGCGCCCATCGGCCCCTTTTGTGCTTGTTGTAGGATCGAACAGAACAAAATTGGGAGGACGACAGTTTGTGATTGACACAGCGCACTGGTTGAGGACTGTAGCAGAACAACGTGGCTTCAGACAAGTCGAAGTGTTGGAATTAGACACTTATCAACGTTACAGCGTGCACCAGGCAAATTCGATTCGCACAGAAACAATGTTGATCTTGGAGGTAATACCTGATGCAAGTCAAAGTCATTCCGCAGATTGAACTTGGTGATGTCCGGCGGCTTCGCGTTGGCGATGTACTCAACAAAACTATTGCTGCTGATGAATCTCAGCGATTCAGATTTGCTGTTGCTTTTGCGCGTCTTTCAGGGTTGAATCGGCTGTCCGTTTCCATCGAAACTCTACTCAATCGCGGTGGAAAAGTTGCCGGAGCCATTGGTGTAGACAACCAAATAACGACTGTTGACGTTTTGAAAGCCCTTCAAAAAATTGCTCCAAATAGCACAGTTTTCTACACCGTTTCGGGGTATATTTACCATCCAAAGCTATACTTGATTGATAGAGAAAAATCCGCCGTTGCGATTGTGGGAAGCGCAAATCTAACTCGTGATGGGCTTTTCCGCAACGTGGAGTTGGCAACTGCTGTCCATCTGGAGTTCGAGTCCAGCACCGATTATGAAGTCTACAAACGTTATGAAGAGTTTATTGGTGAGTTGCTGAACACAGCAAACCCCAATGTGCAACCAATTGGCGACGCTGTTCTAGATCGGTTAGTACAAGCAGAAATTATCAAACGAGAAGCACGTTCATCAGAACCCGGTCCGGGACTACGCTCGCGGCGTAGGCAAACTACTTCATTCACTGACCTTGAAGATTTGTTTCCTCCATTGCGTGTTCCTGTGGCTCCTCCTGCGGGAAAACACCTTGTTCCTAAAACACGACCTATCAAGCCCCAAAAAGTCATAGTCCCGCCCGCTACAGTCAATGTTACAACTGCATTCATAATGCAACTCTCGGCATTTGACAGTAGCCATCGCACGGGAATTAAAGGCACTCCCGAAGTCCTCATTCCTCACGCTGCGATTGACTTTTTCCCCCCGCTTGCACAAAGCGGGCACAAGTATCCTGACGCTTTCTTTGACGTGATACTACACACGCCACTCGGTCCAGAACGGCACAGTTATCGTCTCTGGTACTATGAGCAACGAGCTGTCGGTACACGCATTGATGAATACAGGTTGCGTTTAAATCACGATACGATTGACCTAGCCACCCCTGGCGGCGGTGATTTACTCGTCATCAACAAGTTACCTCCCGGCAATGATCCAGCGTATGAAGTAACAGTTTTGCCCCAAACTGACCCCACGTTCCCTGCTTTTCTGAATTTATGTACTCGCAAAGCACAAGGGAAAAAGTGGGGCGGATTGTAGCTTGACAATGATACCTTCAAGTGAGACAATAATGCTCACAGGGCGGAGTAAGACAGGATAGCATCCTGTTCTGCTTGGCCCGCCTATTATGCACACCGACCAAAAACTCAAAAATGGAGCAAGTATCTATGCCCCAATTCTGTCGTTTCTGCGGCAACGAACTAAAGAACCCCAATGCTCGCTTCTGCTCGGCCTGCGGGCGGCAACTGGATTCCACCAGTCCGCCGAAGAAAACCCCGCCCCCCAAAGCCGCGCCGGAGCAACCGCGCCTGGTCATCCGCGTGCCGGGACAACAAGTACGGGTAGTAAAGCTGGCCCAAGAGTCCTACGCCATCGGACGCAAGCCGGATAACGACATCATCCTGTCGTTCAACTATGTCTCCGGCCACCACGGCCAGATTGAGCGCCGGGGCGCTATTTGGCACTATGTAGACTTGGGCAGCACCAACGGCACCTTTGTCAACGGTCAACGTGTGCAGAGCGCCGTCCTCCAGGATGGCGACATCCTGCGCATCGGCGACCCTCAAGGCAACGCACTGGGCCTCACTTTCCGCGCGACAGGGGCGGCAGGAGCGCCAGCGCCCATCGCCGCCAGCACTATCCGTCTTGGAGATCCCGCCCTGGCTGCAAAAGCATCGCTCGTCATTGGGCGCAACCCCCAGGCCGATATCCCCCTGCACACTCCCATCGTCTCCTGGCAACACGCCCGCCTCGACCGCACAGCTCAGGGCCACACGCTGACCGACTTGGGCAGCACCAACGGCACCTTTGTCAACGGTCAGCGGCTGACGCGCCCCCATCACCTCCAACGAGGAGACGTGGTGCAGATCGGCCCTTTCAAGCTGGTATATGAGGCCACCGGATTCCAGCAATACGCCGCCACCGGAGGCGTGCGGCTGGACGGGGTACACTTGGTGCGAGAAGTGGGGCGCGGCGACCGGACGAAACGCATCCTCAACGACATCAACATATCCGTCTACCCCCGCGAGTTCATCTCGCTGGTGGGTACCAGCGGCGCGGGCAAGTCCACCCTCATGATGGCCCTCAACGGCTTTGCCCGCGCTCAAGAGGGGCAAGTACTGGTCAACGGAGACAATCTATATCAGCACTTTGACTTGTATCGCACCATGGTCGGCTACGTGCCCCAAGACGACATCATCCACAGAGACCTGACCGTCGGCAATGCGCTCCGCTACGCGGCCCGGCTGCGGCTGCCCCCGGATACCTCGTCTCAGGAGATCGAAAAGCGCATTGACCGCGTGCTCAAAGAAGTAGAGATGCTCGGCCAAAAGGGGCAGGTCGTCAGCAGCTTGAGCGGTGGCCAGCGCAAGCGAGTCAGCATCGCCGCCGAGTTGCTGGCCGAGCCGAACCTGTTCTTCCTCGACGAGCCAACCTCCGGCCTGGATCCGGGTCTGGAAAAAAAGATGATGCACACACTGCGCCGCTTGGCCGACGGCGGGCGCACCATCGTCCTGGTGACGCACGCCACCGGCAACATCGTCCAGTGCGATCACGTCTGCTTCCTCACCCAGGGGCGCATGGTCTACTATGGGCCGCCGGAGGAGGCGCTCGACTACTTTGGCGTGACCAGCGGCGATTTTGCCGACATCTATGACCAACTGGACGACGCCGATCCCAAAGTGGCAAAACAGAAAGCGATCGCCAGCGCGGAAGAATACAGACAGTCGTCTCACCACCAACGCTACGTGGCCGACCGGCAGCGCCAAGTCCCGCAGATTCAGAAAAAAGCGGCCGGCAAGACTGCATCTCAGCGCGGCCCCAAGGTCAGCGTCATCCGTCAGTTCTTTGTCCTCACCCGCCGCTACCTGGACCTGGTGCTGCGAGACAAATTGCTCCTGACCGTATTGATGGCCGTGATGCCCATCATCGGCGCTCTGGTATTGCTGGTCTCCGACACCAACTGGCTGGTCGGCAATACACTCGCCGAGGTCGGCAGCCAACTGAGCGCCGAACTGGGGGGAGCGGGAAGCAGCGCCACCTACGCCGTCGTCGGCGACAGTCAAACCCTGCTGTTCATCATGGCGCTGGCGTCGGTGTTGCTGGGGCTATTCGCCTCGGTCTATGAGATCGTGAAAGAGTGGTCTATCTACCAGCGAGAGCGCATGGTCACATTGCGTATCTTGCCTTATATTGCCTCCAAGGTAGTGGTGTTAGGCGTCTTTGCCCTGATCCAGTGTTTCCTGCTGATGCTGGTGATCGGCTTCAAGGTGGACTATCCCGCAGAGGGAATCCTGCTCCCGGCCCTGGTGGAAATGTACATCACGCTGGTTCTAGGGACGCTGGCCGCGATCCTGATGGGGTTGCTCATCTCGGCCATCGTGCCCAACCTCAACACCGTGATCTATCTCGTCTTTCTGGTGCTGTTCTTTCAGATGATCTTTGCCGGGGTACTGTTCGATCTGCCCGGCATCACCAATAATTTTTCCGGCCTGACGCTCACCCGTTGGTCAATGGAAGGGTTGGGCGCTTCGGCCAATATGGAATGGCTGAACAGACTCACCCGCACCCGCTTCCGGCCCGAAGAGATCACTGAGGAAGTCTCGACCGAGGTCGAAAAGCCGGCCGAGGATTGGGAGCCAATAACGGTGGTGACAAAAACGGAAGAGATCGAGATACCCGTACAAGTAGACCCCAGCCAGCCGCCCATCATGCAAACCGTGCCCATCTCTGTTCCGAAAGTTATCGAGAACGAGATGATCACCGTTACCGAGACGGTCACAGAAACAGTCACCGTCGAACCTGACCCAATGGACGTTTTCAACGAACAGGAATTTCAGATCGAGTATACCCGCTCTGCCGGCCACCTATTCAAAGACTGGCTGATGCTGATCGGGTTCGGGGCGGCGTTTGGCCTCATCACAGCTATCGTGCTGCGGCGAAAAGATGTAGGGTGATATGATGCGTATATGTAAAAAATGCGGTTTCGAGGACAATCGAGAGACAGCTCACTTCTGCGCCAGTTGCGGCGAATCCCTAGGAAGCGACGTTCTGCCTTCGGAGGATACCGTAACGCCAGGCAACCACGTACAATTCTTTGGAGACACTGTAAGGACAGACAAACACGCGCCGCCCCCCAGAGATACTGCAAAGATAAGCGTCCCTGCGCCGCCCCCCGTAGATACGACGACTATGCCCAACCGCGCACTGCTCACTAAAGGCGCGGTGGTGCAAGATAGATATCGTGTCGTACGGGTGTTGGGCAAAGGCGGGATGGGCGCCGTCTACCTGGTCGAGGATCTGCGGTTATACGGAAAGCACTGGGCGCTGAAGGAATTGCTAGAGCGCTTTATTGATTCCAAAGATCGGGCTGAAGCCATAGAATTGTTCCGGCGCGAGGTACAGATGCTGGTTAGCTTGCGCCACCCCAACCTCCCGGAAGTGGTGAACACTTTTGAGGTAAAGGGGCGGCACTACCTGGTGATGGAGTACATCGAAGGCCAAACGTTGAAAGAACTCGTGGAGGCCGCGCCGGGCGGCCATCTCCCGGAAGATCAACTATTAGACTGGGCGACTCAAATATGCGATGTGCTGGACTATTTGCACAGCCACGACCCGCCCGTCATCTTTCGCGACCTGAAACCGGCCAACGTGATGATCACGCCAGAAAAGAAAGTCAAACTGATTGACTTTGGTGTGGCGCGGTTGTTCGATCCCAACAAGGGCACCGACACGCTCCGTATGGGAACGGTGGGCTACGCGCCGCCGGAACAGTACTCCGGCCAGGGGCAAACGACCCCCCGCTCCGACGTCTATGCGCTGGGCGCAACCCTCTACGACCTGCTCACCAACGATAGCCCGGAAGCCCACCCTTTCGTCTTTACTCCCATACGACAATTAAATAATCAGATTTCGGCGAGCACCGCCCGCGCCGTAGAAAAAGCGGTGCAGTTGGACCCCGGCGACCGCTTCCCCTCCATAGGCGCGATGAAGACGGCGCTGCTGGGACAGGAAAAACGGCGGAAACTGCCGGCAGCGCTCCTCGTTGGAGTGCCGCTACTGCTGCTAATCCTAGTGGGGGGGGGATGGCTGTTGTGGCAGAACGGGGCTGGGAGCAAGATCGAAGCGTCTCCCACATCGCCGAGCGAGGTCGTCGCGCAGACCACGCCTTCGCCCACCCTCACCCGACCTCTCACCAGCACACCCGCCCCAACCCTCACGCCAACGTCAACGCCCCCACCCGACCTAACCGCCACAGCCATTGCCGCCTGTGTGTTCGACCTGGAAATCGCTGCCGACTCTCCGATCTGGCCCAGCGTGCTCATGCCGGGACAACAGTTCGTCAAGAAGTGGGAGATCAAGAACGCGGGCACATGCGCCTGGCCGGAGGGGGCTGAATTGGTATTTGATTCCGGCGACGAGTTGGAAATCGTCGAGATACCGGCGATCGAACCACTCGCGCCGGAAGAGAGTGTAGAAATCGAACTAGCTCTGCGAGCGCCGACAGACTTTGCCAGCTATAGCAGCAAATGGCAATTGCAAGATAGCGAGGGCAATCCCATCGGAGAAGGGCTAGAGATCGCCTGCCGCGTAGGCCCAACGCCCACTCCACGAGCGACGTCAACCCCCCTCCCCACCCCCACGCCAGAGTTCACCATAGGGCCTCTTGAATTCTCGGTGCCTACCATAGTGGAATGGGAGAAGAATGTGGAGGGTAAATGGTGGGGCTGGGCAGTCATTGACGTGCAGGGCGGCGACGGCAACTACCGCTACTACATTGACGGCATTGAGGAGTTCTATGACGGCAGGATTCCTATTAATGATCAACAAAAGTGCAGACCTTGGGGTCCCCACACGATAATTGTCGAATCAGGCGATGGACAGAGACGCGAGTGGCAAGGGCTCATATCCTACCCAGACCAGCACAAATGTGACTAATTGACGGACCGTAGCGCAATTTGTTAAATTGCGTCCTGGCAATTTGGCAACTTGCCCTATCCGCGGAATACAAACCAAAATGCGCCTGTGTGAAAAATGCGGTTTTGACGCCAATCGAGACACAGCCCGCTTCTGCGCCCGCTGCGGCCAGCTGTTGGGCAGCAGCGACCTGCCCGCGGAGAGCAGCGGTCACGTGCAGGTCTCCCAAGACACTACCAGGATGAGCAAACAGTCACCGCCCCCCGTGCAGGCCGCACCGTGGAGCGATTGGGACGACCGCGCGCTACTCTCCGCAGGCGCCACAGTACGAGAAAGGTACCGCGTCGCGCAGGTGCTGGGCAAGGGCGGGATGGGGGCCGTCTACTTGGTTGAGGACCTGGCACTGTATGGGAAACAATGGGCGCTGAAAGAACTATTGGAACACTTTTCCAACCAAGCCGAGCGGAAAGAGGCAATTGAGCAATTCCAGCGCGAAGTACAGATGCTGGTCAGCCTAAACCATCCCAACTTGCCAGAAGTGGTCAACGCCTTCGAGTCAGGAGGACGGCACTACCTGGTGATGGAGTACGTCGAGGGGCAGACGTTGCAAGAGCTGCTGGAGGCCACGCCAGACCGTCGCCTGCCAGAAGAACAAGCGTTAGGCTGGTGCGCTCAAATATGCGATGTGCTGAACTATCTTCACAGTCACGACCCGCCCGTCATCTTTCGCGACCTGAAACCAGCCAATGTGATGATCACGCCGCAGGGGCAGGTCAAACTGATTGACTTTGGCGTGGCCCGGTTGTTCGACCCAGCCAAAGGCACCGACACGCTCAAGATGGGCACGATCGGTTACGCTCCACCGGAACAGTACTCCGGCCAGGGGCAGACCACCCCCCGCTCCGACGTCTACGCGCTGGGCGCCACTCTCTACGACCTGCTCACCGGCGACAGCCCCGAGGGCCACCCCTTTGTCTTTACTCCCATACGGCAATTGAACCGCCAGATCTCGGCGCGCACCGCCCGCGCCGTGAGCAAAGCGGTGGAGCTTGACCCCGGCGACCGCTTCCCCTCCGTAGATGCGATGAAAGCGGCGTTGCTGGAGCAAAAACGGCGGCGGACGCTGCCAATGCTCCTCATCACGTTGCCGCTGCTGGCGCTCCTGGCGGTGGGAGGATGGCTGCTGTGGCAGAACGGCCCGTGGGGCAAGAGCGAGCCGACGCCAACGTCGCCGGCCCTTGCCGTCGCGCAAGCCACACCCTCACCCACCCGACCCCCGACCAGCACGCCCGCACCAACTCTCACGCCGACACCAGAGCCACCCAGCCAGTCGCCTACACCGACAACCTCTCCAACGCCCTCCCCCACACCAGAGAAAAGCCCGACCCCATCTGCCACGCCACAGCGAGAAGACAGCCTGTCACCAACCCCAACCCCGGCGAATGTATCACAACCCGCCACCCCGTCGCCATTACCGCCGCCTCCACCCGGCGATACGGGCCGCATCTTCTATACGATTGAGGCCGGCAACGCCTATTACCTCGCTTCGACCGACCCAGATTGGTCGCAAGGGCAGATTATCGGCCCGATTGATTATGCACACTCCACCTGTGGAGGGAGAGCAACGGCTCAGACACTGGAAGGCGAAACAATCAATCTACACTACGGCTCTCGCTGTGGTATTGCCCATCCAAAAGATTGTCCCTCACCCAACGGAGAATACAAAGTCAATCTCTGGAAAGTCAACGAGGCGGACTACTCAGTGACTTTACATCAAATGTCGGACGAGACGCAAACACAATCCATCTACACAGGAAAACTCAACGAACAGGAACCACTCCTTTGGTCTCCCAACAGCACATTCTTCTATTTTACCATCCGCGACACACTGCACCGGGCCAGTCTATACTCCACCGGCTACGAACCCGTAATCCCCATCGCTCACGAACCCTACCTCTCGCCCGATGGCTCAATGATCCTGTACAAACAACCAGTGGGGTCGGTGGGAGCGTACGACCTCTGGGTCGTCAACGGCGACGGATCCAACCCGCGCAACGTCACCAACGCGGCAGAAACGTACAAAATTTGCGCCCGCTGGGGGTGGTGAGAGATAGGGATTGGGGATTGGAGTAACACTTATGCCACTCATGACAGGCCAGGTACTACAAAACCGTTACCGCATCGTCTCCCTGCTGGGGCAGGGCGGGATGGGGGCCGTCTACCGCGCCTGGGATACCCGGCTGCAAGTGCCCGTCGCCCTCAAAGAGATGATCCCCCAGCCAGGGCTAGACACCCAGACCCTGGCCCAACTGCGCCAGCAGTTCCAGCAGGAAGCGACTGTCCTGGCCCGCCTCGACCACCCCCACCTGGTGAACGTCACCGACTTTTTTGAAGAGGGGGGCAACGCCTACCTGGTGATGAACTTTGTTCAAGGCGAGAGTCTGGCCAATCGCATCGAGCAAGAAGGCGCGCTGCCTGAACCACTGGTACTAGAGTGGGCCAGCCAGTTACTGGACGCGCTGGCCTATTGTCATGGCCAAGGCATCATCCACCGCGACATCAAGCCGCAGAACGTCGTCATCACACCAGAAGGGCGGGCGGTGCTGGTGGATTTTGGATTGGTCAAACTGTGGGACCCCAGCGACCCCCGCACTCGGACGGCGATGCGCGGGATGGGCACGCCAGAGTACGCCCCGCCGGAGCAATACGATGCCGCCGGCCACACCGACCCCCGCTCAGACGTCTACGGCCTGGGCGCCACCCTCTACCACGCCCTCACCGGCCAGTCTCCGCCGACGGCGACGCAGCGCATCGTGAACCCCGCCACCCTGTCTCCGGTGCGGAGGATAAACCCTCACATAAGCCCACGCGTAGAAGCAGCCCTGGCGCGAGCGCTGGAATTGCAGCCGGAGACGCGCTTTCAAAACAGCGCAGAGATGAGATCCGCACTGCGAGACAATTGGCCTCCCACGACCCCCATCCAGAGCGACACCGGTACACAAGTCGTGGCGCGCCGCGCACCCCAACCCAGCACCGGTACACAAGCAGCGACGCCCGCCCCTGCCTCCGGGCGCGGGGATCTCCCCTGGAAGTGGATGATAGCCGGCGGCGCGGCGATTCTGGCCGCGCTGCTCCTGGGAGGCGCGATCCTGGGAGCAGTCGCGTTGTTCGGTAGCCGCCCTCCCACCCCTCAAATCATCCCCACTGCTACCCTGATGGATCCCACCGAGGCCGCGCCGGAAGATGTCTCTACCGCGACCGATACCCCGCCCGCTCCTTCCCCGACGCCGGCTGACACCCCCACTCCCCCCGTCCCCTCCGACACACCTGTAAGCGAAGCGACGCCCCCACTCCCTCCTACAAAAGCCTCGGCGCCTACGTCTACGCCCGCGCCGACCGAAACCCCCACCCCGGCCTGCCCTGCGGTCACAGGCCCCTTTGCTGCCACTTGGCAAGCCGAACAGGATAGGTTGGGTTGCTCCACCAACGCGGCCCACACCTCCTGGATGGCCCAGCAGCACTTTGAGTGGGGGGAAATGTTCTGGCGCAAAGACACCGACGGCATACTGGCCGTGCACGATAGCGGGGTATGGGGAGGGTATCAAAACACCTGGCACGAAGGCGACCCAGAGTACTCCTGTCCAGATAGCGCGCCGTCAGAGAGTCCTCCTACGCCCAAACGAGGATTCGGCAAAATCTGGTGTACCTACGCGGAGGTGCGCAACGGTCTGGGCTGGGCCGCCGACGGCGAGCGCGGTTTTGACGGCACAGTGCAAGATTTCGAGCAGGGCGCCATCATCCGCACCGACGCCGGCGATACCTACGCCCTCTTTGACGACAACACCTGGGCACAACACTGACGTTTCAAGTTCAAGGGTCGCACAATGCCTCTCAACGCAGGACAAATCCTCCAAAACCGCTACCGCATCGTCTCTCTGCTGGGGCAGGGCGGGATGGGCGCCGTCTACCGCGCCTGGGATACGCGGCTGCAAGTGCCCGTCGCCCTCAAAGAGATGATTCCCCAGCCAGGAATTGACTCTCAAACCCTGGCCCAACTGCGCCAGCAATTCCAGCAAGAGGCCACCGTCCTGGCCCGCCTCGATCACCCCCACCTGGTCCGCGTCTCTGACTTTTTCGAGTCAGAAGGCAACGCCTACCTGGTGATGAACTTTGTCGAAGGGGAGGAACTGGCCGACCACATCGCGCGGGAAGGCGCGCTGCCGGAATCACAGGTGCTCGCCTGGGCGGAGCAACTGCTCGACGCGCTCGCCTACTGCCACAGCCAGGGCATCATCCACCGCGACGTCAAGCCGCAGAACGTCGTCATCACACCAGAAGGGCGGGCGGTGCTGGTGGACTTTGGCCTGATCAAACTGTGGGACCCCAACGACCCCCGCACCCGCACCGCCATTCGCTCAATGGGCACGCCAGAGTACGCTCCGCCGGAGCAATACGACACCGCCGGCCACACCGACCCCCGCTCAGACATCTACGGCCTGGGCGCCACCCTCTACCACGCCCTCACCGGCCAGTCCCCGCCGACGGTGACACAGCGCATCGCTAACCAGAGCATATTTCAACAGCCCTGCACCCTGAACAAGTCTATCTCGCCCACGACCGACACAGCGGTGTTGCAGGCAATGGAACTGCCGGTAGCGGATCGCTTCTCGTCGGCGCAAGAGATGGCGGGCGCGCTGAGAGGCGAAAAAGTGACCCCGGCCCGCCGCGCCGCGCCCAAGCGTAAACATACAAAGCTGCTGCCGGGGGCGCAACCGGCCGTCCGGCCGCGCCAGCGCGCGCCTGGCTGGGTCTGGGCAATTGGCGGACTGGCCGCGCTGGCACTGATAGCGGGGCTGATGATGACTATGAGAAAGGCGGGAACCAGCGCCACCCCACCACCCGCGCCATCTCCTACACCCACGACCGCGGCGCCGACGCACACCCACACCCCCTCTCCCACCAACACACCAACGCGCACGTCAACGCCAACACCGGTGGACACACCGACGCCCCGGCCCACCCGCGCGCCGACCGCCACGCCGACCAATACACCCATCCCGCCTACCGCCACGCCTGCGCCGACACATCCGCCTCCCCCTCCCACCCAGCCCCAATCGAGCGGGCCGCTGCAAATCGTGGACCCGGGTTATGAACTCGTTGAATGGCAACCATTGCCCGAACAAAAAGAGTGGGAAGGCTACCTGCGGCTTCTCTTCACTGGTGGGGCAGCGCCGCACACATCCTCGATAGCGCACCGAGACCCACAGCACGAGAATTACCACTACTTTCGCTATGGAGGCTGCCAGGGCGCGCCGATCAGAGCAGACGTATGGTCTGCCGATGGACAACACACATTCAAGGACATCTGGATAGGAGCGCCGTGGTGTCCAGACGAGTGATGAGGCATCCCCACTGCACCCCAGTTGATGCAAAGCCTGCCATGAAACCAACGCCCCATCACTCCAAACATTGCCACCTCTGCGGCCGCCGCCTGCGGGGGCGCGCCTGGGTCCACGCGCCAGGTGCGACGCACTTGGGAAGTGCGTCGCACCCAGAGCAGAACATCATCGTCTGCCGCCAGTGCGAGGAGACCGCGCCCCGCTGCGACGTGTGCAACCTGCCAATGGGTGAAAACCACGTCCGTCTGCCCGACAACCGACGCATCTGCCCGCGCTGCCACCAGACCGCCATCTACGATCCCACCCAGGCGCGGGAGCTTTTCGAGCGCGTGACCCACATTGCCACCGACCAACTGGGGCTGGGCCTCAACGTGGGTACAGAGTTCACACTGGTGGATCACCAACACCTGCAACGGCTGGCGACGGAAGCGCCCGCCGGTCCACACGACGATGCGGGCAAAGTGATCGGGCTCTTCACCCGCAAGGGGCGCCAGCGGGTGATGTATCTCCTCTACGGCCTACCGCAAATTCTGTTCATCCAAGTCGCCGCCCACGAGTGGGGGCACGCCTGGCATAGAGAGAACTGCCCGCTGCTCGACGATCTCTTGCTCTGCGAAGGTTTTGCCGAGTGGGTAGCCCACAAAGCACTGCAAACACTGGGCGCAACCAGGCAAGCGACGTTGATGGAACAGCGCGACGGGCTGTATGGAGAAGGACTGCGTAAGATGCTGTCACTGGAACGACAACGAGGAATTTCAGGCGTCCTTGATTTTTGTCGCCGCTCGGAGTAACATGACAGAAGAGGAAACAAAATGTCAGCACCCTTGCAATTGACGTCCGCGTTGAACACCCCCTATATCCCCGTCACCCGCCAGCCCCGCCTGGTCTATCTCCTGCTAGAGACCGGCAGCAGCGCGGGCGACGACTTTCTCCCCGTCAACCTGGGGCTGGTGGTGGATACCAGCGAATCTATGCACATCCGGCTGGCAAACGAGGCCCAGTTTGAAGAACTGGCCCGCGCGGGGGCGCTGAAAGAAGTGCTGGTAGACGGCGTCCCCGCCTGGGAATCGGGCGAAATCCCCGTCAAAGCGCTGATGCGCCTGCCGCGCAAAATTGACCTGGTCAAGGACGCGCTACGAGCCGCCGTCGAACAACTCCGCTCCGCCGACCGCTTCTCCCTGGTCGCCTTTGCCAGTGAGGCGACAACCCTCATCCCCAACACCTCCGGCGCCCAGAAACAGCGACTGCTGGATGCCATTGAGAGACTTGACCACCTCCGGCTGGGAGACAAAACCTACATCGGACATGGGATAAAGTTGGGCTTTGAGGAATTGCGTCGAGATACCTCTGGCGACCGGGCCGACCGGCTACTGGTGTTCACCGACGGCTTTACGCTGGACGAGAACGACTGTCGCGCCTGGGCCGCCCACGCCCGCCAGAAACGCATCCCCATCAGCACGATGGGACTAGGGGGCGAGTTCAACGAGGAATTGATGATCCCCATCGCCGACCAGACCGGCGGCGAACCATATTTACTGGAGAACGCCGACGACATCCCGGCCGCCTTTGCCCGCGAATTACAGCGCGCGCAGGCGGTGCGCTATCGCAACCTGGAGCTAAAGCTGCGCCCCGCACAGGGGGTAGAGGTGCGAGCCGCCTACCGCGTCCGCCCCACCATCGCGCCACTGGAAGCGATCAACAAAGACGGCAGCTACAACTTTCCGTTGGGCAATTTGGTCGCAGGAGAAGAGCCAACGCTGCTTCTGGAACTGATCGCGCCGCAGCGCCAGGCGGGCATCTACCGGTTGGCCCAGGCGCTCCTGGCCTGCGACGACCCAGCCGGCAATCTGGCTGGCCTCAAGACACGGGCCGACGTAGTGGTCGAGTACACCACCGACCCGGCCCAAGCGGCCCAACAGGCAACCCAGGTGATGCACGTCGTCGAGGCGTTGAGCGCTTACAAATTGCAGCAGCGGGCACAAAGCGACCTGGAAGCGGGAGACGTGACCGGGGCGACGCAAAAACTACAGGCCGCCGCTACCCGGCTGCTGGATATGGGCGAGGAGAAACTGGCCGCCGATGTGAAACAACAAGCAGAGGAACTGGAGCAGCACGGCCAAGCTGATCCGAGGCTAACCAAGAAACTGCGTTATGGGACGCGCAAGTTAGGCGCGTCGCACTCCCAAAGTACATTGCGTCGGAGCGAAGGAGAAAACAAATGACGCTAACCCAGGGACAGATGATAGGTAAACGCTACCGCGTCGTCTCCCTGCTTGGTCAGGGAGGAATGGGGGCCGTCTATCGCGCCTGGGATACCCGGCTCAACATCCCTGTCGCCCTCAAAGAAATGATCCCCCAGCCGGGACTCGATCCTCAAACCCTGGCACAACTGCGGCAGCAGTTCCAACAGGAGGCCCAAGTCCTGGCCCGACTGAAACACAACTATTTGGTAAGCGTGACAGATTTCTTCGAGGAGCGCGGCAATGCTTACCTGGCGATGGAATTCGTCCAAGGCGAAAACCTGGCCGAGCGCATTGAGCGAGAGGGCGCGCTGCCAGAAGAGCAAGTGACGGCCTGGGCCAAGCAGTTACTCGACGCGCTGGCCTACTGCCACAGCCAAGGCATCATTCACCGAGACGTAAAGCCTCAGAACGTCATCATCACGCCGGAGGGCGCCCCCCCCGATGCGAGGGGGGGTGCAGTGCTGGTGGACTTTGGGCTGGTCAAGTTATGGGACCCCAACGACCCGCGCACAAAAACAGCGATGCGGGGAATGGGCACACCGGAATACGCCCCGCCGGAGCAATACAGCGTCCGAGGACAACACACCGATCCCCGCTCCGATATTTACAGCCTGGGCGCGACCCTGTATCACGCGCTGACCGGCCAGGCTCCGTTGACGGCCACCGAACGGATGGCCGATCCCAGCGACTTTATGCCCCCACGACGTTTGAACCTGCAAGTGAGCGCGCCGATGGAGGCAACGGTATTGCGAGCGATGAAACTGCCGCGCGATGAGCGGTTCGATAACACACAGGAAATGGCGGCGGCGCTGGAAGATGGAGCGCCCGGCCCGGCAAGACCAACTGTCGCGCCCAAGCGGAAACCAAGACCCAAACACCAGGCGACAAAGGTGCTCCCCAAGTCGCAGCAAGCCATCCTGCCGCGGAAGAGGCACATACCTGTATGGGCTTGGGCAGTCGGCGGAATAATCGCGCTGGCGCTGGTTGCGGCGGCGGCGTTTGGCATAATCCAAACAAGCCGCTCTGCACTGATGGCCGTGGTGAAACCAACACCTACTTCCAGTCCAGTATCTCCAATCGCCAGATCACTGACGGCTTGTCCACTCTTTGTTTCAAACCGTGACGGCAAGCGGGAAATATACTACCTGACCGAACAGGGAGAACTGGTGCGGATCACCCACACTCCCAGCGACAGCGAAAGCTGGTCGCCGGTTCCGATGCCCGACGGCGCCATTATCTTTACATCGAACCGTGACAACAAACGTGAGATCTATCACCTAGCAGAAACAGGAGATGTAACACGAATCACCAATACCCCTGGCAACGGTGAAAGCTGGGAACCGGCCCCGATGCTTGATGGCAGCATCCTCTTTACCTCTGACCGCGACGGTAAGCGGGAAATATATCACCTGTCCGCAGAGGGAGAAATAGTGCAAATCACCAACACTGCCAGCGATGGCGAAAGCTGGGGGCCGAGCTCGACGCCAGATGGTGACATCCTCTTCACTTCGGATCGCGACGGCAAGCGTGAAGTGCATCACCTGGCCGCAGAGGGAGAGGTAGTGCAAATCACCAACACTCCCGGCGATGGCGAAAGCTGGGGGCCAAGTTCGACGCCAAATGGCGATATCCTCTTTACCTCGGATCGCAACGGCAAGCGGGAAATATATCACCTGACCGGAACAGGAAATGTAACACGGATCACCAACACCCCTGGAAACAGTGAAAGCTGGGATCCGGTACTAACACCGGATGGCGTCATATTCCTTACATCAAATCGCGGCGGCAAGCGCGAAGTGTATCACCTGACCGCAGAGGGAGAGATAGTGCAAATCACCAACACTCCCGGCAACAGCGAAAGCTGGTCGCCAACGCAATAGCACATAATCCCTCCCCGCACGTCCAAGTTGTTGGACGATCCCGCGCCGCCAATGGCTACGTTTAGTGGCGCGTTCCGCCGCCTGATGGTACAATAAGGCGTCGTTCAGAAACGACGTCGAAGTGATTCCACAGACATCTACGGCCCCGTGATGGGGAAAATAACTTTTTCACAAGAACGGCCCTTGGCGGGCAAAAGGAGGCAGCCTGTGAGCGTTGATGTATGGTACGGCAGTAAGTCGCACCACGAAGCAGAGCAGAAAACGCTGCTCGAACTGTATCAATATCTACATCCCCAACAGGAGCATTTCGTACTCCTGCACAACTTTTTCGCCGGCCAGAGCAACGAGATTGACCTGGTCGTGCTCAAACAAGACGGCGTCTTTCTGGCCGAGCTTAAACACGTCTGGGACCACATCGTCGGCCGGCGTGAGGGCAACTGGAAGGCGATTCACGAGGATGGCAGCGAGGTCATCCTCAACCCCGACCGGCCCAACCCCTTCAAACAAGCCCAGCGCAACTACCACAGTTGGAAAAATTGGTGCCAGACCCACGCCGAAGAAATCAGCTCTGATGCGGCGCGCCCCCATCCAACGGATTGGAGCGACGTGATGACCAGTATCGTCCTCTACCCAGACCTGTCCGAGGACAGCGATATAGACATCGGCGATTGGCCCGTGCAGGCGCTGGGGCTGCCCGCTTTCCTGTTCGCGCTGGTATCGCGCTCATCGAGCAAAGTGAAACTATCGCGCCAAGAGATGAGCCGCATCCCCCAACTGATGGGGCTAAAGCGCTGGCAACTGGCGCACCCCACGCAAAAACTATCAGATTGGCAGCCAGCCCCCTTTGCCGCGCTGGTGGCGCGGGGCCACACGCTATCGGAACCGCTCATCCGGCTGGACGAGGTCAACAAGGAAAGCGTCACCGTGGGAAGAGAGGCGGGAAACAATCTGATCATCACCAGCCCCACCGTCTCACGACACCACGCTGAACTGTACCGGTGCAATGGACGCTGGGTCGTGCGCGATCTGAACAGCACCAGCGGCACCTTTGTGGGTTACAAGGGCAACCCCGATGACGAGGTCCGCATCAAGGAAAGAGAGTTTGCTTTGAAGGATAATTCCATCGTCCGCTTTGGGCCGGCCGCCTATACCCTACTGTTGCACGAGAGCGACGAGAGAGAAAACCAGTGAACGTCTGCCCACAGTGTGGTACGAGCAATCGTCCGGAAGCGCGCTTCTGCCGCAAGTGCCGATGCGTGCTGCCGGCCGCCGCCCCGCCGACGTGTCCTCATTGTGGGGCAACGTTGCGGCCAGGCGCGCGCTTTTGCAAGCAATGTGGCGAGTCGATTGGCAGTGTCATCTCCACCAACACCGACCATACCTGTCCCCATTGTGGCGCAACGGTGCGCCAAGCTGCCCGCTTCTGCCCTATCTGCCAAGCGCCTTTGGTTACGCCGCCCGCCCCTCCCACAACCGGTTCGCGCTGCATTTATTGTGGCACACCCACCCGCCCCGGCGCGCGCTTTTGTCGCAGTTGCAGCCGCCCGCTCTCGATAGCGGCGACAGCGCCGCCTGCCACACCCCCCCTGCCGCGAGGACGCTTTGGCACCGGCGAGATGCTGCCCCTCACCACCCTGACCGGACGGTACGTGATCATGGAAAAGATCGCCCAGGGAGGTATGGGGGCCGTCTACAAGGCCCAAGATAAGCGACTCCAGGGCAAAATCGTCGCCGTGAAAGAGATGTCCGAATCGGCCATTGCCCAGGCAGAGCGAGAGCACGTGCTGGAATCTTTCCAGCGCGAGGCGGAACTGCTGGCCCGGCTGAGCCACCCCAACCTGGCGCGGGTGAGCGACCGCTTTCAGGAGGGAGAACGGCATTATATGGTGATGGAATTTATCAAGGGCCAGACGCTGCAAAAAATGCTCGAAAGGCGCAGCGATCCGTTCCCGGAAGAACGGGTGTTGGACTGGGCCAGACAATTATGCGATGTGTTCGCCTACTTGCACGATCAGAAACCAAAGATCATCTATCGGGATATAAAACCGGCCAACGTGATGGTGCTGGACAGCTCCGACCAGGTCAAACTGATTGATTTCGGCATCGCCCGCTTTTACAAACTAGGCAAGAAAAAAGACACCATCGAATTTGGCACCGACGGCTACGCGCCGCCGGAACAATACGGCCGAGCACAGACCGACGAGCGAGCCGACATCTACGCATTGGGGGCCATGCTCCACCAACTGCTCACGCTGCGCGAACCGATCACCCGACCGTTTCATTTCCCATCGGTGCGCAGCCTCAACCCTCAAGTAAGCCGGCAGGTAGATAGAGCCATCGCGGAAGCGGTGCAGGCCGAAAAAATCAAGCGCCACCAGTCTATGAGCGAAATGCAAAGCGCCCTCCTGGGAGACGGCGCAGCCCCCAAACAAAAGTCAAGGAAAAAGAAACCGGCCCGGCCCGCTGCCGGCCCACCGCCCGCGCCGGGCAAACTAAAGCCTAGCCCAAATTGGGTGAACTTTGGGGAGATGCTGGTTGGCAGCGGTGCGTCGGCCCAAGCACTGACGTTCACGCTCCCCGCCGGCGAGCAGGCTACGCTCAGCGCCGACGTCCCGTGGTTGCACGTCCACCCCCAAAAAATCAACAAGCAAGGCAAAAAAGTCACCATCACGCTAGATACCAAGCGCCTCAAGCCCGGACGGCTACAATTGCAGGGTGGAATAATAAAGCGCTGGGCCGGCCTGCACACCCGTCTCCTAGTGCCGGCGGAGCAGGAAATCAGCGCCCACGTAGAGATCGCGCTGAAAAGCGGGTACAAGCAGCGCATCCCGGTCAGCGTCACCATCGCGCCCCAGGTGCAACAAGTGCGCTTCCGCTGGATCGTGACCATCGGCGTTATGCTAATAGAGGTAACTGTCATAGCCGCCGTTCTGGGAATAGTTGCGACCATGCTCTTGCTTTGAGTTGCGAATTGTGAATGACGAATCATGATTTTCGTGGATAACCAAAATATCAGACTAGTTCTATACACAGAATCGAGGAGAAAGCCATGCCACTTTCAGAAGGACAGACGGTAGAAAACCGCTACCGCATCGCCAAACTACTCGGACAAGGAGGTATGGGAGCCGTCTACCGCGCCTGGGACACGCGCCTGAACCATCCCGTCGCGCTCAAAGAGATGATCCCGCAAGCCGGTCTCAACGCCGCTATGCTGGCTCAATTGCGCCAACAATTCGAGCAGGAGGCGCAAGTGCTGGCTACGTTCACCCACCCCAGCCTGGTGCGCGTCACCGACTACTTTGCCTGGCAGAACAACGAGTACCTGGTGATGGATTTTGTGGAGGGCGAGAGCCTGGCTGAAAGAATCGAGCGCGAAGGAGCGCAACCGGAATCGCAGGTGCTAGAGTGGGCCGAGCAACTGCTGAGCGCGCTGACCTATTGCCACAAGCAAGGTATACTCCACCGCGACATCAAGCCACTGAACATCATTGTCACGCCAGAGGGACGGGCCGTGCTGGTGGACTTTGGGCTGGTCAAACTGTGGAACCCTAACGACCCGCAGACGCGGACGGTGATGCGCGGAGCCGGAACACCAGAGTACGCTCCGCCGGAGCAGTACGACATAGGAGCGGGCCACACCGACCCCCGCTCGGATATCTACAGCATGGGAGCGACCATCTATCACGCTCTCACCGGTCACATGCCGCCCACGGCCACCCATCGCATGGCCAGCCCGGCCTCATTCGCGCCGCCGCGCCGCGTCAACGCCGCCGTCAGCACGACCACCGAGGCGGTCGTGCTCAAATCGTTAGAGATGGCAATGGAGAACCGCTACCAAAGCGCGGAGGAGATGGCGCAAGCGTTGAACGTCTCGGAGCGGGCCACCCGCGTCGTGCCGCGCCGCGCCACACCGGAGCGCGCGCAAGCGCCGTCCGCCGCCGAGCCGGAACCTCCCGCCAAACGCAAGCGCGGCTTCCTGATGGGGGGCGTGGGGTTGACGGTCGCCGGATTGCTGTGTCTGGCGCTGGCAGTGGGCGCCGCCTTGCTGGGACTATACTTGATTGGCAAAGACAAAGCGACGCCGCTCCCTCCCACACCCACGTTCGCACCGCCCGCCACACCGCGCCAACCCACCGCCACCGCCCCGCTCCCCACGTCTACACCCCGGCCCATCAACACACCCGCACCAGTAGACACAGGCAATGCCTTGTTCCAGGACGATTTTAGCGATCCAAGCTCCGGCTGGGAGGTAGGGGACTATGATGGCGGCAGTGTGGGCTATAAGGACGGCATCTACTTTGTGCGCAGTGAGAACAACGGAGACGTGATGTGGGGCGTGGCCAATCGCTCCTTTGAAAACATCATCATTGAGGTGGACGCTACCCAGGTTCTGGCCCCGACCAACGACAACAACGCCTACGGCGTGAAATGCCGCGAACAGAGCGGCAATGGATATGGATTTGTGATCAGCGGTGACGGTTATTATTCCATCCAAATAATTATGGATGGCGACTGGGAATCGCTGGTGGACTGGACATCCTCCGACGCAATCAACCAGGGAAACGGAACCAACCACATTCGCGCAGCCTGCGACGGCTCCCATCTGGCGCTAGCCGTCAACGGGGAACTGCTGGCGGAGGTGGAGGACAGCACCTACACCGAAGGCAACATCTCTCTGACAGCGGCCACCTTCGAAGACGAACCAACAGAGATACACTATGATAACTTGGTCGCCAGCCCATCAGTAGAGATCATATTGCAGGACGATTTCAGCGACTCTAGCAGTGGATGGGAAGTAGGAAACTATGATACCGGCGACGTAGGCTACACTGAGGGCGCCTACTTTGTCACCTCCACCGAGAATGAGCAAATGATGTGGGGACTAGCTAACGATTCCTTCGACGATACCATCGTCGAGGTAGACGCCACTCAAATCTCGGCTCCAGACAACGATAACAACGCCTACGGTGTCATGTGCCGGGTCCAGTCGAACGACGATGGTTACCTCCTGCGCGTCAGCGGGGACGGCTACTATGCCATCCACGTCATCGTGGAGAACGAGTTCAACCCCCTGGTGGATTGGACCACATCCGATGCCATCAACCAGGGAGACGCTACCAACCATATCCGCGCCGTCTGTGATGGAGCCAACCTGACGCTGACCGTCAACGGGGAATTGTTGGCAGAGGCAGAGGATTACACATTTGCTGAAGGAGACATCGCCTTGACTACAACCACCTTCGAGGAGGACCCAACAGAAGTGCACTTTGACGACCTGGTAGTGTACGCACCTTGATACAGAGAGGTGCGACGCACTTTTGAAGCGCGTCGCACCTCAGAGGAGCAACTATGCCACTTTCAGCCGGACAGGTATTAGAGAACCGCTACCGCATCGCCAAGCTGCTGGGGCAAGGCGGATTCGGCGCCGTCTACCGCGCCTGGGATACACGGCTCAGCCGGCCCTGCGCGTTGAAGGAAAACCTCGACGCCTCGCCCGATGCGGCGCGGCAGTTTGAAAAAGAGGCCGCCATCCTAGCGAACCTACACCACCCCAACATGCCGCGCGTCACCGACCACTTTTCTATACCTGGGCAGGGCCAGTACCTGGTGATGGATTTCGTCGAGGGACAAGACCTGCAAGAAACGCTCGACCAGCGCGGCCCGCTGCCGGAGGCCGAAGCGCTGCCCTGGATCGTCCAAATCTGCGACGCACTTGAGTACCTCCACAGCCAGATCCCGCCCATTATCCACCGCGACGTCAAGCCGGCCAATATCAAGATCACGTCACAAGGCCGCCCCATGTTGGTGGACTTTGGCATCGCCAAAATCTATGACCCCATACTCCGCACGACGGCGGGCGCGCGCGCCGTCACACCCGGCTACTCGCCGCCGGAGCAGTACGGGCGCGGTCACACCGACAACCGCTCCGACATCTATGCGCTGGGGGCCACGCTGTACGCCCTGCTCACCGGCCAGGAACCGGCCGACAGCGTCGAAAGCCTCATCGGCGCGACGGAACTAACCTCACCCAGAAAACTCAACCCCCAAATCTCAAAACCTGTGGCGCAAGCTATCCTGGCGGCCATGGCTCCCGATCCCGTGCATCGCTACCAATCGGCGGACGAGTTCAAAGCAGCTCTAGGCCGCATACCCTCACCGCGACCATCGCGACCGGCGGTGGCAGCCGCTCGGCCGGCCCGGCCGGCGCCGGCCGCCGACCCTTCCGTCGGCGCAGCATCCGTTCCGGTCATTCAGGTTGTTCGACGGGACAAGAAAACAAAACGGCTCGCCATCGCCACGCTGGTATTGGGGCTGCTAAGCTGGATTCTCGGTTGCATCCATCCCCTAGCCATGATACTGCTCGAAGACCCACTGGGGCTAGATTCGGGGACGCTCATACTCCCCTGCATCGTGGGCGTCTGTGGGGGCAACCTGAGTATGCCAGCCGCGCTGGCGATGGGAGGCCTGATGCTGACCAAATACCGCGACCAAGCCGGCAAAGGGGAATACGTGATGGCGATCATCGGCATGCTCGCGGCCGGGCTGATGATGTTGGCGATGTTGGCGATGACCATAATCATTCTCATTGTCCTGATGCAATCATAAGCTGGCAAGTCGGAATGTATCCTCTCAATATCTTGGGGCGAAAGTGGGGCAGACTTTCCAGTCTGCCGTTTGGACAGGCTAGAAAGCCTGCCCCACCACACTACTCCCCCATCTTGTTGAGAAAATACGTCGGAATGACATTCCGACCTACAGTAGGGAGACATTGCAATGATCACTTGTCTGAAATGTGGCGCACAGAACCGGCGGGGGGCCAAGTTCTGCTCCTCTTGCGGCGCCGATCTCTCGCCGCTAAGCGCTACACCATCGAATAAAAGTAAAAAGGTGAAACGGCAGGCTAAGGACGCAAAGCTACCGGCCAAGACTCGCCCCTTGCCGTCAACGGCCCCCACCCAACCCCTGTCTCAGACCATCGGCCGGTTGCCGCCGCTCCAACCGGGCAGCACCCTCACCCATCCTCAGAACTCGCACCGGCGGTACAGCATCGTGGCGGCGCACGAGCTGGCCCGCTCCACCTACTACGACGCGCTTGACCTCACTTGCCCCTCCTGCGGGTCGCCGCAGCCACATACGCCCGCCGACGGACTGTGCCAGCAATGCCGGACCACCCTGCAGCCCGTCCTGATCCACGAGCGACGCGCGCGCCCAAACAAACACCTTTCCGAGACCGATATTGAACAATTGATTCGCCTGAGCGCGGGGCATCCCAACATCCTGCCCCACCGGGCCATCGTCCAATACCAGGAAAGCGTCTATACCGTGGTGGAGCACCCCGGCCGCTGGGGCGTGTTGGTGCGCGGACAACGGCAACGCTCGCCCGACGAAGCACTCGCCGGGGCAGCCCAGGTTGGCCAGGCCCTGGCCTATCTACACGGGCGCGACTTTGCTCATCTCGAGGTCGGCGGCGCCAGCATCGAAAGCCTCATCATAACCGGCGGCGAGAGAAGTATCAGGCTGGCCGACTTGAGCACCTGCGCCCGCCTGCAACCCGGCGCCGGCGATGTATTGCGGGCGCAGATCAACAGCAACGTCGCTTTCCTGGCCTCGCTGCTCTTTTACCTGGCCACCGGCGAGGAGTTGCAACGCGCGGGCATCGAACTCGTCCCGGCCCCGCTGCGCATCTTTATCGAGCGGGCGATGCAGGGCCAGTACGCCTCGGTGCAGGATATGCTGACCGACTTTGCCCTAATGCCGTCCGCCCCGCCCCCGGCGCGCCCCCTCAAGCCCTCCCACGGGCAAGCAACCCATCCCGGCCAGAAACACCCCCGCAACGAGGACGCGGTCGTCACCTTCACCTTCGACAAAGAACAGGATGGGCGCGCAGTGCCCGTCGGATTCTATCTGGTCGCCGACGGGATGGGGGGGCACGACGCGGGAGACGTAGCCAGCCGCACCGTCAACAAGATCGTGACCGACTGGATCATAAAAACCAAAGTCCTGCCCGACCTGCAAAAGACAACGCGCAAACTGACGACCGAGGACGTGCCCGGTGAACTGCTGGCCCAGGCGATTCAACAAGCCAACGGCGCGCTCGTGAGCCGCGCCCAGGCGGAGGGCAGCGACCTGGGGTCCACGGTGACGGCGGCGCTCATCATCGGCAGCGTGGCGACCATCGCCAGCACCGGCGACAGCCGCACCTACCTGCTACGCGAGGGACGGCTGGAACAGATCACGCAGGATCACTCACTGGTGGCCCGGCTGGTGGACGCCGGCGTCATCGGGCCGGAGGACGTGCGCAGCCATCCCCAACGCAACCAAATCTACCGCTGCCTGGGCCACGATGCGGACGTAGAAGTAGATACTTTCACGCGCCAACTACGAGCCGGCGACGTGCTTCTCTTGTGCTCGGACGGGCTGTGGGAGATGGTGCTCGACGACGAGATCCAGCGCATCATCGAGA
>DUEK01000037.1 GCA_011192155.1 Thermoflexia bacterium
ACTTTCAAAGTTTGCCCTATCTCGCGCATTTTTCTCATTGTTGCCCTCCCAGTGATGGATTTGGAAGGCAACAACATACCAGATTAGCAAAAAAGTGTCCAGTGCAGAACCATAGCTCATTTGTTCGGTTTGAACACTACCAACGTTTGGGCAAGTTTGGGAGTTATCCCTCCCCCTCCAACCATGATTTTAACTCTGCCTCTAAAGCCCTCTTGTTCTAACATCGTGCTGACCTTGAGTTGTTCCTGTGCGCCCCCAGACATGACAACCGACATGGCCAAGATGCCGGGCCTGAACTTTCTGACCGCCTCCAAGAACCGTTCAGCGGAAACATCCACACCCAGGTCAATGACCTCAAAGCCCCCAACCGTGAGAAGGGTGACCACCATGGTTTTTCCCAAATCGTGGACGTCACCGCGAACCGTTCCTATGACGACGGTCCCTCGGGGTTTCACCGCTCTTCCTGTTCTCCTGACTCCCTTCTCTATGATTGACAAGGCGCTTTTCACGGCAGAGGCAGCCACAATCACGTCAGGGGCAAAGAGTTCTCCCCGGGCAAAACCATTTTCGACTTGCTGCATACCATACGTCAACGCATCCAAAGCTCTGGCTGAGCCTACTCTCTCCTCAACCACCTTTCTGGCCCAGCTTATGGCTCCGTGGCCGTCGGACTCGACCACGGCCTGTTTCAGCCCGTCGAGGATTCTTACGTGCTGAGGTGGAAAAATGACCAAGCGACGGCCGTCCTTCCACAAGTAGCCTTGTTTCCTCAAATCGTTCAGGTAAGCTGTGACGGTACTGCGGTTCGCCCCTGTTAATTCGGCGATCTCCTCATGCGTAATGTCCAGATCAATCTTGATGCCTCTGTCCGTCGCAAGCCCATACTCGCTAGCCAGCCTCGTCAGGCTGTGCTTTAGACGCTGTTGTACGTTCATCAGACTGAGGCTATCTATCTCACGCACAAACAACTCGACCGTCCGCGCTTGTTCCTTCAACACCGCTAAAGAAAAGCGAGCATCGCTAGCCAACAAACGCTCAAACTCTAGCAGCGGAATGACCCACACATCGGTGTTCTCCATAGCATCGGCCATACAAATGTGGGCTTTACCGAGCAAATAAGCCGTTACACCCATCAAACACCCCGGCCCCCAGACCCCATAAGCGTGAGCTTTGCCCGCTGATGAGAGCACGGATGTCTTTATTTTCCCTCGTTTCACTACATACAGACACTCGACAGGGTCGCCCTGCCAATAGAGTATCTCACCGTTGCGGTATCGCTTGAGACAACCAACGTGATGGGCTTTCGCCAGTTCCAGAATACCTGCGTCGGCGGATCGAGTTATTCCGCCAATTTCGATAGCCTGTGCCAATTATCCTTCTCCAATCGAATCATGCCAATCCCAAGTGTTTCAAAATTCACGCTCCCCTTCGAACATTGGCCCTAATCCAGCCTGAAACGCCAGCTCGTTGCGCTCCGCGCCTTTCGCCCACCGAGCTTGCACCAGGTTCGCCGCCTCAGACTGATCCAGTATCTCCTTCAGGGGAGTATGGCCGAGCGCCGCGCCCAGCACATAGACGTTCGCCGCTACAGGACCGCCCTCGTAAAGCGGCAGATCTTTAGGAGCCAGATAGTGCATCTTGCCTCCCGCCTCCTGCACCTGTTCCCGCACCTGCTCCAGCGTGGGATAGTCCTCCTTGCCCAGCATCACGGCCGGAGGCGCCCAGACGTGGCCGAATAAAACAAAGTCGCCGCCCGGCTTGATAAAGCGCACCGCCTTGAGCGCTTCCGAGCGTTCCATAGCGATCACCAGGTCAGCGCCTCGCTCCGGGATATTCGGGCCAGCGAACTCGCGGCCCAGCCGCAGCCGCGCCTTGACGGCCCCGCCCCGCTGGGCCATGCCCTTCGTGGGGTAAAAGCTGACCGGAATCCTCTGCCGCGCAGCCGCCTCAGTGATAAGATCGCCGATGGTCAGAACGCCCTGACCGCCGACGCCGACGAGATAAATATCGTATTTCATTTCGCTGCCTCCCACTCGATAGCATCGAATTTGCAGACCTGGGCGCAGAGGCCGCAGCCGTAGCACTGGGCGTGGTCAATGACGATAGTATCCTCCGCCAAGCTGATGGCCGGGCAGCCGGTGACGACGACGCACTGCTTGCACAGGGTACACTCTTGGGGAATCACTTTGGTTTTACCTGCCGCGAGCCCCCGCCGCTGGGCCTGGATCGCGCACTCCTGGCGGGCCAGCACTACCTTGACGCCCGACAGTGCCAGGCACTTTTGGATTGTCGCCGCCGAGTCCTCCAGGTCAAAGGGGTCAATGATAAAAAATTGATCCACCCCCAACGCGGGAATCAGTTTGGCAATGTCCACCCGATGGCTGCCGGGCGGCTGGAACGCTTCGTCGGTGCCAGGGTTGGTCTGCATGCCCGTCATACTGGTCCAGCCGTTGTCTAGAATGATCAGTGTCAGTGGAACCTGGTGCTGGATGGCGTTGATCAGGCCAGGGATGCCGCCGTGGAAGAATGTGGAATCGCCAATGGTGGCGATGACGGGCGTCTCGATGCCGGCGTGGACGTACCCCTGGGCCAGACTGACGCTGGTACCCATCGAGACCTCGTTCCAGACGGTGTGAAACGGCGGGTTCATCCCCAGGATGGTGCAGCCGATGTCGCCCGTCACCATCACCTCGTCTTTTTTGAATTTCAGTTTCTTGAGAGCCTGGTTGACGGCCATATACGTGCCTCGATGGGGACATCCGGCGCAAACGGTGATGGGGCGCGCGGCGGTCAGTTGTTCCGCTACGTCAGAAACCTGGTTTTTTTCAAAAAACCAGGTTTCTTTAACCCCCAGCGCCTCGCTAACACCGCGCACAATCTGTTCCACACCGTACTCGCCGCTCCGGCTGAACGTGCCGTCCAACTTGCCGATGATGCGGCCCTCGAAACCGATCTTGTGAGCCTCAACATAGATGCTCTTTTCGAGATGCGGTTCCAGTTCCTCCAACACCAGGACGGTGTCGCAGTGATTGAGTAACGCGCGCACCTCCGCCGCCGGGAATGGATGGGTCGACACGACGCGCAGCGTAGAAACCAGGTTTTTGCCGCTTTGCTTACTAAAAACCTGGTTTCTCTCCAGAATCTCAAACCCCTCTTCCAAGTAAGCGGCCGCTATCCCAGACGCGACGATGCCCAATCCACCCGCCGAGGGCGCCAATTGTAGCTCGTTCAGCCCCATCTCGTGGATAACCTGGCCCGCCTGCTCCAAGCGGGCGATCAGGTCACGATGCTGATCCATACAAATGGCCGAACCCGCTTTGGTATATTTGGTAATATCTCGTTCCAGGATCACTTCTCGCTTCTCAGGCGACAGCGGCTCTTCGATCTCCACCGGAGCGTGAGCGTTAGCGATAGAAGTCACCAGCCGGACAAAGACAGGGGAGCCGGTTTGCTCGGAGAGATCAAAGGCAATCTGCGTCAGCTTGTACGCCTCCGCCACAGACGCCGGTTCCAGCATTGGCAGATCGAACATCGCCGCGTAGAGGCGCGAGTCCTGCTCACACATCCCGGCGCTGACGCCCGAATCGTCGGCCACATAGATCACCAGTCCGCCGTTCACGCCAGAGTAGGCAATAGAATAGACCGCGTCCGCGGCCACGCTCAACCCAGACATCTTCATTGTACACAGCGCTCGCTGTCCGGCCCAGGCGGCACCCGCCGCGATCTCAAAGGCAACCTTCTCGTTGACACTCCACTCGACGTGCCGGTCGTCGCCCAAGTCCATCTTCAAGAGACTCGCCAGCGCGCCCGACGAGGGCGTGCCCGGATAGCCGGTGGCGACTTTGACCCTGGCCCGCAGTGCGCCCAAGACAAGAGCCTCGTTGCCGGTTAGAACACGGATTGGCGGGATTGACGAATTTTTTCTCATTTGCTCATTACTCCTCTAGCGTGGGCAAGAACTGCGCCCCACCCGGCTTGGCCACGATCTCCCCCTGCCACAGTACGCGCCGCCCGCGCTGGAAGGTCGCCTCCGGCCAGCCCAGCACACTGCGCCCCTCGTAGAGCGTGTACCCGGCGTTGGAGTGTTGGTTTTCGGCGCGGATGGTGAACGCGCGGGTGGAGTCAAAGACAACCAAATCGGCGTCGGATCCGGCGGCGATAGTGCCCTTTTTGGGATAAAGGCCAAAGATGCGAGCCGGGTTCTCGCACAACACCTGCACCAGCCGCACCACGCTGATCTTGCCGGCGTTCACGCCGCCGTCATAGACCAGCGGCAGCAGCGTCTCGATCTGGGGGGCGCCGAAAGGTTGCTCCAAAAAATCGCCATTCACGTCTTTGCGCTTGGGCGCGTGGTCTGTGCCCACCACCTGGATCACGCCCTCTGCCAGCGCGTCCCACAGCCCGGCCCGGTCGGCGGCGGTGCGTATGGGCGGGCCGATCTTGGCTAACGCGCCCCGTTCTTTGAGAATGTCTTTGGTCAGCGTGAGATACTGGGGACAGGTTTCGGCATAGACCGGCAGCCCGGCCTCCTGCGCCTCGCGGATGTGGCGCATGGCGCGGGCGGTGGTGTTGTGCGCGATGTAGAGCGGGCACTCCATCACCTCGGCCATACGAATGGCGCGAAAGACGGCCTCCTCCTCCATCGCCGCCGGACGGGTGGTATTAAAGTATTTGGCCGAAGCGTCAGGGCCGGTAAGGTATTTATCCTCCATATAGTCAATCGCGCCGCCGTTTTCGGCGTGGACCATCGCCATGCCGCCCAGACCGGCCAGCATATCCATCGCTTTAGCAAGATGATAATCGTCGGTGGTCCAGCCTTGCTTGATGTAGGGCATAAAGAACTTGAAGGTACGCACGCCCATCTCGAACACCTGAGGCACATCCTGCAACTGTTTGGACGCCTCGAACATCCCACCGTGCAGGCCAAAGTCGAGCACCGAGTTCGCCAGCCCGTCTTCCAACATCTCCCCGACCTTTTGTACCAAATTGTCACCGGTGCGGGCGTAGGCATAGTACAGCAGCGTCGTCGTGCCGCCGTAGGCCGCGATGCGCGAGCAATCCCCCACGGTATCGAGATAAACAGGGTGGACGTGTACGTCAATGATGCCAGGAAAGACGTACTTGCCGGTGACATCTATCACCTCGCGGGCGTTCTCGCGGGGTAGGTTTGGCTCGACGGCGACGATGGTCTCGCCCCGCACACCCACGTCGGTGCGGCGGATGCACTCACCGGTGACGACACTGCCGCCCATCAACAGTAGATCAAATTGATCTTTCATGAATATCTTTCCTCCTGCGTCTATGCGTTTCGTTTATTGAGTGAGCAACAACACTGCTCGACCCTCTCTGCAACCCGTGTCCTAGTTTCTCTGCGCGCTCAGCTTTTCTATCACCTCGTCATCCGAGGGGAATCTACCCGTTTCATACTTGGAATAGATCACCTTGCCATCCACCACCACGTCGAACATCCCGACATCACCAGGCGAGACCTTTGGATCAACTCCAAAACACTCGCGGATAGAGGCTGCCAAACTGGAAGCCTGTGGCAAATAGTTTCACTGAGAGCAGTACTTGATTGTGATTTTCATAATTTTTCTCCTCAACGGGACGCTGTCTTTTCCAGCGCCAAAATTCGCTCTCTCACCTCGGCGGGCAGGTCTGCCTTTTTGTTCTCCCGATAGTTGAACGAGACGATCACGCCTTCTCCCACAGTCGTAATTTTTCCCAAACGCTGGCTTGCCACGGCACACTCCATCGTGAAGCGGTCATCCATTATTTCCGAGACTCTGACCCCGACAGAGATGGTATCCGGGTACGTCAGTGATATCTTGAAACGGCATTGCACAGAGGCCAGGATGGGGCCGATTCCGGTGCGTTCCATCACCTCTATCAAACCCAACTCCTGGAAATAGGCGATGCGGGCGCTTTCAAAGTACCGGAAGTAGACGATGTTGTTGACGTGTTGAAAAGCATCCATCTCTCCCCAGGCGACGGGGATATCTATGACGACCGGATAATCTTTTAGCAGTTGCTTCACTTCTCTACTCCCCATTCTTCTGCTCCGTAAGAGCGCGGTGACCGCGCCCCTACTGCCTCAAATGTAAAATCGCCTCCACCACCCCGCCCCCAACCGCCAGCGCCTTGTCGGAGATAGTAAAGCAGTGCGAGACCACGCCCCTGGGATCCACATCCCCTGACTTCATCCCTGTGTGGACGGGAAGCCCATCGTGGAGCAACCCCCGCACCACACCGTCCAGTTGCGACCGCACCGGCGCGTCGTCCACGTGCGCCACCACCTCGCCGACCTGCACCATATCGCCGATGGCGCGCACGGCCCGGAAAACGCCATCCTGGGGAGCGCGCAGCACCCGCCGCGCACTCTCACCGCCCACGCTCCCCGGCACGCCCGTATTCGGCTCAGCGCTCCCTTCCAGGAGCACCCGCCCCAAGTTGTGGCCGCGATTCGTCTCCACTACAGCGTGGCAATCCACCCCGGCGACAAAGCCCGGCCCCAGCGCCACGACCACGGGCGCGTCTGTGATGCGAGTGCCGAGGTTGCGCTTGGCCAGGATCGCGTCCACGACCGCGTCGGGCCGCAAGCGCTCGATCACGGCCGCCTGCGGATCAACCAGCACCGCCGCCTCGCCGGCCTCCCAGCAAGCAGCGATTCCGGCGTCATCCTCCACCAGCCGCGCGGTGACCCCATCCACCGTGACCGCGCCTTCGTATACCGCCGAGGCAAAGGCGACGGCCCGCCGGATGACCGTAGGCTGCTCCGTCTCCGTCACCACCACGCGGAATCCACAGCGGTGCAGCCGGTAGGCGACGCCCGCGCCCAAATCTCCCCCACCCTTTACTACCACGCGGAGCAGTTTCACAACCGCCCCCTCTGCGCAGCGATGATCTCGGCCAAAATGCTGACGGCGATCTCCTTGGGCGTCTCCGCCCCGATGTCCAGCCCGATGGGAGTGTGAATCCGCTCCAGCAGACTTTCGGGGACGCCCGCCTCCCGCGCCCGCTCAAAGGTGAGCGCAGTGCGCCGGCGGCTGCCAATGAGGCCTATGTAGGCCACGGGGCGGTCGGCCAATAGCGCCAGTATCTCCTCATCCGATGTGTGACGCCCGGCATCCTCCAACGCGTGATGCGGGGTGACCATCACCACGTAGGTGTGCCTGGTGAGCGCAAGATCGGCAACCCGCTGGGCCACGTCCCCGCTCAATCGCGCCTCGGCCTGCGGGAACCGCTCGACAGTGACCATCTCCGGCCGCTCGTCCATCACGACGGTGCGGTACCCCAGCAAGCCCGCCATCTCCGCCGCCGCCTGCCCCACGTGCCCGCCGCCGAGGATCAGGAGCGTGGGCCGCGCCGCCAGCACCTCGACGAAGAGGCGCATGTCGCCGCCGCAGACGCCCGGGTCGCCGCGGCCCGTGTCCACCAGGCTGTAGTCCAGCTCACGCGACTTTCCCTCGGCGATGGCGGCCCGCGCCTCCTCGACCACGCGCGCCTCGACGCCCCCCCCGCCGATGGTGCCCACCGTCCGCCCATCGGCGTAGACCAACATCTTGGCGCTGTCTCTGGGAGTCGAGCCTTTTGCCTCAATGATCGTCGCCATGGCCGCCGATTCCCCACGGCGGATGGCTTCCAGGGCAGCTTCATATACTCGTGCTATTTCTCCAAACATTTTAGCTCCTTAGCCTATATTTCGCATCCTGGCGCAGCCTATTTGTGTCTTTTTCAAAAAGCGGGGAAAGAAACCAGGTTTTTTCTGAAAAACCTGGTTTCTCACTGACCCAGACGGCGAATCTGCCCAAATTGGGTTTGGAAGAACAAAGTGTCAAGCCCCCAATCAAGCTGTCCAGAGGTGCGGAAAATAGGCTTAGAACACGGGATAGTCTCCCTCTCAAGTGTTGGTGGCGAGCACTGTTTAGAATCTTACCGCAAAGACGCAAAGGGCGCAAAGAAAACAATGAAAACTTGGCGATCTTTGCGCCTTCGCGATGAAAAAGTTCTTGATTCCGCCCAACAACACTTTACAGGGACGCCACCGAACACGGATGGCAGGATTTAACGGATTATGGTTACTTGTTGCCAAACCCTAAAGGTTTCGGAAAACCTTTAGGGTTTTCCAAAGTTGACCAGAACTGTGCGGGCAATGCGACGATTGGGCAAAAGAGCCTGCATAACGGCGTCGGCATAAATGCCAGAGCAATCGGCCCATTGAGCGAGCAGGACGACGACCTCGGCGCAGGCCGGAATTCCCTTGAGACCTCCAGACGGATGGCCAATCAGTTTGACGACCATCTCTGTTGTAACGACCGCGCCCGGCGGTACGCCGAGGAGGCGGGCCGCTATCTCGGGACGGTGTACCGCCCGCTCGTCCAGCGGCTTGCCGATTGCGTCCAATCCGGCGACGATGACGACGCGATCAGCCTCAGACGGTATCACCGGCTCGTACTCCGCCGGGGCCTTGAGCAGCCGTCTCCGCGCCCCGTCCGCTTCGACCAGCCAGGTCACGTGCGGCATTTGCCGCGCCAGGTCGCTCAACACCTCCGGCTCCAGTCCCACCAGCTTGACCGGGTCGGCGGGATAGGGACTGCGGGCGGCGTGCTCCGGGTCCCCGCTCTCTCCCGGCCCGGCAGCCAACACGAGCGCCGGCGCTTCCCCCAGCCTCCGGGCAATCTCCGCCGGGGCCGGGGCGGGCGTGAGGAACAGCGACGCGTCTCTGGGCCGAAATATGTGCGTGGTCGTGGTAAAGACGACGCGCTCGCCGGAGTCAACGATCTGGCACAGCAACCGCCAGGCGGTCGTCGTCTTGCCGCCTGCCCCCACAAAGGCTAGTAACTCGCCCGCATTCAGCCCAACTGCCGCCTTCAGATCCAATCCCTAATCTCTACTCTCCAATCTATTGCGTTCCAGCGCCGCCAACACCCTCTTCGGCGTCAGCGGCAGTTCGTGGATGCGCACGCCAATGGCGTCCGCCACCGCGTTCGCCACCGCCGGCGCGGCCGGCGTCAGCGCCGGTTCGCCGATGCCCTTGGCCCCGAACGGCCCCACGCCCGACCCCGATTCCAGGATGATGACCTGGGTGGTGGGGAAATCGAGCGAGGTTGGCACCAGGTACTCGGCCAGCGACGGCGTCTTGGTCACGCCCTTCTCCATCACGTAATCCTCCGTCAGAGCGTAGCCCAATCCCTGGTGGCTGCCGCCCGCGATCTGTCCAACGACGGCGGCCGGGTTGATGGCCCGGCCAATATCGTGGCAGGCGACGCTCTTGAGCAGCGTGACCTCGCCCGTCTCGGTGTCAACTGCGACCTCGACCGCTTGCGTGCCAAAGGTGAAATCGGGGAAAACGTCTCCTTGCCCGGTCTCTGGGTCAATTCCGTCGGTGAAGGGCGCCGTGAACAGGGCCAGGTTGGAAAGCGGTAGACCCTCGGAAGCGCACCGGGCTACCAGTTCCTTCAGCGGAAGCGAATTCTCCGGGTTGCTCTTGACGAACACCTTACTATCCGCCAAGTCGAGATTTTCGGGCTGCTCCTCAAAGTGCTTGGAAGCCCGATCAAGCAGCACCTCGCGCACGGCGCTGGCGGCCTGGAAGGTGGCGCTGCCCGACATGTAAAGCTGCCGGGTGGCGGTCGAGGTACCGGCCAGCGGCGTCACCGCCGAGTCGGTGCTATAGACCGTCACGTCGTCCAGGGGCACGCCCAGTATCTCGGCCGTGATCTGGCACAGGCTGTTGATCTGCCCGGCCCCGATGTCGGGCGCGCCGCAGCGAATCACCACGGTGCCATCCATCTCGACGCCGACCCAGGCGCGGGAGGTGTCGTGGAACCAGGTGATGCGTCCATAACTCTGAAAGTAGGAAGCAAAGCCCCAACCCACTTTGATAGTGTCGGTATCGGGCGTCTTTTCGCCCAGCGCCTCCAGCGCCCGCGTGGCCGATTCCTCCAGCCAGGTGGCGCTCTTGATGACCTGACCGGTACCATTCTGTTCACCCGTCTTGATATAGTTGACGCGCCGCACGTCCAGCGGATCCATATTGAGCGCGTGAGCGATCTCGTCCATCTGCTGTTCGTAGGCAATGCAAGCCTGCGGGCCACCAAAGCCCCGGAAGGCGCTGGTAAAAGGCTGGTTAGTGGCGGCCACCACGCTGTCCACGTGGAGATTGTCTATCCGGTAAGGCCCGCTGGCCATGATCGTGGCGTAGAGCAACACGTAGGGGCTCAAGTAAGGATAAGCCCCGGAGTCGGCGATCATCTCGATCTCGGCCGCCGTGATGCGACCGTTTTTCTTGACCCCGGTACGATGGGTGATGATGAAGGGATGGCGCTTGGATTGAGCGATGAAGGACTCTTCGCGCGTGTAGACCAGTTTTACGGGGCGATGTACGTTTTTGGCCAGGAGCGCCAGGAATATCTCGACCGTGATATCTTCCTTGCCCCCAAAGCCGCCGCCGACCAGGGTGCCGCGCACGCGGATCTTGTTCTGCGGGACGCCCACGGCCCGGGCGATATTGCGAAAGTGCTCGATTACCTGGGTGCCGGCGCGGATGTTGATCACGCCCTGCTCGTCCACCCAGGCCACGCCGGACTCCAGCTCCAGGTAAACGTGTTCGACAAAGGGCATGCGATACGTGTTCTCCACGATCACGTCGGCCACGGCAAAGCCCGCCTCCACATTCCCCTTGCGGATCTTCCAGCGGGCGACGACGTTATCCGGCTCGAAAATAACGGGCGCACCGGGTTTCAAGGCTTCGATTGGGTCGAACACGCCCGGCAGTGGCTCGTACTCGATCTCGATCAACTCCAACGCCCTCTCGGCCAAAGCCAGCGTCTCGGCGGCCACCAGCGCGATAGGCTCGCCCACAAAGCGCACCACGTCTCCGGCCAGCACCGGCGCGTCCGAACCGGCGCGCGCCGCTCTCCCGGTCTGGCCGGGCATATCCGTGGTCAGTTTAGCGCCCGGCGCGTCCTCGGACGTCAACACACAGACCACGCCCGGCAGCGCCCGCGCCTTACTCACGTCCAAGCGCTTGATGCGCGCCGAAGGTTCAGTGCTACGAAACACCTTGGCGTGAAGCATATGCGGCATCGAAAAGTCGGCTCCGTAGACAGTCGCACCCACGGCCTTGCCCAGCGCGTCCACCCGGCGCAGCGGCTTGCCCACCTGGCGCAGTTCGGGCAAATCTACAGGGGGTAATGGTTTGGCCTTATACTTCATCGCTCGCCTCCTCCATCTTTTTTGCAGCAACTTGAACCGCCTCTATGATCTGTCCGTAGCCGGTGCAGCGACATATATTGCCCGAAATAGCTTCCCGTATCTCGCGCTCGGTGGGATGTGGGTTCCGGTCCAGCAGCGCCTTGGCCGATATGATCATCCCTGGTGTGCAAAAGCCACACTGGATGGCGCCGGTGTCGGCGAATGCCTCTTGCAATGGGTGGGGATCGTCCATCGTCCCCAGGCCAGAGTTGGTGACGATCTCGGCGCCGTCAACCTGGCAGGCCAACACCATGCAACTGTTGACCGGCTTGCCGTTCAACAGCACGGCGCACGCGCCACATTCCCCGATCTCACAGCCGTTCTTGACGTCGCTATAGCCCAGGTCTCGCAGGGCGTAGAGCAGGGTCACGTTGGGGTCCATCGCGACCTGGTGTTTTCGTCCGTTGACGTTGAGCGTCACAATTCTTGGTTGCATCGTTTTTCTCCTACTTGATTTCCTCAGCGGCCCGGGCCAGCAGGCGGCGCACGAGTCCTCTCACCACCTTCAGCTTGTACTCGGAGCCGGGCCGGGGGTGCGATGCTTCGGCGGCCAAACGGGCGGCCTCGGCGATGATCTCATCCGTCAGCGGCTGATCGCGCAACAGAGCCTCGGCCGCACGCACGCGGAACTGTTTGGGAGCCACGGCCCCCAACGCGATACGCGCCCGGCGGCAGCGCCCGCTCTCGTCCCCCTCCACCACCACGGCGACGTCCACCTTGGCCATGCAAGCGGCCTTGCGCAGGCCCATCTTGCGGAAAGCGCCGGCGCTGTGGGGCGGCGACACCGGCCAGCGAACGGTCACCAGCAACTCCTCCGGCCGGCGAACCGTCTCGTGCGGACCGACGATGAACTCTTCCAATGGCACTCGGCGGCTTCCCTCTTTGCTCGTCAACTCGACCTCCGCGCCCAGCGCGAGCAGGGGCGGGATCGTGTCTGCACACGGGGCGGCATCCGCCAGGTTGCCCCCCACCGTGGCCCGGTTGCGGACCAGCGGGGTTGCGAACGCCGCCGCGGCCTCCTGCAAGATAGGCGCGTATTGGGCGATCAAATGGTCCTCCAGCAATTCGGCGATGGTCGTCGCACCACCCGCGACCAAGTGACCGTTCTCCCGCCGGATGGAGCGCAGCTCTTCCAGTCCCGCCACGTTCACCACCACGCCGGGAGTGTGGTAGCCGCCGCGCATATCCGGGATCAAGTTCGTCCCCCCGGCCAGCGGTACGGCATCCGGCGCGCCTTCGGCCAACATCTTGAGAGCCTCCGACAGTGTCTGGGGTATCAAAAATTCAAATTCCGGTAGCATCTGCGCCTCCCTTACTATTCCAACTCGCGATGAATGGATTTTATGCCAGACTTTCCTTTCGCAGCCTCCGCCATCAGCTTTTTCAAAGCGGGGCGGATAAATCTTTTATAGTGCCTCATAGCAGCGTTTTCTGTTGGGAAAACCTGAGGTGAACGCCACTCTTCAAGCTCGCCGAGACAATGCACATTGTCCCATGTGTGGACGATGGCGAGGAACCCATTGACTTGGGGATCGAAACGCACACCACCCATCATCCGTATGCCGGCGGCTAGGCCCTCTGGTCGCACTGAGCCTTTGACTCTCTTCTTGATTTTTCTGACCACTGACGCCTCCTTAGAAAATCTGCACGGTTACGATATACTCAGCACGGTCATAAAATTGGACTTTGGATAAGTGCAAGTAGCCGGTCGCAATAGCCGGCTGATTTTTGAACCTTAACAAGCCGATTTAGAGAGTTGCAAAAAATGGCCTTCCGCTGTCCATTTGCATACACCAATTCAGTAAAATCGGTGTAAACTACCTGGAAAAGGTCAATTTCTTCCATCTGAGCCACCAAATTGGCCAGTCCCCCAGCCTCGGTGATGGCCCGTTGGATACCGCTCGGCCTGGGACGGTGGGTGCTGCGCAAGATGGACAAGTCCCACGTACTCAGCAGTCGTTCCACGACTTTGTGATTGACGACGATTTTGTACTCGTCGCGCAGTTCGGGCATAATCCGAGGCACGCCGTATCCTGGATGATTTCGGGCAATTTCCTCCAAGATGGATCGCAGGTGAGCGTACTTCTCCTCGTAGTCCACTTTGTGCTTCTTGCGATAGTACCAGGTCGATTTGGGCAGTTCCACGGCGTCCAATACGAAATTCAGGCCATACGTATCTTTCACCGATTTCACCAGAGCCACCTTTTGCCCCATCGTCATTTGGTCCGCCCCAAGAAGTTTTTTAAAAGCGCGATTTCCACCTCTTTCTTGCCGATCAATCGTTCCAGATCAGCGATACGTCGCTCGTATTTGGCCACTGTGCTGTTCTGCGAGAAGATATCGGGGCCTTTCTCGAAGAACGATTTCTTCCAAGCACCGACCGTGTTGGAATGGATGCCATACACTTTCGCTACTTGCCCCGTACTCTTGTCACCCGCCAGTAATTCGGTGACCACCTGGGACTCTAGTTCTGCCGAGCATCTCTTTGCCATATTGGCCTCCTCTTCTATCCTTTATCATCTCACACTTGCCAGAGGAGGTCAACATTCCACAGTACTCACTGGTGCAACTTTTGGGGTAAATATCCTATGCGCAAATTTAGAAATCAGTGTACAATAGGTTTCCGGCAGGGTAAGCATTGGACATCCTCCTGATCGAGAGATGCCACAGCTTACCCTGCTTCTTCATAATCTACAAATGGATAAAGTCCAGCTTAGCCTATTTTCCGCACCCCTGGACAGCTTGATTTGGGGCTTGACGCTTTGTTCTCCCAAACCCAATTTGGGCAGATTCGCCGTCTGGGTCAGTGAGAAACCAGGTTTTTCTGAAAAACCTGGTTTCTTTCCCCGCTTTTTGAAAAAGATACAAATAGGCTGCGTCAGGGTGCGAAATATAGGCTTAGTATACTATGAATTGGGGGCAAGTGTTAGCGGCTGGTGGTGTTCGCAAGTTCGCTTGCGCCCGTTCACTGCACTCTGTTCTCTATCAGTTTGCAGCCTCGCGCTTTCCACAACTCCTTGTCTTGCCCGGTCAGCACGAGCGAGACTTGCCACTCGTCGCCAATCCGGCGCACCAGGCGGCTATCGGCGCATGTCTGGTACTCGCCGTGGGCGCAACTCCAGCAGGTAAAGGTGAGGTTGACGCACCAGACTTGATCCGCGCCGGCTGCCAGGTCTTCTGGAAGCGGTTCCGCTTGTTGGGCGGAGTCAATCTGTGGATTCTCGCCGGAATTGAAAGCGCCAAAGACGATCTCTGTGGCATCGGGGGGCAGCGAGTCGCCGCACGCTGTCAGGGTCAGCGTCATTGCGAGGGCGATGGTGATGAACGCTGATGGGCGTATTGATCGAGTGTTCATTTTTTCCCCCTTGTACTACAAATACTGCTCCTATTAGCGTTTGGTTCGACGTGGTTTTCCAGGCCATCCTCCCGCAGGCTCGGAAACCTGTGAGAGGGTCATGTGCTTTTTCCCCACTCGTCGAAATCGTCCAAGATGACGTCGTCCCGGTCGCCTGTATCCGAGTTCACTTCACACAAGGTGTTCCCTTGTAGAATGTAGAGTCTTCTTCTATTGCTCGCTATCGCCCACACTTCTTCCCAATCGCCGGACAGTCTCTGTCTATCGAACTTTTTGAGATCTATTCTGTATAGGGCGCCATCACGGATGCAATACAGATACTTGCCGTGGCCCGTCATTTGAACCATGCGCTTGTTCTTTTTTGGGTTGTACTAGATTTCTTGCTTGGCCCGGTTGGTCGCTTGTATTGCTGTGACCACTTCCGCTGTCACATCCTTGCCGCCCTGAAAGTTGATAATGAGGGATTGAACAGTGCGGATCGGTCCCCACGGGATACCCCACCAGCCCAGGAACAGCGAGAGCAGAGAAAAGATCAACCCTGGCATGACCCGGCTTTCGTCGGCGCGGACAAAGTAGGTATTGGACGTGTTATAGAAGGTGAGGATGAGGATGGAGATGCAATAACGATAGATGACAAACTTGCCGCCCTTTTGTAGTTCCACGGCTAGCTCGACGCCAGAGACGTTTTCGAGACCGACTATTTTCTTTGTCATGATGATTACCTCCTGTTCCCCAATTTTCTCTAGCGCCTGGTTCTTTCCATTATACCCCATAGGCTTTAACAGTGCAAAGACGCGGTGGTTCTTATGCAAGTCTAATGGAACGTTATTGCTTCTCTAATGGAAATGCGGTACAATGCGGTTGTTGAGTGCATCACGCCATTAACCATTGGGAGCAAAAATCATGGATCTAGACAAGTTTACTCAAAAAGCACAAGAGGCAGTTATCGGCGCGCAATCGCTGGCGGAGGAGTACAATCATAGCCAGATCGAGCCGGAGCATTTGCTGTTGGCTCTCTTGCGCCAGCCAGAGGGCATCGCGCCTCAGGTCATCAAAAAGCTAGAAGCTGACCCGGCCCAGATGGCGCAGTCGCTGGCGGGAGAGTTACAGCTCAAGCACAAGGTGTACGGGGCAACGGCGCAGGTGGGACTTACGCGCGAATTGGACCGCACGCTGAAGGAGGCGGCGAAGGCCGCCAAGCGCATGCACGATGGGTACGTCAGCACCGAGCATCTGCTGCTGGCGCTAACCGGATCGCATGGCGGCGAGGCGGCGCGCTTTTTGACCGCGCATGGCGTCACTGAGGATGCCGTGTTGCGCGCGTTGACCTCTATACGGGGCAGCCAGCGCGTCACCAGCCAGCACCCCGAATCCACCTACCAGGCGCTCGAAAAGTACGGGCGTGACCTGACCCAATTGGCGCGCCAGGGCAAACTCGATCCCGTCATCGGGCGGGACGACGAGATTCGGCGCGTGATGCGCATACTCAGCCGCCGCACCAAGAACAACCCCGTCTTGGTGGGCGAGGCCGGCGTGGGCAAGACCGCCATCGCTGAGGGATTGGCTCAGCGCGTCGTGCGCGGCGATGTGCCGGAGGGGCTGAAGGAAAAGCGCATCGTCGCGCTCGACCTGGGCGCGCTCATCGCCGGAGCCAAGTTCCGAGGCGAGTTCGAGGAGCGGCTCAAGGCGGTGCTCAAGGAAGTGACCGACGCCGCGGGCAAAGTCATCATGTTCATTGACGAGCTGCACACTGTCGTCGGCGCGGGTGCGGCCGAGGGAGCGATGGATGCCAGCAACATGCTCAAGCCTATGCTGGCGCGGGGCGAGTTGCACGCTGTCGGCGCGACCACGCTGGACGAATACCGCAAGTATATAGAAAAAGATGCCGCGTTGGAGCGGCGCTTCCAGCCGGTCTATGTGGACGAGCCTGCGGTGGAGGAGGCAATCAGCATACTGCGCGGCCTCAAGGAGCGGTACGAGGTGCATCACGGTGTGCGCATCCAGGACGGGGCCGTCATCGCCGCTGCTGTGCTCAGCAATCGCTACATCACCGACCGGCATTTGCCTGATAAGGCAATTGACTTGATTGACGAGGCGGGCGCCCGGCTGCGGATGGAGATTGATTCCAAGCCGGCCAAGCTGGACGAGGTGGACCGGCGCATCATGCAGTTGGAGATTGAGCGGGAGGCGCTGAAGAAGGAAAAAGACAAGGGTAGCAGGGAGCGGTTGAAGAAGCTGGAGAAGGAGTTGGCCGACCTGCAAGAAAGCAGCAGCGCGCTACGCAGCCGTTGGGAGCAAGAGAAGGGGGCCATCCAGGCTATCCGCGACACGAAGGAGCGCGCCGAGCGCGTGCGCTATCAGATTGAGGAGGCGCAGCGGGCGCAGGATTACACCAAGGCGTCAGAGTTGCAATACGGCACTCTCATCGAATTGGAAAAGCAGCAGCAGGAGCAGGAGGAGCGGCTGCGCCAGTTGCAAGGCGACCATCCATTGCTCAAGGAAGAGGTTGGCTCCGAAGACGTGGCCGGGGTCGTGGCCGAGTGGACCGGCATCCCCGTCTCCAGATTGTTGGAGGGGGAGGTGGAAAAGCTGCTGCGCATGGAGGAGGCGCTGCACCGGCGGGTGATTGGCCAGGGCGAGGCGGTGTCCGCCGTTGCCAACGCCGTTCGCCGCGCCCGCGCCGGATTGCAGGCCCCCAACCGGCCCATCGGCACCTTTATCTTCCTGGGGCCGACCGGCGTGGGCAAGACGGAGTTGGCCCGCGCGCTGGCCGAGTTCCTGTTCGATACCGAGGAGGCGATGGTGCGTGTTGATATGAGCGAGTATCAGGAGCGGCACACTGTCTCTCGCCTCGTCGGCGCGCCCCCGGGCTACGTGGGGTACGACGAGGGCGGCCAACTGACGGAAGCCGTCCGCCGCCGCCCGTACAGCGTGGTGCTGTTCGACGAGATCGAAAAGGCCCACGCCGAGGTCTTTAACACGCTGCTTCAGCTGCTCGACGAGGGGCGGCTGACTGATGGCCACGGGCGCACGGTGAACTTTACCAACACGGTGGTCATCATGACCAGCAACACCGGCAGTCGTTGGATCAAGGAACTGGGTGCGGAGGAGGCGCGCGAGCGGGTGTTGGAGGAGCTGGATCGCACCTTCCGCCCCGAGTTCTTGAATCGCATAGACGAGATCATCCTCTTCCGCAGTCTGACCAAAGAGGACTTGTTACAGATCGTGGATATCCAGATGCGTCGCTTGCGCGACCTGCTGGCCGAGCGGGGCATTGAGCTAGAACTGACCGACGCCGCCCGGCATCACATAGCCGACGTGGGTTACGATCCGGTCTATGGCGCGCGGCCGCTCAAGCGCGTCATCCAGCGCGAGGTACAGGATCCGCTGGCGCTGGCACTGCTGCGGGGCGAGTTCGCCGAGGGGGACGTGGTGCGGGTGGATGGGCGTGCTGGGAGAGTGGTGTTTGAGAAAGCGTGAAGGGCAGGATAATCTAGACCTCCAAAGTTTTGTAAACTTTGGAGGTCTGGGCGGTATCCGCTGGTGATTCCAATCGCGGTGAATTATCCTGAATGGAATGTGTTCCATTGCCTTTTTTGTCCGCCGGAGCAATCTGCGGTATAATCCCTGGAAGAAGCATACAACGCGAGTTGACGGAGGATTATCTAGTGGTGATGAGATTAGATCGTTTTACCGAGCGCGCGCAAGACTCGGCCCAGCGGGCGGTCGAGGCGATGACGCGCTACGGGCATACACAAATTGATGTCGAGCATCTCTTGCTGGCGCTACTAGAACAGCCAGAGGGAGTGATCCCACAGATTTTGGAAAAATTGAGTGTGGACTCTGAGCAAATGCAACAGCGTCTCGATGCTTTGTTAAAAGATAGTCCCAAGGCTGGCATCTATGGCGGCGGCGGCGTGGGGCAGGTCTTTATCACCCCGCGTCTCAAGCGCGTACTTGACCTGGCCAACGACGAGGCGAATCGGCTCAAGGATGATTATATCTCGACAGAACATCTCTTTCTGGCTATCGCCGGCGAGCGCAATACCCCGGTGGCCCGCCTCCTGCGTGAAAGCGGCGTGATCAAAGAGCGTATCCTTGAGGCTATCAAGGATGTGCGCGGCGGGCAGCGCGTGACGGATCGCAAGGCCGAGACGCGCTATCGCATCCTGGAAAAGTTCAGCCACGACCTGACGCAAATGGCCCGCGAGGGCAAGTTGGACCCGGTCATTGGGCGGGATGGCGAGATTTTGCGCGTGGTCCAGGTTCTCTGCCGCCGTACCAAGAATAATCCGGTGCTCATTGGTGAGGCGGGGGTGGGCAAGACTGCCATCGTCGAGGGACTGGCGCGCAAGATCGCCAGCGATGATGTGCCCGAGATATTGATGGGTCGGCGGGTGGTGCAGCTTGATCTGGCAGCGATGGTCGCTGGCTCGCGTTTCCGGGGAGACTTTGAGGAGCGATTGAAAGGCGCTATCGAGGAGATTCAGCGCGCCGAGGGAGAGATCATTCTCTTCATTGACGAGTTGCACAATGTCGTCGGTGCGGGGTCTGGCATGGGGGCGATGGACGCTTCCAACATGATGAAGCCGGCCCTGGCCCGGGGCGAGTTACAGTGCATCGGCGCGACGACACTGGACGAGTATCGCAAGTACATTGAGCGGGATAGCGCGCTGGAACGGCGTTTCGCCCCGGTGTTCGTCGAGGAACCGACGGTCGAAGAGACCATCGAAATGCTAAAGGGCTTGCGCGACCGGTACGAGGCGCACCACAAAGTTGGCATCTCCGAAGGGGCTATTGTGTCCGCGGCGCGCCTTGCGCACCGCTACGTCACTGACCGCTGCTTGCCCGACAAGGCGATTGACCTGATGGACGAGGCAGCGGCCAAGTTGCGCGTGGCGCTTCACACGCTGCCCCCTGAACTGAAAGAAATGCAAGCCGAGTTGCAGCGCCTTCAGACCGAGATCGAGGCGGCCAGCGCAGTGGAGGATTACGAGCGGGCGGCGAATATGAAGGCGGAGCGCATCAATCTTCAGAAGGAATTCAATCTTCAATACAAGATGTGGCAGCAGGAGCACCAGCTCGACGAGACCATTGGGGAGCAAGACATCGCCGAGGTTGTGGCCAGTTGGACCGGCATTCCGGTCGCGCAGATGCTAGAGACAGAGGCGGAGAAATTGCTGCGTATGGAGGAGGCGCTGTATGAACGCATCATCGGTCAGGTTGAGGCCGTGGCCTCCATCTCCGACGCCATCCGCCGCGCTCGCTCCGGCCTCAAGGACCCGCGCCGCCCCATCGGCAGTTTTATCTTTCTGGGGGCTTCTGGCGTGGGCAAGACAGAGTTAGCCAAGTCGCTGGCCTGGTTCCTCTTTGACGACGAGGATGCTCTGCTGCGCATTGATATGAGCGAATATCAAGAACGTCACACTGCCAGCCGCCTCTTTGGCGCGCCGCCCGGTTATGTGGGCTACGAGCAGGGCGGCCAGTTGACCGAGGCGGTGCGGCGGCGGCCCTATCGCGTCATTCTCTTTGACGAGATCGAAAAGGCGCACCAGGATGTGTGGAACGCGCTGCTGCAGATTCTGGACGATGGTCGCTTGACCGATGGGCAGGGGCGCGTGGTAGATTTTCGCAACACGGTTGTCATAATGACCTCGAACGTGGGGACAAAGTTCGCCAGCACTGCGCTCAAGATCGGCTTTCAGCAGGCCGTCGCCACCCTCGATGATGGGTCAGAGAATCAACGCGAGATCAAAAAGTCGCTGGAAAAGACCTTCCGGCCCGAGTTTATCAACCGCGTGGACGAGATCATCATCTTTAACGGCCTCACGGTCGAGGACGTGGAGCGTATCGTGGACTTGCAGATGCAGGACATTGCGGAGCGATTGGCAGAATTGGGGTTGGCGGTCGAGTTGACCGAGGCGGCTCGCGCTTGGCTGGCCCGCGAGGGCTTTGATCCACAGTTTGGCGCGCGCCCGCTGCGCCGCGCTTTGCAAAAGCACATCGAAAGCCCCCTCAGTGTCGAGTTGCTGCGCGGCGATTTCGAGAGGGGCGACCTGGTCGTCGTGGACGCGGGGGAGGATGGGTTGACCTTCGAGCGGCGGGCGGGGGAGCAGAGTGAAGAAGCATCACAAGACCCTAAAGGTCTCCCAGACCTTTAGGGTCTTTATGTTCTACGTGGGAAAAAAGCTCACGCCCACCGTCCCCGGCCCAGAGTGGACGGCCAGCGCGGGTGAAAGCTCGGTCACGATCACCTCTGCGCACTCAAAGTGGGCCGCGACTAGCTCTTGCAATTTCTCCACCTGCTCCAACGCCGCCACGTGGGTGAACGCGATCTTGATGCGCGCTCCTTCTCCAACCCGTTGCTGCATCAACCCCACCATGCGGCGGTAGGCTTTGAGCCGGCTGCGAGCGGTGCCCAGAGCCACGATCACCCCATCCTGCATGCCGATCAGCGGCTTGATGTTGAGCAGTGAGCCGACCAGGTGCGTGGCCTTGCCGATGCGGCCTCCCATGTGAAGGTAGCGCAGCGTGTCGGCGGTCTGGATCATTGTACCCTTCTGGGCCACTTGACGTGCTCTCTGGGCAACCTGGTCGAGATTGAGGCCAGCGAGCGCGGCGCGGGCGGCTTCGATGGCGGCCCACCCCTGTGACATTGCCACCTGAAGCGTGTCCACTACTTCTACTCGCACGTCGGGGAGTTGTCCTTTGAGTATATCCACGCCGGCCAGGCAGGATTGATACGCGCCGCTCCCCTTCGAGGTCATGGTGAGCACGACGATATCCTTCATCTGTCCGGCTAGATTTCTCAGTCCCGTCAAATAGTCGCCGGGGGCGGGGTTGGAGGTCGTGGGCAGTTTGGTTGCGCCCTTCAGCCATTCGGCAAACTCTCTCGGTTTGACGTCTATACCATCGCGCAGTGTCTCTAGCCCACGCTGGACATAGTACGGCACTATTTCCAAGCCCAGTTTCCGGACAAGTTTGTCGGGAATACTCGCAGTTGTATCGGTGAGAATACCAACCATTAGAAAAGTCTCCTTGTTTCAGAAGGGATAAAAGTGGGGGTTTGGAGCGCCGCTTGTCGTGATCGCTACTACGATGATGACGGCGATGACGAGTAGCGCGACGATGGCGACGGTCACGGCGACGATGATTCCTTGTTGCCGGTCGCGCTCGGCCTGCGCCCGCGCCAGTTCCTCACGACGGCGCTCTTCGGCGGCCCACATCTTTGCCAGCCGGGCCTGGGAGGCTGCTTCCTCCTGGGCTTTGATGGCGGGTGCGGCATCTCGTTGCTGTTGCAGCCAATCGGCGGTTGCCCCCGTCGCGCGCGCGAACAGCGCTTCTAACATATCTAGTTCCTGCCCGCAGGCTTGGCAGCGGTGCGCGGAGTGCGCGTTATCGGCGCCGCAAGCCGGGCATTCGCGCACCAGGTCGGCGCCGCAGGAGGGACAGTAGCGAGCGCCGGGATTGTATACGCTCCCACACTCGTGACATGTGCGTCCGGGCAAGACGTAGGCCGCCTGGCAGTAGTTGCAGATAAAGCTATCGTTGGAGCCGGCGGTGAAGGAGGAGCTGCCGCAACCCGGACATTCCAATCGCGCCTGGAGAGCGTTTTCTTGGTTGTTGGACAGTCGCTTCATCTCGCTTGCCTCACTCGGAAGGGTTATCCAACTTGCGCTGGGGCCACAGGATGTGATAGTAGAATCCGTTCATACAAATGTGTTCCACCGGTTTATAGTTCTGCCCGACGGCTTCCAGCACCGGATGGGGGTAGAATTGGGCGCGAAAGATGATCAGGCCAAATTCCTGCTGGCTGATGCGTTCGACGATCTCGGTCGTATCTAGCAGGTTGTTGTTGTAGAGGTTGAGGAGTTGGGTGGGATTTGTAACCACTGGCTCGCCGGCCAACAGGCTGAACATTGCCTCTTCGCTGAGGATGGGGCCATTGGAGGTGCGGACATAGTTGAGAATCTCTTCGCCGGCCGCGTAATCGTCGGCGGTGAGCATGTGGCCCAGTTGCGTGTATCCCATCGCGTCGTGGTATTGGACTACCGCGCAATGGTTCTCGGCCAGGTTGTCGCTCGTGCCATACACTAGTGCGTTCTCTACACCGAGCGCGCGGGCCAGTGGGCCAAAGACCGGTCCAGAAGTGGGCGTGTGGAGCATGCGTGGGGCTTGCACCAAATAGAGCAGGGGGATGATGACCGCCCCAATCCCCAATCCCCAATTCGTCTGCTCCTGCGGAGCAGGAGACCCAATCCCCAATTTCCAATCCCGCAGGCGGCCTAACGCGAGGCCGGAGGTGAGGCAAGCGGCGGCGATGGCGGTGGTGAAATAGCCGAACCCCGCGCCCCACTTGCCGCTCAACGCGCCGGCCCCCAGCGAGAAGAGGAACCACAGCGAGTAAGCCGAGAGCCGATCCCAGAATAGTTCGTAGACCAGGTAGCTTGCCGCCAGCAGAATGAAGATGGTGTGCAGTTGGAACCATTGTTTGAAGAGAAAGATCGTCTGGCGGTAGTCGAACTTGTTGACATTGGCTTGGATGGTGTTGATCCACCACTGGCCCTCGGTCGCGATGTTCAGCAGCCAAAAGATCGCCCCGGCGACGACGGTGAGCGCCACGCCGGCGACGATGGCTTTCTTGATATCGCGCAGAAAGACGTATGATAGCGCTGCCGCGACGGTGAACACGGCCATCTGCTTTGTGTAGCCAGCGCAGAGAAGCATCAGTAGTCCCAGGATGAGGTTGCGCCTGCCGTGCCGGGAGTGCTCGAACTCGGCGATGAAGGCGATAGCCAATGCCTCAAACATTACCATCGTCATGTGCATCCGGCACAGCGGCCCCACCTGGTAGACATAGTTGGAGGCCAGGTACGCCATCCCAGAGACGAGCGGGATGAGCCAGCCGCTGACCTTGCGCCGCACGACAACAAAGATGACGCCGCCAGTGATGAGCGTGGCGGCGAAGGAGACCAGCCTCCCGGCGACCAGTCGCGGGCCAAAGACCGGCAGCAGTGGGACGATGAGCAGGTGGAAAAGTGGCGGATAGTTGGAGGCGTAGAATGGATAGGTGGAGTTGCTCTGATAGGGCCATTCTCCCTGGTTGTACAGGATGGCATCGTATAGCTCAAAGCCCTCGCCCTGGTCATAATCGAAGGGCCATTGGAAGAGATTCACTGCGTAGACGACGTACACGATCATATAGCCGAGGTAGGCCAGAACGGCGAGTAGGGCTAGGGCCGCGCCGAGAGATTTGAGGATGCGGGATAGGGGCATTGGCTGGTTAGGCTGGGCGGTCGCCCAGGCGAATCAAGACACAACCCACGGCGACGGCGGGGAGGCTAAGGCCGATCCCTATGCGCTGCAACGGTCCAAATCCCCCCCACTGACCAGCGCCGATAAGGTCCACTCCGACGGTAGCGGCGAGCATGAGCAGGCCGAGCGCGATGACGATGAATCCGAGTTGGCGTTTGGTTATCATTGCTGCACATTATAGCATAGTGATGTGAAGGTGCAACTCTAGGATAGGCTTTGCGTATTGGGAGGTAGAAAACAGGAGACAAGAAGCAAGATGCAAGAAGCAGAGAATGTTCGGGAAATGCCAGACGACGAAATAGCCGAGACCGGTGAGGCGGTGCGGGCGCCCACAGATGAGTGGACGGCGGCGGCGCTGGCGCACGCGAGCGTCTTGCTGACTTTGGCGCTGGGAGCGGCCGGCGGCATTGGCGTGCCGGTCGGGCTGGCCGTGCCCCTGGCGATGTACTTTGGCTACCGCGAGAAATCCCGCTTTGTTGCTTTTCACGCTTTGCAATCTTTTGTCTACCAGTCGGCGGGTCTGCTGATTTACGTTGTTGTAGCGGCGGCGCTGGGCGTCTGGGTGACGATGGCGTGGAACGTCAGCGCCTGGCTTGCGGCAGTGTTGATTGGGCTTTTGATGATGCCGTTTGCACTGCTGCTCACACTGTTAATGGTGCTGGTATTGGTTGGCGCACCGATAGCCTGGCTCGGTTATGGGCTGTATGCGGCGTACAAGGTTTACCAGGGGAGCAATTTTCACTATTGGTTGATCGGAGAGCGATTGGAGAAGGAGGTGAAGGCATAATGCGTGGACGAGACCCCTTTGTAGCGTTGTTGCTAGAGGTCGCAGGTGGATTCTTTGGCTTTTTGGGCATCGGCTGGATTTATGCCGGCAAGCCGGCGATGGGCATCTTGCTGCTGCTTGGCTATTGGTTATTGGATTGGATCATCGGCCTGACGTTGACCATCAGCACAATGGGAGCGTGGTGCTGTGTCTGGCCGGCGCAGAACTTGATTTTTGGCGCGCTTTCGGGTTATTTGGCCTATCGCTGGCTGGAGCGGAACCCATAGTGTGGCGTCCACTTTGCTACTGGACACTTTTGCCAAGCTCTTGATGACACAGAGATTCGTGGAGAATTCACGGAGACGCACAGAGGTTTTTTTTGAGAGAACCTACCAGTGTGAAGCAGTTCGTCAAATGATCGATTTTCAACATCTCTGTGTAACTGGTTTTGGCGCCTCTGAAAAAGTGTCCGGTAGTGAAGCGTCTATCAAAAAGCCCCACCGTGTGAAGGCGGGGCTTTTGGGGATCAGAGGGCAGGGGTCGCTCTGCTACGACTTTGGCGCATCCTCGGCCGACACGACACAGCGAAACCCGAGGTTGCTAAAGAACAGAAAGTCTCCATCAAGGCGGGCGGTACAACGCGCCCGGTCCAGATTGTTCATCCACGAGCCGCCTCGGAGGACGCGCCAACCACCGGCCTCCTGGCTTTCTCGCCCGTCGTTGGCGTCGTAGGGGTAGGGGCGAAACAGGCTGCTGGTATACTCCCACACGTTGCCAATCATATCGCCGACTCCATCCGGGCTGTCCCCATCAGGGGAGTATTGGCCTACGGGGACGGTGCCGTTGGCTCCGCTTTCTGTGGTGTTGCAGCGACCATCAGCAAACTCGTCTCCCCACGGCCAGCGACGCCCGTCGGTGCCGCGTGCGGCCCGTTCCCATTCCGCCTCCGTGGGTAATCGCTTGCCGGCCCAGGCAGCATAAGCCCGCGCGTCTTCCCAACTGACGAGCACTACCGGATGTTTTTCCTGGCCCTCTGGCGGCGTCCGCTCTTCCGGGTCCCAGTTGTAGCCTTCTGGTTTGGCCCATTCCGCGTCGTAGCAGGGTACTGGGTGCCCGGTATCGTCCACGAAGCGTTTGTACTCCTCGTTGGTTACTGGATAGCGGTCTATGTAGAAAGCGTTCACACAGACTGTGTGGGCGGGAGCTTCATTGTCCTGGCTTTCGTCGCTCCCCATCAGAAAATCCCCGCCAGGGATATAGACCATTTCCTTGCTATCTTTTTCCCAAGTGATGATTGACTTTTGGTTTTTTGCTTTTTTTCCCTTTTTAGGCATTTATCGACCTCGCTTTAGCGCTTTAGACTGGGATGTCCTTTATTTCGGACCTCGGAGGTCTCGGAAGGTGACATTGGCAGCAAAATTGCTTAGATTGCGCCCGTTTTTACCGGCAAAGGCGCTCTCGAGAGACCTCCGAGGTCTTGTTGTCGTAACATTTTGGATCTACTGAGATTGGGTATAGCATATTTGACTTGTATAGTAACTACCCAGCCGCTGCTCCCAGCCCCCGTCTCGGGGGCGTCCCATGCAGCAAATAGCCGTTCAGAATGAGGCGCTCTCGCTTACACCGCCCTCGGGGACGAGGGCTGAGAGCCTGAAACATCCAACCCTGCGGTGGGCTGAGTAGTTACCTTGTATAAATCTAAATTGAGGAGGTTGTGATGAAAATCTTATCGTTGGGTGGTGCGGGAGCCGTCTGCCGACATGC
>DUEK01000038.1 GCA_011192155.1 Thermoflexia bacterium
GGTGAGCGGGAGTTCGTGGCGCTGGCCGTGGCAACTGAGAACGGCGGTTCTCCTTGCGGCTCCTGCCGCCAGACCCTGCGCGAGTTTGGCGCGGACATTGTCGTGCTGATCGCCGACGTCACGGGCGAGTGCCGTGAGACCACCATAGCGGAATTACTGCCGGGCAGTTTCAGCGCAATGGACTTGGACAGCGAGTGAGGAGAGAAGCGAGATGACCCAAAACGGAGCCACATTGCAGGAACGCGCGGCGCGAGAGCGAGAGATCGCCTACGAGATGCAACAGAGCTTTCTGCCCCACACCTTCCCCAACATCGAGGGCGCCGAGGTCGCAGCTATGATGCGCCCGGCCCGCGAGGTGGGCGGCGACTTTTACGACGTGATTCCCCTGAGCGGCGGCCTGTTGGGACTTATCATCGCCGACGTATCCGGCAAGGGAGTGTCAGCCGCACTCTACATGGCCCTGGGCCGCACGCTGCTGCGCTCCCACTCTCTCAGCACCCCGCGCCCGCGTTACCTGACCGACGCCCTGGAGAGCGCACACGTGCGTCAATTGATGCGCACTGTCCCCAACAGCGCGCTGGCCGCTTTGGACTCTGTTCGCACGACCAACGAATACCTGACGGAACACCACTCTGAACAAGCCATGTTTCTCACCCTCTTCTACGCCGTCTACGAACCCCAAAGTCGTTTATTGATCTATGTGAACGCCGGTCATAACCCTCCCCTTCTCTACAACACACTCACCGGCGAACAGGACTGGCTGGATTCCACTGACTTGTTCGTCGGCATGATGCCCGATCGCCCCTATGAACCACAGTGGCGGCAGTTGAACCCCGGCGACGTGCTGACCTTATACACCGATGGAGTGACCGAAGCGTTCAACGTCAACCACAAGATGTTTGGCGAAGAGCGGATCGTCGAGGCGGTTCGGGACTACCAAGCGACCTCCGCCCAGGGATTTTTGGAAGCCATCAAGACGGCAGTAGACGCTTTCGTCGGTAAAGCCCCGCAATCGGACGATCTCACCCTGCTGGTGATGCGTTGCCAATCAAATAGAGATTAACAAGAAAGGAACCAGGTTTTTGGGAAAAACCTGGTTCCTGGAACATAAGGAGGCTATCATGAAAGAAACAAGAGTCGTCATCCTGGCGGCCGGCAAGGGCACGCGCATGCAGTCGGAGCTGCCCAAGGTCTTGCACAAAGTCGAGGGCAAGACAATGATCCAACACAGCATAGACAAGGTCAGAGAGCTGGGTGTTGGAGACATTATTCTCGTCGTTGGTTACAAGAAAGAGATGGTTCAGGAGACCGTGGGCGATAGCGTCAAGTACGCCGTCCAAGAGGAGCAGTTGGGCACCGGCCACGCCGTGATGCAGGCTCGGCCCTTTCTGGAGGGCTTTGAGGGCAACGTGGTGGTCCTGTACGGCGACATGCCCCTCATCAACCCAGCGACGATCAAAAAGCTGATCGATGCCCGCGAGAGCGATAACGCAAAGGGCGCGCTCCTGACCATCGTGCTGGATAACCCGCCCGACTTTGGCCGCATCGTCCGCGACGAAGCCGGTCGCGTGCTGCGCATCGTCGAGAAAAAGGATTGCTCGCCGGAGGAAGAAGCTATCAAAGAGGTCAACGTAGGAATGTATTGCTTTGACTCTCAAGAGTTGCTAGCCGCCCTGGATGGGCTGAGCACCGATAATGCTCAGGGCGAATACTACCTGACCGATGTGGCGGGCATCATGGCGGATAAGGGACTGACGGTGAAAACTGTCACCAGTGATACACTGGAAGAGACCCTGGGCATCAACGACCCCCATCACCTGGAATTTGCCGAAAGCCTGGGCGACATCCAATATGCCGAGAGCCTGTACGAACTAATTGACGCCACGCTGGCGATGAAGCGGAAAAACTAGAAACCAGGTTTTTGTCGCTTTTTTACTCCTGGAAGCCGAGCGTATGAAAATCGGCATATTGCATCAGTACAGTCTCTATGGCTCTGGCAGCAGCGTTTATGCCAGGGATATGACCAAGTACCTGGCCCGCCTGGGACACGAGGTTCACCTGATATCCCTGGAGCCTCATCCTGAAAATTATGATTTCTTCGACGCTGCCTACATCCATCGCGACGATGGCAGCCAGATCCTTTTCAGCCGGACCCAACCCCCTTCCTGCACCTCCCACACGTTAGCCTATCGCCCCGTCCCCGTGGCCTACGACCGCATAGATCTACCCGAGACCAAACATTTCGTCGCTCTCTCTGATTTCGAGATCGAGGATTATGTGACCTTTTTCCTCGACAAGGTCAAGATATTGGCCGAAAGGCACACTTTCGACGTCATTCACGCTCATCATACCGTATTGCCCCCTTACGTCGCCCGCCTGGTCAAGAAGGAACTTGGCATACCCTACGTTGTGACCATTCACGGCAGCATCATCGAGTACGTAGTATTGAGAGATGCGCGATACAAACACTACGCCACAGAGGGGTTGCGGGGAGCCGGAAGCATCGTCGTGCTGAACCAAGATGTGCGGGCCAGAGTGCTCAAAATCTGCCCAGATATTGAGCCGAGCCTGGCCCAAATTCCAGTGGGGGTCGACGGCGACACATTCCACCCGCTGCCCATTGAGCGCAGACCAGCGGTCGTGAATCGCTTGATACAACACCTGGACGCCAGGAAAAAGCTGGGCAAGACGGCCCAACTACAACGGCAGACGTGGCAAGCTGTGAAGAGTATCGGCGAGGAAGAGATGGCAGTCGCGGCCTTTGACCTCCAGAGCCGCTACAACGCCAGCTACCCCGACGCCGACCTGCCCCACAAGCTGGCGCAAATAGATTGGCAAAAGGACAACGTCCTCATCTACTTTGGCAAGCTCCTTTTCGATAAAGGCGTGCATTGCCTCATCGCGGCCCTGCCCAACATCATGGCGGCCGCCCCAAACACCAAGCTGCTCATCATCGGCAGCGGGATGGATCGAGAGTTTTTCGAGATAGGCGTGGCGGCATTGGATCAGGGGCGCCTGGACTGCTTCCGACAAGCGATGCAAGCCGGTATGGCGGGCCGGAAGGAACACGCCACATTCTACAAGTACATGACCCGCTTTTTGGAAAGCATTGATCAAGCAGCATACGCGGCCCGCGCGCGAGGCCGGATGCTGCAAAACATCATCTTTACCGGCTATATGACGCGCGCCGATCTGGCGGCGCTGCTCCCCTGCGCTCGCGTCGCGCTCGTCCCCTCAATCATCAAAGAAGCCTTCCCTCTGGTATCCATCGAGTCCCTGGCCTGCGGAGTCATACCGATGGCCTCCTACTTCTCTGGGCTTGCGCCTGTCTTGGAAGAAGTGGCTGCTGCTTTGGGCGCGCCCGGCGAGCTTGCCAAGATCGGCCACAGCCCTGAAACGATGGTGCGCGACTTGAGTCAAAACGTCCCAGCCTTACTTTCCATTTTGAGCAACAGGTCCACTGCCAAAGAAATCTCGGCCATCTGTCGGAAATTGATCGAACAAAAGTATCGCTGGCGGGCCGTCATCTCGGAGGTAGAAGGCCTATACAGAGCATTGGGGGCGTGAAGCGTTTGCCATGCGCAGACTTGCGGCTTTGCCGCATCATGGTATATAATGAGGCGTCGCTGTTAGAAAAACTAGATCAAACATCCCGCAACTCGGGGAGGGAATATGATTGGCTTTAGAAAGCGCAGCCCACAAAAGGCATCCCGATTGGAAACCCCCGCCGTTTGGAACGACATCCTGGGGGCATTGAAACCGGATAGCTCTTACGACGAGCGGCTGGACGCAATCCTGACCGCGTTGGACAAGGTCGTTGGCCTCGACGTTTACTACCTCTACCTTCTGGATGCTACAGGAAAGCGTTTCGCTCTGGAGCACGTAAAGACAAAGTCGTTAGAGGAAGAACGCGAGGCGGGAGAGGGAGACCTCCTTGTCCCAAGTGGGGGCGACGAGTACGAAAGCGTACACTCTATTCTCCGCGCCCCCTTGTTGGACTTTCCCTATCACACGCGCCACAACGAACCTCACGTCACTACTGCCCGGGCCGGATCGTTGTACGCAGCGCCGTTGCGCCGCGCGGGGCGTCTGGTGGGCCTGGTGCAGATGGGCCCCCTGAACGATGACAGCATGCCCAGTTCCATCAAGCAACAAGTGACCGATCTGCTCCTCCCCTTCACCTTTGCCGTCACCCAGGCGCGGCAGGAGGAGGACTTACGCCAACGGCTGCGGTCGTTGGAGAACCAGTCGGAGGTAAGCCGAAGACTGCTCAGCTCGGCCTTTGAGATCGAAGAGTTCATCTCTTTGCTGTTGGATCTAGCTCTGACTGCCACCGGCACCGAGGCCGGGTTCGTGGCTATCGTCGAGCCGGATGGCCCGGAAGGCGATAAATTGAGCATCAGCGCCGCCAAAGGTATGCCCGACGAATTTCTGGAGCGGGCCAACCTGGTGGTGGGTGAGGGGCTGTTCGATTGGATGTCGGAGAAAGCGCATACTCTCGTGGTGCGCGACTATGAATTTGTCCAAGAGATGGGCGTCAAATCTATCCTGGCCGTGCCGTTGGTGGAGGGCGACCGCCTGCTAGGACTGTTCGCCCTGGTCAACTTTCAAAAAGGCGAGACCTTTGCCGCCCACAGCCTAAAGCTGCTATCCACCTTCACTGAGCAGATCCGGTTGGTGCTGGGTAACGCGCGCTTGCTCGACCAGTTCACCCAGCGCTATCTGGAAACCCTCAAGGCGCTGGATAAAGCAGTGGACGTGCGCCACCCGGCCACCGTCTCGCACACCGAGCGGGTGACGGCGGTAGCCGTGGAAATCGCCGCCAAGATGGCGCTTTCGGCTCACGAAGTAGACATCATCCGCACCGCGGCCGAGATACACGATGTGGGATTGTGCGGCATCACCGAGGTATCTCAGGGCTTTCAGGCCGACTACAACCACCCCACCATCGGCGCCGATATGGTGCGCATCCTGGCCCTGCCGCCCGGCGTGGCCGACGCCGTGGTCAGCCACCACGAGTGGTTCGACGGCTGGGGCTATCCCAACGGACTGAAAGGGAACGAGATCACCCTGGGAGGCCGCATCCTGGCCCTGGCCGAGTATTTTGTAGAGACGACCACCGCCAGCGAGTTCCAGCCCACCTTTGACTGGAGCAAGTTGAAGGAAGAGATTGAGGTGCGCAAGGGCAGCCAGTTCGACCCGGCGGTGGTGGACGCTCTGTTAACTATCGTGGAGGAAAAACGGGCGCAGGCCGGCGACGGCGTACTGGAGGGGTGCGTCGCCTTCAAAGCCTGTCCCTCAGACCTGCAAGCCGATTGTCCGGCGCGGGATGACCCGGCGCACTGCTTCCGCCACCGAGCAGAGGGGGTGCTCTGCGAGGGGCACGGCGATTCGACCTGTGAGGGATGTTTTTTGTACGTGGAGTGGCAAGAACGTAATCAGTGATCTTACATAAATGGAGGATACGAGCTATGGAACACACAACCCGTCAAAGCGATCAAGTCACCGTCGTTGAGCTATCTGGCGAGATTGACGTGAGCTGCGCCCCGCAACTGAAAGATCTGCTGCTGGGACTGCTAGACGAAGGGAAGAATCAACTATTGGTTGACCTGGGCAACGTGTCTTTTATGGATAGCACCGCACTGGGCATCTTTGCCAACGCTTTCAAACGAGCACAACGGGCGGGGGGAGACATCAAATTTGCCAACCCGCGTGAAGAATTGCGGCGGGTATTCTCCATCACCCAAACCGACAAAATCTTTTCCATATTCGACTCGGTGGATGAAGGTTTGAGTAGCTTTCAGTAAATCGGAAGGAGACTCTCGTGCAAATTGACGTAGAAAAAGAAAAAGACGTCGTCGTCGTCACAGTGGAAGGCGACCTGGACTCTAGCAGCGCCCCCGACCTGCGGGCCAAGTTTGAGGAACTCATCAGGCAGAGAGAGAACCAGTACGTCATTGACCTGACCGGAGTGCCTTTTATGGATAGTTCTGGCATTGCCGCATTGGTCAACTTGTTCAAGCGGGTACGCATCGGCGCAGGCGACGTCAAACTATGCGGCTTGCAGGAAGAAGTAAAAAAAGTCTTCAAACTGACTCGTCTGGACCGCGTGTTTGACATCTTTGACACTCGCGCTGAGGCAGTAGCCAGTTTCTAGTGGGTCAGAACCGTATGGCGTTCTTCTTTCGGCAAGAAACTACTCGTCGCGGGTTCTGATACCCGTGTGGTCCGTTGACCACTGTGTCGTTTATTGGGAGCTCAGGCATGAGCGTAAATGATCGGCTGGTGATTGATAGCCGGACTGAGGAGATAGTGCGGGCGCGCGATTGGCTGGCCGAGCAAGCAATCCGGGCCAAGTTCTCTCGTGAAACAGTCGGCGATCTCAAATTGGCGCTCACCGAGGCAGTCTCCAACGTAGTGTGTCATTCCTACGACAGTGAACCGGGCCATCAGATCATCCTGTCGTTGAGCGTGGACGACGAGGCGTTGATCTTGACCATCCGCGATTTTGGCCGCCCCTTTGACGTCAGCCTCTACCAGCCGCCCGATTTGAACAAACTCCACGAAGGCGGCTATGGCGTCTTTTTGATACACAGTTTGATGGACCAAGTGGATTATGATACCTCGTCGGGGGCGGGCGCCACTCTGACATTGGTCAAACGGAGAAGCAAGAATCCTTCGATAGGCCAAGTCGGTGAACACACGTAAACCATCAGGACATGTACCATGACCGACGTGTGTCTGATCCTGGAAGGGACCTACCCCTACATCATCGGGGGCGTCTCTACCTGGGTGCATGGGCTGATCGGCGGTCTCCCTCAACTTGATTTCTCGCTGGTGCACCTGACCGCGCGCGACGAGCGCGAACGAATCTCCAAGTTTGCTCTCCCCCCCAACCTGCGAGAACTGGTCACTGTTGAAATAGACGGTTATCAGCAGCCCTACCAGGCGGCCCGCTGGAGACCCGGTCCGGTGCGCTTGCCCCAGGCGCGCGTGTATCACGCTCTTTCGACCGGGTTCGCCGGGCTGTTGGCCGGGCAGATCAAGGAACAGAGCGGGCGCCCCTTTATCCTGACCGAGCACGCCATCTACTGGCGCGAGATCGCCGAGGGCGCGACGGAGGTCGAGTGCGGCTTCCGCGTCATCCGGCAGACGGGGCGCACAGAGATAGCCGCGCTGCGCCGTCACTGGACGTCCACCTTTCGCCGGTTGGCCCGCCTGGCTTACAACCAGGCCGACGCTATCGTGACCGTATGCGAGGCCAATCACCGCTTACAGCTAGAGGAGGGAGCCGAGCCGGGCAAATGCCGCGTCATCCCCAACGGCGCGCCGGTGAACGCGCTCGTGGCTGCGTCGCTCCACGCGCCCTTTGCCAACGGCAAGCCGCGCATCGGGTTGGTGGGGCGCGTGACGCCCATCAAAGACGTAGAAACCTTTATCCGGGCGGCGCACCTGCTGACCACGCGCCTGCCGAAAGCCGAATTTGTCGTCATCGGCCCCACCGACCAAGACGCGGCCTACTATCGCCGCTGCCGTCGCCTGGCCGACGAACTGGGTCTGGACGGACGGTTGGCCTTCACCGGAGAGTTGCCGCCCCAGGAATGTTACACCGGGTTAGATGCGCTGGTGCTCACCAGTCGCAGCGAAGCGCAACCACTGGCAGTGCTAGAGGCTATGAGCGCCGGGCGGCCGGTGGTCGTCACCGACGTGGGCGCCTGCCGGGAAATGGTGGAGGGCGCGGAGCAGACCGACCGGGCGCTGGGGCCGGCCGGGCTGGTCACCCCGCCGCAGCGCCCACAAGCCACCGCCGAGGCGGTGTTGGCTCTGTGCCGCGACCCGCAGATGGCGGCGCAAATGGGGCGCGCCGGGCAGCGGCGGGTGCAAACTTTCTACCGGCAGGAGCGATGTCTGGAAGAGTACGAACAGTTGTACGAGCAATTCTTGTAACGCACAGATTTGCCCCCAGCTTACATTATTAGCACAGCAATTCTTCATTACGGCAATAGGAGGAATAGCAAATGCGACGAGCACATGGTTATGCAGTTTTTGCTCTATTGATGCTATCGGTTATTGCCACCGCTTGTGAAGAGTCTGCGGCAGCTCCATCGAACCGCGGTATAGAAGAATTCTTCCTGATGGAGATTGCTTCAAGTGATTGGCAAGAAGTTGCCCCTCAGAGAGTTGATGCCGGCGCGGAAACATCGGACCAAGAATGGGTCCTCTTTTACCGGGAAGGCGCTCCGCCTGGGAATCCCATCGTCGCTATCGCGTACCGGCTGATCTTGGATAGATATGCGCGGGTATCAAACAAATCGCCGTCGTTTGTGGCCTATGATCTAGAGATGCCGTGCGATGGCTATATGTGCCAATGCGAGTGCAGGGCCAAGAGAGCCGAGCTGCTTTCCGCATACCAAGGGCCTGAATTGATCATCCAAGACAAATGCGACGAGGAATGGACCAGGCTGCGCGCCTACCGCTGGATAACAGAGACTATGGAGTACCAGTTGCTGGCGCATTTTGACGGGGATGACATACGCATAGAACGTGATCAGGTCACAATTGACAACTATGCTTCTGGCGGGGCGGATCTAGCCATTCGCTGCCAGTACTTTCCGCAGGCGGGCGCATTACTTTTCAATGAGAAAGATGCCTTTGTAAAATGCGAATGTGTCTTTCCGAATGGCCTGCCCAAGGAGAAGGACATACTCACTTCTCCTCATCCCGAAACAGTCGTGCTGGCCATCTATAATCAGACCCAGTACACGGGGACGGTCAAGATGCAACCGTACTTTGCCGAGGGCGTCTGGGACTCGATAGGGGGATGGGGCGTTGGGCAGTTAGGGTGTCCGACGATGTCTAGCCCAGTTGCCCGTGTGCGGGTACTCGGCATGGATATAGCCGAGAACAGGGCCGTCAGAGATCGTGTTCACGAGGCCTGCCCCTCAGAAGAGACCATTGCGACGGCAGACCAGGCCATTGTGGTGGTGGATGCTTGTTGCGAGTATATGGATGGCTCTGAATGTGAGCGTGGGGATGGTCCTATACCCGTCCCTGTGATGTGGTCGCTGATATGGGAAGAGAACGGGTGGCGAGTGCAAGGGCCACCGACCCAGGGGGGAGAGTAGAAGCAACCTGTTTGGAGTTACCTCCCCGAATTCGAGTCATCTGGAGTCTGGCAAATTTTCAGAATGCCCACATCTTGGGGTAGGCAACAATAAAGGCGCTAGATATGGGGGTTCGTAGTAGCGGCTTTAGCCGCTTTTGAGCCTTTTGGACGGCTGAAGCCGTCACTACGAACAAAAACGCCAGACTCCAGGTAGTGTATTGAATGGCCTTCTGACTGACGCTGCCCAGCAAAAGCCCTTGCAAGCTGCTACTTCCTCGCGCACCGAGAACGATGAGGTTGGCCCCCCGAGTCTCAGCGACTCGGAGAATGGCCTCGGCCATAGGGCCTTCCAGCAACTCGACTTTGACCGTCAATCCGGCGGACTCGAGTTCTTTCACCGCCTCGCTATAGAACCAGCAATTCCCGTTTTGTAGCCGCGATTTCCAAATCGCGTCTGTTTTTCCGCGTAAAGCGCCCTGCGCGATTGCGAAATCGCGGCTACGACCTGACTTTTCCCCCATAACGGGAATTGCTGCTATAGAACTGCTCTACAACAGCCGCACTGTAACTATCTTAGCACACTTTTGCATTGCTTGTCAAGCTACTTGCGAGGACGGTCGCTGCTTATGCAGGGTCACTCCTGCTAGTCGGTGAAATGGAGTGCATCGCCGATGGCCGACCAGTTGGCCGGGTCTTCGCCGCCCAGCCGCCACACGGCGATGCCGCCCAGGCCATATTGTTGCGCCAGCCGCAGCCGCGCAGCAAGAAGTATGTGGCCCAATTCTTGGCTGCCTCGTCAGCGGGGTTGTGGCCCAAGATGTCCAAATCGTGGTAGTGTCTCATCACGATGTGGATAAAAAGTGAGTTTGAGCGTACTCGGATTATTCCGGCAGGGGCGGATAGTGGGTGTCTCCCCCCAACGCAGCATCGCGCGCCGTGAGCAACTCTTGCAGTGTGTAGAGGGTTCACATATGTACCTTTCCGCGCTTTGGGGTAAACATCTTTTGGCAGCTTGGCTGACTGAAGAGGAACGGGAACATTCTGAAGGGCCGGTATCTTTTCGGGTCGCCGGTGAACCTCGTACCCGTCAAGATTAGGCAGCATTATATCGAGGGGGTGAGGTCTGGCGGGTCTTGTTCGGCAAGGATTAGCCCCTGTAGCCCGTTGACGGCGCACCTCACCGTGTCGTTGCGTCCGTGTTCCAGCACGAGTTCGATCAGTTTTCCCATTTCAGGTTCGTCGTCTATGACCAGCACTTGGCAGCCTTTTGTCTCATCCGTCATATTGCTCCTGTCACTGCATCTCGGTAAACGGCCAGCGTTTCCCGCGCAGCGCGTTCCCAGGAGAAGCGGGCCGCCTGGGCTAGCGCGCGGTGGCTCAGCTCGGTGCGAAAGCTCTCGTCGGTCGCCAATTGGATCAGTGCGCCCGCCATCCCCTCGACGTCGTCTGGCGGCAACAGCACCCCGGCATCCCCCACGACCTCGGGAAGTGAGGAAACATCGCTTCCCACGACCGGCGTGCCGCAGGCCAGGGCCTCAAGCGGCGGCAGGCCGAACCCCTCGTAGCGGCTGGGAAAGATAAAGGCCGCCGCGCCCCTGTAGAGTGCGGGTTTATGCACCTCGTTCACAAAGCCGGTGAAATGTACGCAGTCTTTATCTATCTCCTGTTCCTGGGCCAAGCGGCGCGGATCGGGCGCGAACTCTGTATCCCGCTCCGGCAAACGCCCGGCGATGACCAGCGGACATTCGTCTCCAATAGCCGGCTCAGCCCAACGGTAGATTCCGAGCACCGTGGCGATGTTCTTGCGCGCGTCAAAGCCGCCCAGGTAGAGCGCGTACCGCTCGGGCAGGCCGTAGCGGGCGCGGATTGCCTTGTCGTCGGGGGCGGGGGCTGGTGCGTACTTTTTGTCGGCGGCAAGGTAGACGACGTGCACGCGCTCGACCGGCAGACCCAGGTGGGCGACGATGTCTCGCCGCGAGGCCTCTGAATCGGTGATCACCAGGGCCGCACCGTGTGCGGCTTGGCTGACCAGGGCAGTGTAGAGCCGCACCAACGGCCCGCCCCGGTACTCGCGCAACAACAACGGGATCAAGTCGTGGATGGTGACGACGGTGGGAACGGAGGGTTGCAGCGGAGGCGCCCAATAGGGCGCGTGGGCGACGTCGGCCTCCAGGCAGCGGCACGCGCGGGGGAATATGATTTGCTCGAACCGGACTTTGTCGAGGGCAGCCGGCAGCCGGTAGCGGCTAGACGATTGGAAGTGAAAGTCGGAAATTGAAAATTGGTGATTGGTAATTGATGATTGAAAATTGGTGATTTGGCCTTCAGGCGCAACCAGTACAATCTCCAAATCTGGCGCGGTGGCAGCCAGGCGCTCCACCAGCCGCCGGGTGTACTGCCCGCTGCCGGTGGTTGGCTCGTTCCAGAACCAAGAATTGATAGCGATGCGCATTGATCTTTGCCTACGGGTGAGGTCACAAGATAGAGTTATTATACTTGAACAGTCTCAAGATGCAATTGACTTCCCCCCCATTCCAGGGTAAGATTAAGGGCAGAGGAGAAGTGATTTGGCCAAGCGAACGAGCGGCCACGCATCAGCCGCGTATGAAGACTCTTTGGGCGCTGCGCTCATTGCCTTGCGCCTGGTCGTCGTCGTCTCTTGCGCCGCCGCTATCGGCGCGATGTTCTATGGGTTGCAGAGGCCGGAGGAGCCTAGCGTTGGAACAGTGGAGGCAATCCCCTATCTGACACCATCTCTTGCCCCATCCGTTGGCCCGTACACCCCATCTGTCACACCTTCCCCTGATCCTCCCATAGAACCTTCCTCTACCCCGACTGTCGCCGTGCCGCGCGTCGGCATCGTCGCCGGGCACTGGGGGAGCGATACGGGCGCAATGTGTCCCGACGGCCTGACCGAGGTCGAGATCAATCTCGACATCGCTCGGCGAGCCGTTTACCTGCTGCAATCTCTCGGTTACCAGGCCGACTTGTTGGAAGAGTACGATTCACGCCTGCAAGGTTATCAGACCGACGCGCTCGTCTCCATCCACGCCGATTCTTGCGAGGAGTTTCCAAACGCCGATCCACCGGCCAGTGGGTTCAAGGTCGCCAGCGTCGAAGACAGTATGGTTCCGGAGGCAGAGGGGCGACTGGTCGGATGCCTGGCACAGAGCTATGCTGCCCGCACCGGCATGTACTTTCACGCCAATAGCATCACTTACGATATGACCCGTTATCATACGTTTTACGAGATTGATGACCGGACGCCGGGCGCTATCATAGAGACCGGGTTTATGTTGAACGATCGCTATATACTCACTCAACGAGCCGATCTGGTAGTGCAGGGTATAGTGGATGGAATCGTCTGTTTCATTGAGGGTGAGGGGCAGTAAGGTTTGATGGTGTGATGAATGATCGCATTGCCGCGTTGTTACGAGATGGTCAGGCCGCAGCCCGCGCCGGGGAGAGCGCCCAGGCGCGGCGCAAGTTTCGCGCTGTGCTGGCGCTAGATCCCGCCAACGTACCCGCTCTACTGTGGCTGGCGTGGCTCAACGACGACGCCCGCGCCAGTTTGGCCTACGTCTCCCGCGCGCTGGATTGCGACCCCGGCAACCCTCGCGCTCGCGCCGCGCTGCAGTGGGCGCGCCAGCGCACGCCCTCGTCCAAGCCCAAGTTACGCGCTCCGGCGGCTCGCCGTTGGTGGAATCGCCCCGCCGCCGCCGTTGCCCTGAGCTTGCTGATTGTTCTCGTCGCCGGGGCGCTGGCCTGGTCACTGCTGGCAGATGCGCCAGTATTGGCTGAGCTTGCCCCCACCCCTTCCCCGACCATCACCGCCAGCCCAGCGCCCACCCACATCCCCACAGCCACCCCCACTCCTACCCTCACACCTACTTCCACTCCCACACCCACGCAGCCTCCGACCGAGACGCCCACGTCCTCCCCCATCCCCACGGCCACGCAGCGCCCTGTCCTGCCCACCGCGCCCCCGCTTCCGCCGCCTGCGACAATGTCTCCCCTGGCGGTTCACGGCGACGTGCGCTGGATAGACATAGATCTGACCCACCAAAAACTCACCGCCTACGAGGGATCGAGACTGGTACGAGTGGGCCTCGTCTCTACCGGCTTGCCGTACACCCCCACGCCTATCGGCCAGTTCCGCGTCCAAATCAAGCTGCGCTACGACGATATGAGTGGCTCCGACTACTATCTGCCCAACGTACCCTACGTGATGTACTTTTACAGGGGTTACGGACTGCACGGCACCTACTGGCACGGCAACTTTGGGCACCCGATGAGCCACGGCTGTGTCAACCTGCCCACGCCGGATGCGGAATGGCTCTTTAATTGGGCTGAGGTGGGGACACTGGTCAATATCCACTATTGAGCGTCGTGTGGAGTGGAGCGCCGTCTTCTCTGTACGCTACGGATATTTCGATGACGAGCGCTGCAAGTACATCATCACGCAGCTCGATTCCCCGCTGCCCGACCGGCGAGCCAGCCGGTGGAGAACGCCGCTTGCAGATTATAACCACCGGTGTCGGCGTCCACGTCCAGCACCTCTCCGGCAAAGTACAACCCCTCCACCAAACGGGATTCCATCGTGCGCGGGTCAACCTCCCGCGTGTCTACCCCACCGGCGGTGATGATCGCCTCCGCCAGGGGGCGATGTCCCGTCACGTCCAGGCGAAAATCCTTCAACCACACACGCAGCCGTTCGCGCTCCTGGGCCGTGACCTGGTGAGCCAGTTTGGTCGGAGAGATGGACGTCAAATCTGCGCACACCGGGATCAGCTTTTGGGGCAGCAATCCCTTGAGCAGCGTGCGGAACTGCCGCTTGCCGTGAGCGTCCAGGTCGCGCAGGAGGCGGGCGTCCAGCTTGCGCTCGTCCAGCGCGGGTTTGAGGTCAATCGAGAGCGTCACGCGCTGCCCCTGGCGCAGCGCGTCCACGGCCCGCCGGCTCAAGGAGAGGATGATCGGCCCAGAGACGCCAAAGTGAGTAAAGAGCATCTCGCCAAACAGTTCCGCCTGCTTCTTCCCGCCGACCAGTAACCGGGCGGTCACGTTGCGCAGGCTCAACCCCTGCAACCGAAGAGCAATGTCGCCAGCAGTCTCCAGGGGAACCAGCGCGGGGCGGATCGGTACGATGGTGTGACCCACTGCCTCAGCCATCCGGTAGCCGTCCCCGGTCGAACCGGTACCGGGGTAAGAGGCCCCGCCCGTGGCGACGATCACTGCATCGGCGTGATAGAAACCAGGTTTTGCCGCTTTGCTTACAGCAGAAACCTGGTTTCTTGCGGACACCCGCACTCCGACCATCCGCCCCTCCTCAACGACCAACCGTTCCACCGGCGATTCGGTTCGCAAAGCCACACCGCGCTGGCGCACCCAGCGCGTCAGCGCGTCCACCACGTCCTGGGCCTCCTCGCTGGCCGGAAAGACGCGCCCCCCGCGTTCGGTCACGGTGGGCACGCCCAGTTCCTCAAAGAAAGCCACCAGGTCTGAGGTGAAAAAGCGGTGAAAAGCCTGGCGCAGGAAACGTCCGCCAGGGCCAAAATGCTCGATGAATTGGGGAATCGGGGCTACGTTGGTCAGGTTGCAGCGGCCCTTGCCCGTGATGCGCAGCTTGCGCGCCGGGCGGTTCATCTTTTCGAGCAGTAGCACGTCGGCCCCCAGTTCGGCGACCTGCCCGGCGGCCATCAGCCCAGCCGCTCCCGCTCCGATAACGATCACGCGGCGGTCGGTCATGCTCTCATCACCGGAGACTCAACCACTCGACAAGCGCCGCCAGCAGCGGGGCCACGATCAGGGCGGGTAGAAAGTTTGCCACTTTGATGCGCTTGATCTCTAGCATCGTCAAACCCAAGCCCAACATGATGATCCCACCAACAGCGGTCAACTCTGTGATCATCGGGGTGGTCAAAATGCTCTCAAAGAGAAAGGCCCCCAACGTCAGCGCGCCCTGAATGATCAGGACAGCCAGGGCTGCAAAGGTGACGCCCATCCCCATAGCAGCGGCGAACGCCAGAGCGGAAAAGCCGTCCAGCACGCTCTTGATCGCCAGCAAGGTATAGTCGCCAGAAAGCCCATCCTGGATGGAGCCTAAGACGGTCATCGGCCCGGCGCAAAAGATCAAGCTGGCGGTGACAAATCCCCTGACGAACTCACCGCGCGTCAGAAAGGGAATCCGCGCGGCTTTTGCTTCCAGCCACTTGCCGGCCCCGTCCAGCCGCCGCTCCAATTGCCACCACTCACCCAGGATGCCGCCGATGAGCACGCTTCCCAACACCAGCAAAAAGTTGTTGGTCTCAAGCGCGCTATCCATCCCCAAAGCCAGCACCACCAGCCCGATGCCCTGTACCACAATGCGGCGGATGCGCGGCGGGAGTCTCTCTCCCAGGAGCGTGCCCAGAGTGCCGCCCAGGATCACGGTTGCGACGTTGATGAGCGTCCCGGTCATTCTCGTGAGCTCTGCGCCCACTGCCGCGCGAACTCGGTCAGCAAACGCGCGCCAAAACCGGTCGCGCCCTTGCCGGGGACGTAAGGGTTATCTTTCGCTTCGAGCGCCAGCCCGGCCATATCCACGTGCGCCCAGGCCGGGTAGGAGACGAAATGCTTGAGGAACGTGGCCGACGAGCCGACTCCCGCTCTTATCCCCGCGCTGTTCCTGATATCGGCCGTCTGCGATTCGAGCGTCTTTTCGTATTCGGGAAACAGGGGCAGCGGCCAGAGCTTTTCCGCGCTGGCGTCGGCGGCGGACAGAAGTACGTCACGCAACCCGTCGTCGGTGCTGAACAGCCCCGCCGCCACCCGGCCCAACGCAGTAGCGCACGCCCCGGTCAGCGTGGCGATATCCACCACGGCGGCGGGCTGGAAGCGGGCGGCGTAGACCAGCGCGTCGGCCAGCAACATACGCCCCTCAGCGTCGGTGGAGTTGATCTCAATGGTGACGCCGTTGCTGGCGGTGACAACCTCCTGCGGGCGGTAGGCGTGGCTGCCGATCATATTATCGGCGGCGGGGGCCAGCCCGACCACGTGCAAGTCAACGTCCAGCGCGCCAATGGCGTACATCGCGCCGATGACGGCTCCGGCTCCGGCCATATCCGCCTTCATCCTGCCCATACCCTCTTTGGGCTTGAGGCTGTAGCCGCCGGTGTCAAAGGTCACCCCCTTGCCGACCAGAACGATCGAGTCCAGTTCGCTGGCGCGGTCGCCGTTGTGCTCCAGGATGATGAAACGCGGCGGGGTGTCGCTCCCCTGAGCCACAGCCAGCAGCGCGCCCATCTTGAGCGCCTCCATCTGCTTTCTCTCCAACGCTTCGACCCGCAGGCCGACTTCCTCGGCCATCTCGGCGGCGGCCTGGGCCATGTAGGCGGGAGTGCAGATGTTGGGCGGCAGGTTGACCAGGTCGCGCGTCAGCGCAACCCCAGCGGCGATGGCGCGCCCGGCCTCTGCGCCCCGCTGCGCCGCCGGTACGTCCCCCTCGTCAAAGATCGCCAGTTCGAGCGACTTGGGGAGAGGTTCCGGCGCGTCGTCCGTCTTTTGGCCGCGATAGTCGTACAGCCCCAGCAGGCTGCCTTCGGCGGTGGCTTGCGCCGCCTCTTCGATTGATAGCTCCCCCGCGCCGGCCCCGTGCAGGACGGTCGCTACGCGGCCTGCCTTGAGATCGCGCGCCTTTTGGATGGCGCGGGCCGCCGCCCGCCGGACGACATCGACATTGAACTTCTCGCGCGGGCCCAGCCCGACCAGTATTACGCGCCGAGCCGGGATCGCGCCGCGCGGGTAAAGCACGGCTACCTGGTCGGCCTTGCCGCTGAAGTCGCCGCCGGAGATCAGGTCGCTGATAGCGCCGTCGAGCGATTGGTCAACAGCCTTCGTCGCGCCGCCGGGCTGCGTGCCATCAGAATGGCCGTTCCAAAAAGGCTGGGCGTCTTGGAACAGGTTGACGATGATGGCGTCGGCGTCGCTTGCTTGAATCGCGCCGGGGATGGGTTTTATGTTCATCGAGACTCCTTTGTGCTAAAAACGCGGCCACTTGCAATGCCAGCGTAAATCAGGTAGAATCATTCGCGCACCAGTATATAAGCAACCTGCCAAAAGTCAACCAATAATCTGCAAACCCACCATCCGTGTTATAAATAATCCGTAAATCCTGCCCGTCCGTGTTATCAATAATGAACATTCTCTTTCTCACCCCCCAATTGCCTTACCCCCCGCACAAGGGTACCGCCCTCAGAAATTGGGGGCTGATCTCTGGCCTGGCGGAACGCCACCGGGTCAGCCTGCTCAGTTTCCAGGCTCCGGGGCAAGACCCCCAACCAGCGCCGGAGTTGACCGAAACCTGCGCCCGCGTCGAGACGGTCCCCCAGCCGGAGCGCACCATCCGCGACCGGCTGCGCGATCTACTCTTTACCCGTCAGCCCGATATGGCGCTGCGGATGGCCTCGGAAACTTTTGCCCGGCGATTGGAGCACTGGCTGGCGCAAGAATCCTTCGATGTGGTACACATTGAGGGCATCGAACTGGCCCCCTATCTCGACGTCATTGAGGCGGCCCGCCCGCGCCCACTCATCCTCTTTGACGACCACAACTGCGAGTACCTGCTCCAGAAACGAGTTTGCCTCACCGATCTGCGCATCCCGGCCCGCTGGCCCGGCGCGGCCTACTCGTTCGTGCAGTGGCGGCGCTTGCTCCGCTACGAAGCTGGGGTCTGCCGCCGCGCCGACCGCGTGCTGGCCGTCTCCGCCCCGGACGCGGCCGCGCTGCGAAAGTTGGCGCCGGAAATCAATGTCGTGGTTGTTCCAAATGGGATTGACACACGGGCCTACCAACCCCAAACTTCCAATCCCCAATCCCAAACGTTGGTCTTTACCGGGACGATGGGCTTTCGCCCCAACGTGGACGCGGTGCTGTGGTTCGCGCGGGAGGTGCTGCCGCTGGTACAGGCGGAGGTACCGGAGGTGCATTTCATCATCGTCGGGCAACGGCCCCACGCCCGGTTGGACGAGCTGCGGGATGACCCGGCGATCACGCTGACGGGTTGGGTGGATGATACGCGCCCCTACATCGCGGGGGCGGTGGTCTATGTCGCGCCGCTGCGCATGGGGGGCGGGACGCGGCTCAAACTGCTGGAGGCAATGGCCATGAGCAAGCCGGTGGTCGCCACGCGGCTGGGGGCGGAGGGGTATCCGGTGGCGGACGGGCGCGAGATGGTGCTGGCGGATACGCCCGCCGATTTCGCCGCTGCGGTGGTGGGATTATTGCGCGCGCCGGGGCGGGGAGTCGAACTGGGCCGGGCCGGGCGGGCTTTCGTCGAGGAGCGGTACGATTGGCGCGTCATCGTGCCGCAGGTGGAGGCGGTCTATGCCAGACCCTAAAGGTTTGGCAAACCTTTAGGGTCTTTAGGAACTAGCTCCGCAACAGACTCTTCCACCTTCTCTACCTGGCGAAGCACGATCTCGTCCTCCTCGGCGTCCACCAGCGCCGTATCTCCCTCCACAAACTCACCGGCCAACACCGCGTCGGAGAGAGCGTCCTCAATCCGGCTTTGGATGACCCTGCGCAAAGGCCGCGCGCCGTACTCATCGCTGTATCCTTCCTCGGCCAGTAGCGACCTGGCTGCTTCCGTCACTTCCAGCCCAATGTCGTTTTCCAATAGCCGCGCGCGCACCTTGTCCAGTTCCAAGCCCACAATCTGGGCGATTTCTTCCCGGCTGAGGGCGTGAAAGACGATGACGTTATCCACCCGGTTGAGAAATTCGGGGCGGAAGGTCTTTTTCAATTCTTCCACGAGTCTTTCGCGCATCTCGTCGTAATCGCGATCGTCGTCAGCGCCATCCTCCTCCTCACGAGGCATGGCAAAGCCCAGGCTTGTTCCGCGCTTGATCATCTCCGCCCCGATGTTCGAGGTCATGATGATGATGGCGTTGGAAAAGTCCACCCTGCGTCCGCGAGCGTCGGTTAGATTGCCCTCTTCCATGATTTGCAGCAACACATTGAAGGCATCATTATGCGCTTTCTCCACCTCGTCGAATACGACGATGGAAAAGGGGCGGCGACGAATAGTCTCGGTGAGCTGCCCCGCGTCGTCGTAACCCACGTAACCCGGAGGCGCGCCAACCAGCCGGGCCACCGTGTGACGCTCCATGAACTCGGACATGTCCAATTGTAGCAGCGCGTCCTCGCTGCCGAACATAAACTCGGCCAGCGCCTTGGCCAGTTCCGTCTTGCCCACCCCCGTGGGGCCGAGGAAGATGAAGGAGCCGATGGGCCGGTGGGGGTCTTTGAGTCCGGCCCGCGCCCGGCGCACCGACTTGGCGACCGCCGTGATGGCCTCGTCCTGGCCCACGATGCGCTTGTGAAGTCCCCCCTCCATGTGCAGCAACCGCTCCGTCTCGCTGCTGTGCAACTGGGTCAGAGGGATGCCGGTCCACATCGAGACCACCTCGGCGATGTCCTCAGCGCTGACGGCGATGTCGCTTGCGACGCTCTGCTCGGCGCGCAGGGCCTCTAGTTGCTCCTGCAACTCGATCTCTTGGTCGCGCAACGCAGCGGCATCTTCATAGCGGTGTTCTTCGATAGCTTCCTCCTTGGCCTGTTGAACATCTTTCAACTTGCCGAACAGATCGCGCAGGCTCTCAGAGCGAGGAGCTTTGTACATCCGCACGCGAGATGCGGCCTCATCTACCACGTCAATCGCCTTGTCCGGGAGAAAGCGGTCAGAGATGTAGCGAGCGGCGAGTCGGGCTGCGGCGTCCAGCGCCTCGTCGCTGATGCGCAGCCGGTGGTGCTGCTCGTAGGCGTACCGGACGCCGTGCAGGATATCAATCGTCTCCTCGACCGATGACTCGTCAACCTTGATCGGCTGGAAACGTCGCTCCAGCGCCGCGTCCGATTCGATGTGCTTGCGGTACTCTTCCATCGTGGTCGCGCCGATGCATTGCAACTCGCCCCGCGCCAGGGCCGGCTTGAGGATATTGGCCGCGTCTACCGAGGAGCCGGCCGACCCGGCCCCGACGAGCATGTGCACCTCGTCTATAAACAGGATGTTGCTGCTATTCTTGAGCTCTTCGATCACTTTCTTGAGACGCTGCTCGAATTGCCCCCGGTACATCGTCCCGGCGACCAACGAGCCGACGTCCAGTTGCAGCACACGCTTATCCAGCAACGGCTCTGGGGTATCCCCGGCGACGATGCGCTGCGCCAGTCCCTCGACGATAGCGGTCTTGCCCACACCCGGTTCCCCTATGAGAGCCGGGTTGTTCTTTTTGCGCCGGGCCAGGATTTGGATCACGCGCTCGATTTCTTGCTCCCGGCCAATGACCGGATCCAGTTTGCTTTGTTGGGCCAGGGCGGTCAGGTCAATGGACAGTTGATCCACTATTTTGGTTGTGCTGGTTTTCTGTTTTGGTTTTCCGGCAAAGACCGGCTCTCGGTGTACCAGCCTCTTGGTGGAACGACGAATTTGCTCGGACGTGACGCCCAAGTGACCGAGCACATCCAGGGCGGCGCCATCCCCCTGATGCACCAACCCCAGCAGGATGTGGTGCGTGTCTATCCGCGAGTCGCCCCGGTTCCGGGCCTCGTCCTTTGCCAATTCTAGCACTCTCTTGGTGCGGGGCGTGAGATCAAGGCTTGCGCCGGTGGTAAGCGGGTGCTGTTGCCTGGTGCTAAGTCTTTCGACCCAATGCTTCACATCACCGGATTGTAGCCCCAGATCACGCAGCACGCGGCCTGCGACTCCCTTCTTCTCGCGCAAAAGCCCCAGCAGGAGGTGTTCTGTGCCGATCTGTGAGTGATGCAACCGTTCGGCCTCCTGGTGGGCGAACTTTAGCGCCCGTCGCGCTCCATCGGTGAAGAATTTAATTAGGTTATCCATGTTCGTGCTCACTTTCCACTCTCTGATGGCAGACATACGGGCCCGCTGTACATAATAATGTGATGTAGGTCGGATTGCCCAATCCGACCTACGAAGAATCCATGGCCTCAGAAAGCGCGGCGGAGAGAGGTCCCTCGGGTTCGGGCTGTTCGGCTTTGAGAGCCGCCTTCCAATCCCGCCCCATAAATTCCCCTTGAGTAGCTTGTTTGAGGCTCAATGCCATGCGGTGATGGCTCCCATCCACGCCGATCACGCGCAAGGTGACGGTCTGTCCGACTTGTACTACTTCACGAGGATGAACGACGGGACTGTCGTCCAGCTCTGATATGTGGATCAGTCCCTCGATCGCCTCATCGCCGACGATGCTGGCAAAGGCGCCCCACTCGGCCAGGCGCGTGATGATGGCCTCGACCGCCTGTCCTTCTTGGTAGCGCTCTTCGATAGAGGCCCACGGGTCGGGCTGCAACTGCTTGATGCTCAGGGCCACCCGTTCCCGTTTCTGATCCACTCTCATTACTTGGACGTTGACCTCCTGCCCCGCCTTGACCACTTCACGTGGGTGCGCGACTCTCTTCCAAGAGAGTTCGGATACGTGTACCAATCCGTCTATTCCGCCTATATCAACAAAAGCGCCAAAGTCAGTGAGGTTGGTCACCTGCCCCTGGCGTACTTCTCCCACGGTCAATTCGTCCAACATATCCTTGCGACGCTTGCTCATAGCGGCCCGTTCGGAGAGAATCAGTCGGTTGCGTTCCCGGTCAACCTCAATGACCTTGAGTTGGAGACTCTCACCGACCAGGGCAGACCACCAACGCTCGTCGCCCTCCTGCTTGGGAAACTGTTGATTAGTAGCGCGCTGGCGGGATATCTGTGAAACCGGCGCAAAGCCGCGCACCTTCCCGACTTGTACGATCACGCCGCCTTTGTTGTGGTCAATGACAGGGGCTTTGATGACAGCCTGACTTTCGAACAACTGTTGTGCTTCGAGCCAATCGCGCGCTATCTGAGCGCGAGATAGCGAGAGGATGATATTGTCGTTATCATCCTCCGGATTGACGACGTAGGCCAATACTTTGTCGTCCACGTGGATGGCGTCAAGCTCTGTCTGTGACAGTTCCTCTAAATCACTTTCCGGTACAATACCCTCGCACTTGGCGCCGATATCTACAATGATGGCACCGGGCCTGATATGCACAACGGTACCCGAGACAATCTGCCCATGCACCAGGTTCCGGCAAGAGAGATATTGATCGAGCATCTCTGCCATTGGATTAGCTTCCTGATCGGCAGCAAACTCGTCGCCGCTTTCATCAATATATCCAATCTGTTCAGCAGGCATTTTCTTTCTCCAACGTAAGATACTCACTATTATAGATTGTTTGGCGATAAACTGCAAGCATGCGGCAAGTGGCAAGTGGTGGCAAGTGGCAAGAGAATCTTGTCTCAGCTATACTCGGTAGATCCAAAATGTTACGACAACAAGACCTCGGAGGTCTCTCGAGAGCGCCTTTGCCTGCCAATGTCACCTTCCGAGACCTCCGAGGTCTGAAATTTGGATCTACTGATACTAGATCAACAAATCTAGACCTTCCAACTTGTCAGGCGTGAGCGCATCGTGTAGAATGGTATCAAATTTTTGAAGGAGGCTATAATGGAAGAACTCAAACGTCGCATCCTGGCCGAAGGCGAAAACCTGGGTCGGGGCATTCTCAAGGTGGATAGTTTCATCAACCACCAAATTGACACGCACTTGATCTTTGACGCCGGCCGGGAACTGGCCCGTCGTTTTGCCGACGCTGGCGTGACCAAGGTCATCACAGCCGAGATCTCTGGCATCGCGCCGGCGTTGGCGACGGCCCACGCGCTTGACGTGCCGGTGGTCTATGCCCGCAAGACCAGACCGATCACGATGGCGGGAGCGGTCTTTGTCGAGGTCGCGCCTTCCCACACCAAGGGAGGGGATGTGTTCCTGATGGTCTCGGGCGAGTTTCTCAAGCCAGACGACCGGGTACTGGTGATAGATGACTTTTTGGCCTCCGGGGCCACGATCTCTGCGCTGGCGCGGCTGGTCAAGCACGCCGGTGCGACACTGGTCGGCATCGGCGCCGTCATCGAAAAAGGGTTCGAGAATGGGCGGCAAGACCTGGCCTACCTCGACGTGCCCATCGTATCGCTCGCTGTCATCAGCGATATGAGCGATGGGAAAATCGTGTTGGAGTGATGGGTGAATAACGACGCCATCGCCATTCTTGACTTTGGCTCGCAGTACACGCAATTGATCGCCCGCCGTGTGCGAGAGGCGCGCGTCTACTGTGAACTCTTCCCCTGGGACACCCCGCCGGAGGAGGTGCTGGCTTTGCGGCCGCGCGGCTTTATCCTTTCTGGCGGCCCCGCCAGCGTCTATGATCCCGGCTCGCCGCGGCTGCCTGGTTACGTGCTGGAACAGGGCACGCCGGTGTTGGGCATCTGCTACGGCATGCAACTGCTGGCCCGTCGCCTGGGCGGTCAAGTGGCCTCCACCGCCAAACGGGAATACGGCCCGGCTGTAATAGAGTTCATCGGTCCAGACAATCCCCTGTTTGCCAATCTCCAAATCCCCAATCCCCAATCCCCACATCTAAAGGTCTGGATGTCTCACGGCGACCGCATCGAAGCGCCGCCGCCGGGATTCAGTGTGCTGGCCCGCAGCGCCAACTCCCCCCTGGCGGCGATGGGGGATCTGACGCGCCAACTCTATGGCCTCCAGTTCCATCCCGAGGTCGTGCACACCGAGCGGGGCGGGGAGATCGTGCGCCGCTTTGCCATCGAGATATGCGGCTGCGCGCCCGATTGGACCCCGGCGGCCTTTGTCGAGCAGGCGACGGACGCGATCCGCGATCAGGTGGGAAGCGGCCGGGTGGTGTGCGGCGTCAGCGGCGGGGTGGATTCCGCCGTCACCGCAACGCTGACGCATCGCGCTGTAGGCGATCAACTGACTTGCATTTTCGTCAACCCAGGATTGCTGCGGCGCGGCGAGCCGGAGCAAGTGGTGCGCGCGTTTCGCGGGCGGGGTATGCGACTTGTGCCGGTGGATGCGACTGAGGAATTTCTGGCCGCGTTGAGCGGCGTGACCGACCCGGAGCAAAAGCGGCGCATCATCGGCGAGCGCTTTATCCGCGTGTTCGAGCGAGAGGCGGGCAAGCTGGGAGACGCGCGCTTCCTGGCCCAGGGCACGCTCTACCCCGACGTGATCGAGAGCCGCGGTCCCGAGCGGCAGGCGGCGGCCCGCATCAAGACCCATCACAACGTGGGCGGGCTGCCGGAGGATATGGCGTTCGAGCTGATCGAGCCGCTGCGCTATCTCTTCAAAGACGAGGCGCGGGCAGTTGGAAAGACGCTGGGCTTGCCGGAGGAGATCGTGTGGCGGCAGCCGTTCCCAGGGCCGGGGCTGGCGGTCCGCATCCTGGGCCAAGTCACCTGGGAGCGATTGGAGACGCTGCGGGCGGCCGACGGTATCTTTTTGGATGAACTGCGCGCGGCCGGCCTGCTGCGTGAGGCGACGCAACAATCGTTCGCCGTGCTGCTGCCGGTGCAGAGCGTGGGCGTGATGGGCGACGAGCGGACGTACCAGAACGTCATCGCTCTCCGCGCCGTCACGACCGAGGACTTTATGACGGCTGATTGGGCGCGCTTGGACCACGAACTGCTGGCCCGCATCAGCAACCGCATCGTCAACGAAGTGGCGGGCGTCAACCGTGTCGTGTACGACGTCACGTCCAAGCCGCCGGCGACGATCGAGTGGGAGTAGGGGCAAAAAGATCAAAACGGCTCAAAATCAATCGCCACCGCCAGCCCCAGGAAGGCGATGGTGACGAGGATCACCCAGAGCCACAACTTTGACGACCACTTGAGCCACTTGGGATAACTCACCACGGTTAGTCCCAGGCAAATCAGCAGCACCGGGTTCGTGGGATAGGCCAGATTCGAAAACCCATCGCCAAAGCAGTAAGCCATCACCGCTCCTCCCGAGTCATCTTTACCCTGTCCAGACGCCGCTGACCGCTGCATCCACGCACTGCTCGACCGTCCCGTAGCGCACCGGCAGCCCGGCGTGGGAGGGAATGTAGACGGCCCCTTTGGCCGAGGGGGTCGCCAGCGCGCGGAACGGCAGCTCTTGCATCGGGGCAACGACGGCGCACATGTCGGCCACCACTCGTCCGCCGCTGGCCTCGATTGCGCCTACCAGCCCCTCCGCTTTGG
>DUEK01000039.1 GCA_011192155.1 Thermoflexia bacterium
GTCAACGAGCGCTGCCGGCTGGGACAGGCGAAAGTTCATCGTGGGAACCAGGCTTTGCCCACCGGCCAACGGTTTGGCATCATAGCCATGCTCGGCTAGGTGGGCCAGGGCCTCCTCTACTGTGGTCGGTGCATAGTATTTGAATGAAGCTGGTTTCATGAATTTGTACCTCCTTTAGATTGAGAAACCAGGTTTAAGGCAACCGTAGGTTACACGTAAGCGCAGTGACAAAACCTGGTTTCTTAGCGTTAATCAATCACTTCCGCACGATCCGTTCAACAAAAGCCGCAAACGTCGTAGGGGAGCGACCAAGCAGCCATCCCAAGACATGCGGGTTGCCCCCGAAGCCATATTGCTCATAGTAGCGGAACATCTTGAGCAACGTCGCCATCTGGTAATCACCCAAGCCCGCCGCGCGCGCCTGCTGCTCCCACGCATCCAGTGGCACGGCCTCAGCGCGGACCGGGCGCCCCAACTGTTGGCTCAGAACCTCGGCGATCTTGATCTGGGTCAACGCCTCACCAACCAGTTCATACGTAGCGCCCGCGTGACCTGGTTTGGTAAGAACTGTGGCAGCGACTTGCGCCACGTTCTCCAGGTCAACCAGGCTCAGCCGGGTCTCGACCGGGTACGGCACGGGGTACACGCCCTGCTCCACAATTTGGTCCCAATGGGCTAACACGTTCTGCATGTAGGCCGTAGGCTGTAGAATTGTATAGCGTAACCCAGATTCGTACAACTGTTCCTCGACGCGCATTTTCTGCCAGTGGTGCGGCATAGCCTCGACCTGGGGATGGAGCACAGAATGATAACAAAAGTGCTCCACCCCGGCAGAGCGGGCGGCGGCGATAGCAACCTGCCCGATGGTAACTTCGTCGGGGCTGACGTTGGGGCAGATATGATAGACCGCCCTGACGCCCTGGGCCGCCCGCTCCATCGCCGCCGGGACGCGCATATCGCCGACGACGGCTTCCCGCGCCCCGATCTCTTCGACCAACTGGACTTGGTCAGGACGGTGCACTAGCGCCCGCACCGCCTCCCCCTTGGCCGCCAACGCCTGGATGACCGCCCGTCCAGTCTTGCCGGCCGCACCACTGACAAGGATCATGTCGAATTCCCTTTGCAGTAAGGGCGCAGTAGGGGCGTAGTAGGGGGCGCAGTAGGGGCGTAGCGACGCTACGCCCCTACTACGCCCCTACGCCCCTACCCCCCTACCCCTCCTTGAACGCGACAAAGCGGCCCCACATCGAGGCGATCTCCATGCCCTTTTGCAGGTAGCAGCCGATATAGTAGCGTCCGCTCCCGACAGTCGCAATGTCCTTTCCCAGGTTCTCGGCGTGGACGATCTTTTTCGGGAAGAGGTTTAGGTGCGTATCCTGATAATACTTGTCCAGCGGGAACATCTCGTCCCAATCCTTGCCAAAGTCCTCGATCAGCTTGGCGTTCGCCTCCTCAAAGGTTTTGGGGTGCCACAACCTCTGGATGGTGTTCATTGGATGATCCTGGCTCACGGCGTCAATGCCCAGCCACTTTATTTTCTTGTCCACGCACCACTGCGAAAAGTCGGGCGAAGGGCCGGGATGCCGAATCATGTAGCGGAACTCGTCCGAGTCTGGGCTGATCCAACCATATTTGTACCAGCCGGTCTTGATGATGAGGATGTCACCCTCGCGGATCTCGACCACGCTTTCGATCATCTCTGGCGTGTAGACACTGGAATTGCTGACCAGGTCAGAGATGTCGGCGATAGCGCCAGGGCCGACCCAACCCTCCAGCGGCACCTCTCCGATAGCCCGGCCGGCGGGCCAAAAGTGCTTTTCGCCGTCCATGTGGGTTCCCAGGTGGATGCTGGCGTTGCAGATGGAGCCGTTCCTACCCATGCCAAAGTGCTGACCGCCGACCCGCTTGGTGTACGTCACCGTCAGCGGTACATAGTTGGCCCACTGGGGCGTCTGCACGCTGAAGGGGATCGTCAGGTCGAGCATCTGGGCCGCGTTCATCACCTCAAAGAACTCGTCCTCACTCATACCATCGGGCGCTTGATGAGCGACCACGCGCGCCCACGCCGTCTCGACCTCCATGAACGGTATCGGTTGGATCATGATCCAGGCGCGTTGGTTGTTCAGCTTGTCAATGTCGCCCACGATGGATTCGGCCAGGAGCAGGTGCGCCTTGGGCATGGTGATATGGGTCAGTTCATAGTAATCGTCCGGCGGGAACATCTCGTCCCACGTCTTGCCGTACTCGGCCACCAGCTTGGCCTCGGCCTTTTCAAAGTCGTGCTCGTGCATGCGGCGAATGGGGGTGTTCATCGGGTGCTCGGCGCAGCCGCAGTCCACGCCGACGACTTTGAGCTTCATTTCCAGCGCCCACTCAAAGAACCCCGGCGCAGGGCCAGGATGCCGGACGAGGAATCCAAATTCCTTCGACTCGACGCCGCCCTGAGCCTCCTCGTTGTAGACGTCGGGCTGATCCCACGAGTACCGGTGGTAGCCGGTGTTGATGATGAGGATGTCGCCCTCCCGGACGTCGGCCCGCTCCATGATCATCTCTGGCGTGTACAGGCTGTAATCAGACACTGCGTCAGAGATGTCCACCACGACGCCGGGGCCGCACAGGTCTTCCAAGGGGATGTCGCTGATGGCCCGCGCCCCGGAATGGAAGGCGGTCTCGCCCACCAGATGCGTGCCCACCGTGTTGCTCCAGTTCAACAACTGGCCGTTGGCTCCCTGCCCGCCGCCATACGCGCCGGTGACGCGTTTGAAAAAGTGAATCTCTAGCGACTTTTCCCCAGGCCACGGGGGTGTAAAGATGCTGCATCCTTGCGTCAGGTCGTACAACTTGGACTCGGCCATGATCTTGATAAATTGTTCGCGATCCATAATATATCCCTCCCTTTCGTTTTAACGAGAAAGAAACCAGGTTTTTGTGTAAGCGCAGCGGCAAAAACCTGGTTTCTTCTGCTTATATCCCATACTCCTCAGCAAAAGCCATCAACGCCTCTTCAAACATTGCCATCGGCGGACGCACCAGCCCGGCGCCGACCTGTCCCACCCCGGCGTCCTTGTGAGCGATGCCGGTGTTGACGCGCGGTGTGATACCCTTTTCCACCACCTTGCGGATATCGATGCCGGTGGGCGTGCCCCGAAAGTCGAGCGGGGGCATATTAAAGTACTTGTGCTCGGCGTAGCAGATCTCGTACATCTCCATCGTGGCGTTGATCGCGTCTTTGGGCGTGCCGCTGACAAAGGTGACGATGGCCGGCGCGCTGGCCATAGCAAAGCCGCCGATGCCGGCCGTCTCGGTGATGGTGCTGTCGCCGATGTCGCCGCTGGAATCCTCGGCCGTGAAACCGGGAAAGTAGAGGCCCTTGGGCACCGCGACCGGGGCCGTGAACCAACGGTCGCCCAGCCCGCTGACCCGGATGCCAAAGTCGGTGCCGTTGCGGGCCATCACAGTGACGATGGTGCTGCCCTCGATGCCGTGAGCCGCGTCCGCCATGGCCTTGCAGGCAGCCATCACCGGGTTGAGCACGCTCAGGGCGTTCTCCCCCAGGGCGCGCAGGATGTCGGCGGCGACGTCGGCGCTCTTGGCGGCCCTGACGATAAAGGGGGCCAGCTTGGTCGTGTACAGGATGGAGCCGGCCTTGTTCCGATTGTGCCCCTCGTCCCCCATGTGCAGCGCCTCGGCCAGGAGAGCGCGGATATCGATCCCCTCGCTGGCTGCGATGGCGTCGGCCAGGACAGGGGCCATCACCTCCTCCATCCAGCGCAGCTTTTCCAGCACCTCCTCGCTGTACGCGCCGTAGCGCAGCACCTTGCCATACCCCTCGTTCAGGTTAGAGTAGGACTTGTTACCATGGGTTTTGTTTTCGATAATGTAGACCGACATAGAGGGGCAGATGACGCCCGCCATCGGCCCGGCGGCCCCGTGATGGTGGCAGGGTTCTAGCTCGATCTCGCCCGATTCGACCAGCGCCTGGGCCTCCGCCTCGTCTTTCGCCTTGCCCTCAAAGATCAAGGCTCCCGTGATCGCGCCCTGCATCGGCCCCGATGCCCGCGCCCAGGTGATGGGCGGCCCGGCGTGCAGCAGCAGGTTCTCGCGCATACCGGGGATGACGTCGCGGGCCTTGCCCAGCCCGACCAGCACCGGGCGGGCCTCCATCATTTGTTCTGTTGCTTGAGCATTTGCTTTTTCAATGTCCATCAATCAAACCTTCCTTTCGTAGAAATTTAGTGTGAAAACCAACTCGTAAATTTTGCTAATCCGTGCTCTCACGCGGGATGCGCTCTCCCAGCTCGAACCGGGAGCGGGCTTTCCGCAGGATTCCCTCGTAGAGCGCCAGGTTGCGGTCCTCCAGGTGGTCAAATATCTGGTGGCTCTTGCTGCCCCAGGTGACGTAGCGCAGCGGGTCGGGGTCGAGTTTGGCGGCGATGATCTCCTCGCCGCCCCGCGCCTGGGCCAGCCGCCAGGCGATAGGATTGACGATCATACTGTGCCCAAAGTAATAACTGCCGCCAGCGTCCGGCCCCACCGAGTTGGTGGCGACGACGTAGACGTGGTTATCGTAGGCGCGGGCAGAATTGGTGATGTGCCAGATATCGAAGCTGCGCAGCAGGGCCGAGGGCCGGACGATGATCTCGGCTCCTTTCACCGCCAGCAGGCGCGAAAGCTCGGGAAAATCGCCGTCGTAGCAGATGATCATGCCGATGCTGCCCAGGGCGGTCTCGAACACATCGGCGCGGTCGCCGGCCGTCACCCAGCCGCCGCAATCGCGCCGTTCCAGCGGGAAGGGATGCGTCTTATCGTAGATGCCGATGATCTCCCCATCCGGCCCAATCAGGATCGCCGAGTTGTAGATCACGCCCCGCTCCGGCCCGCGCCGGTAGGAAGGCCAAACGACGTGGACGCCCAGCGATTTGGCGGCGGCCTGCACGTCGCGCGTGATGCGGCCCGGCACATCGTCCACCAGATCCCACAACTCTTCCCTTTCCAGGCCAGTTACAAAGGTAGTGGTCACCGTCTCCGGAAAGACGACCAGTTCGGCCTCGTATTCGCGGACAGCTCTTTCTAGCCAGACAATGCCCTTGTCAATGTTGCCCTGCACGTCGTTGGGCGTGACAGCGATTTGTACACAAGCAGCGGTAAATTCTTTCATTATGCCTCCTCATCTCATCCGTTCCAAGAGCGCCATCAATTTCTCGTTGCCGCCGGCCGGGGGCTGCCAATCTACCTGAACCACCGGCGTGTCCTGGGCCGCTAGACTTTCGGCGAACGATTCCAGCCCGACGTTCATGGCGACCAGGGATTGGAGATTGGGAATCGGGGGTTGGGGATTGAGCGCTTTTATCATCCTACCAACGTAACGCGCGGCGGCTTCGTTGCTGGTTTCCACCCGCGCCCCGGCTGCTTGGAGCTGCTGCGCTTGACCATCGAATCCCTGCGGGTCCTCGTCGGTGCCGACCAGGATGGCGACCACCTCCAGATACCGCCCGGCCTCCTCCGTGCTCGCGCGCGCCTCGGCGATGGCGGGAGCCAACTCGCCGGCCGGGTCGGGGTGCGCGCCGTAGCCCAGCACCACATCGAGCAAGATGATGGCCACATCCGGGTCTTGGGCCTCCTGTTGCAGCCGCCGGATGCGCAGGTCGTTGTCCATCATCGGGTGCAGACGGCCCACCGTGAACTCGTCCTCGCCCAGGTCAACGATGGTGTGCTCCACACTCACCAGTGAGTTTTCCAGCACGCTTTGACCTTTTTTGAGCGGAGCGTTGGAATAGACAGTCGGGACATAGTCCTGCAGGATGAGCAGCGCCTCGTAAGCCAGGGTGCCGCCGGAGAAGAGACCGCGCAGGTAGCGCTGCCCCGGCGCAAAGAGACCCAGTTCAGCGATTTTGTCGAGGCCCTGCATCCTGCGTTCTGCATCCTGCGCCAACTGCACAGCCAGGTCAGCGGCCTGGTCGAGCGTGGCGGCAAAATGGAGATTGTCCACCTGGCGGGCCGGCGGGGCGTAGCCGATAAAGTCTACCACGACCGGCTTGCCCGCCGACCGGGCGGTTCGCAGCAGTTCGTCGGCCACCTGGGGCGCTGGCGGCTTGGAAACGATGACAATGACGCGCGTTTCGGGGTCGCGGCTGAGGAGGTCGAGTCCCTGGCGGGCCGTCACCGCGCCCACCGGTTCGGAGAGATCGCGCCCGCCGGTACCCAGGGCGTGGGTGACGCCGCTGCCCAACTGGTGGATGCGGACGCTCACCTGCTGCAAGCCCGTCCCCGACGCGGCGACTATACCAATCGGCCCTCGGCGCACCCGGTTGGCAAAGCCCAGTCCCACTCCGTTTACGATGGCTGTGCCGCAATCGGGGCCCATGACCAACAGTCCCTTTGCGGCCGCGGTCTGCTTGAGGGCTATTTCGTCTTCCAGGGAGACGTTGTCGCTGTAGAGAAATACGTTTTTGCCCAGACGCAGCGCCTGACGGGCCACGCCGGCGGCATAGCGGCCCGGAACTGAGACGAGCACCCATTGGGCCTCGGGCAGCATCTTGGCCGCAGATTCGAGACTCTTGGGGCGGAACTCTTGCTCAATGGTTCCCCGGCGACGGGTGAGGAGCTCGTCCACCTGGGCCAGCGCGGCTTGAGCCGCACCATCGTCTTGCGCCCGGACCACGATGACCAGGTCATCGGCCACGGCGGACTGGACTTCCGGCGTTAGCAAGTCGCTCTGGGCCAGGATGTCCTTGTTGGCAGCGGTGCCCATCACCACGCCGGCATCAAGAAGGCCGGGCAGGGCGGCCAGGGAACGCTGTAATTGCATCAGGATCACAGAGTCGTAATAGGCTCCCGTTCGGATTTCCGCTTTGGTTACTGTCATTGCACTCCTTCACGCCAGACTCACTCGGCGCAAGATTTAGTAGATCCAAATTTTAGACCTCGGAGGCCTCGGAAGGTGACATTGGCAGCAAAATTGCTTAGATTGCGCCCGTTTTTACCGGCAAAGGCGCTCTCGAGAGACCTCCGAGGTCTTGTTGTCGTAACATTTTGAATCTACTGAGGCTAGATCGCACCCTGTTCCTGCAACGCCGCCACTTCCTCGGCAGAGTAATTCAGTAATTCAGTCAACACCTCTCCAGTGTGCTGGCCCAACAGCGGCGGCGGCCGGCGCAAGTCGGCCGGGGTCTGCGAGAGTTTGTAGGGAAAGCCGGCGACCTGCACCTGGCCGGCTGTGGGATGCTGTGTCTCTATCGCCAGGCCGCGCGCCTGGGCCTGGGGGTGGCAAAAGACATCCGGTATAGCATTGATTGGCCCGCAGGGGAGGCCAGCCTCGCGCAGATCGGCCAACCACTCGTCGGCGTCGCGAGCGGTGAATGTTTCGTTGAGCGATTCTAGCAACTCGGGACGGTTGGAGACGCGGTCGCCGTTGGTGGCAAAGCGGGGGTCGTCCTTCAGGTCTGACCGGCCGATGGCGTCACACAGCGCGCCCCACTGCCGCTCGTTGGCCGCCGCCAGCGCGAACCAACGGTCGCGGGCGCGGAATGCTTCGTAGGGGGCGATGTTGGGGTGAGCGTTGCCCAAGCGGCGAGGTTCCGCCCCACCGACCAGGTAGTTGGAGGCCACGTTCGTCAGAAGGGCCGTCACCGTATCCAGCAGTGAGACGTCCACCAACTGCCCCTCGCCCGTCTGGTCGCGGGCGCGCAACGCCGCCAGGATGGCGGTCGCCGCGAACATGCCGGCAGTGATGTCCACGATGGGCACGCCCACCCGGTACGGCTGTCCCTCCTCCGGCCCGATGATGCCCATCAACCCGCCCTCGGCCTGGATGATAAAATCGTAACCGGGCCGGTCGGCGTAGGGGCCGGTGCGCCCGTAGCCGCTGATGGAGCAATAGACCAGGCGCAGGTTGATGGCGCGTAGATCGTCATAGCCCAGCCCCATCCCGTCCAACACGCCGGTGCGAAAGTTCTCCACCATCACGTCAGAGACGCTTGCCAGCCGGCGCACGATCTCTTGCCCCTCCACGCTCTTGAGGTTTACGGTGACGCTGCGCTTGTTGCGGTTGGCGGCGATAAAGTAGGCCGACTCGCCCGGATAGGGGCCGTAGGGGGTGCCCACAAAGGGCGGCCCCCAGCCACGGCTATCGTCGCCCTGGCCAGGCCGCTCCACTTTGATCACGTCCGCCCCCAGGTCGCCCAACATCATAGCGCAGTAGGGGCCGGCCAGGGCGCGGGTGAGGTCCAACACGCGGATGCCTTCCAATGGTTGCATTGTTCCTCCTGCCCGTGAAACGTCAAGCGTGACCTCACGCCTCGCGTTTCAGGATTATCTGGTCAGTTCGTTTATTCGCTCCACGTGCTCCGGGTCGTAACAATCGCCAAAGCGAGTCTGAGGTAGTTCCGACCTGCGGGCCATCAACTCCTCATACTCGTCGTCGTCCACGAAAGCGACGCAACGCCCGATGCAGGACTCGCCGTCCACGAACCGCCAGGGGAAGAAACCGATGGTGGCCCGCTGGTTGCACAGCAGGTCAATCTCCCCGCCCAGACACTCAGCGTGGATGATGCCGTGCGGGAACATCTCAATGTGCATCATCTGGTACTTGTCGGGCGTAAAGCGCTCTGCCAGGGGCTGACCGTACATTTCCTGGAAGAGTTTGTCGGCCTCGGCTGCCTGGCGCGGCATCCAGTCGCGGATGATGGTGTTCATGGGGTGATCGGCGCTGCCGCAGTCCACGCCGATCCAGCGGATTTTCTTCCGCTTGGCCCACTCGGCGAACTCTCGATCTGGGCCGGGATGCTGCACCATGTAGCGAATCTCGTCGGCGGTGGGCATGTCCCAGCCAAAGTGGTGGTAGCCAGTGTGGATGATGAGAATGTCGCCCTCGCGCACCTCCACCCGTTCCTCGACCATCTCTGAGGTATAGATTTGATAGTCGCCGGTGACGTCGGAGAGGTCCACCACCGCCCCTGGCCCTACTAGAAAGTCATTCAGGTCTAACTCGGCGATGTCTTTGCCGGGGGTGTAAAAGTGTATCTCGCCATCGAGGTGGGTGCCCAGGTGGTTGGAGTGAGTGAGCAGTTGCCCATTGGCGCCGTTGGGGGCCAGCCGCTTAAAGTACTTGACTTGCAGCGGCTCGTAGGTGGGCCACGGCGGCGTGCCGATGCCCAGGGGGATGGTCAAATCTAGCATTTTCATCGTTTTACTCCTTTTACTATTCCTATGTTTATCAGACTCGGTAGATCCAAAATGTTACGACAACAAGGCCTCGGAGGTCTCTCGAGAGCGCCTTTGCCGGTAAAAACGGGCGCAATCTAAGCAATTTTGCTGCCAACGTCACCTTCCGAGACCTCCGAGGTCTGAAATTTGGATCTACTGAGCCTATATTTCGCATTCTAACGCAGCCTATTTGTATCTTTTTCAAAAGCGGGGAAAGAAACCAGGTTTTTCAGAAAAACCTGGTTTCTCACTGACCCAGACGGCGAATCTGCCCAAATTGGGTTTGGGAGAACAAAGTGTCAAGCCCCAAATCAAGCTGTCCAGGGGTGCGGAAAATAGGCTGAGACTATCAAGTATCTGTTTGGCCTCGAACAAGCTCTCGACGACGGAATCGGCCGCCGAAAAGTCGTGGTGTCGGGTGAAAAAGTTGGGCATGGCGATGCGCGTCATCCCCGCCCGCCTGGCTGCCTCCACACCTCGTTCAGAATCTTCCAAGACAACGCACTGCCCAGGGAGAACGCCCAGTTCCTTCGCCGTCAGCAAAAAGATGTCAGGGTGAGGTTTCCCGTGCAGCAGATTCACCGCTGAAAGGACGGCATCGAACGCGCCCTCGAGCCGGATGCAGCGGAGCACTGTCTGAATGTCCTTTAGCGGCGATGCGGATGCAATGCCCATCTTTATGCCGAGCGCCTTTAGCCAATCCACCAATTCGTACAGACCGGGCATAGCCTCAATTTTGGTTTCGACGAGCCGCAGGTAGCGCTCCTGCTTGCGAGCCATCAGGCTCTCTATGCTTTCCTCGATTCCAAAACGCTCCTTGACCGCTGCGAATATCTCTGGCTGAGTTCTCCCCACCAGCGGCTTGAAATCGTCTGGCGTGATTACGGCGTCGTATTGAGCTATGATTTCGTTAAAAGACTCAATGTGGAGCGGCTCGCTATCTACGATGACACCGTCCATATCGAATATGACGGCTGCAACCAGGTTTACAATCAGGCTCACGAATTCACCTCACGTTCTAACCAGCGCTAGTTTCCGCTTTCTCCTCTCCACAAAACCCTCAATGGAGTAAATGACGAGGGCCGCCCATATCACGCCGAAACCTGCCATACGCGTATGCGTGAAAGACTCCCCGTATACCAACACCCCCAGTAGAAACTGTAGTGTTGGGACAATGTATTGCAAGACCCCCACTGTAGCAAGCGTGACCCGCCTGGCAGCAGAGGCGAACAGGAGCAGGGGCGCCGCGGTGGCGACTCCGGCGAACGCGAGCAGGAGACTCGTCGCCGCCCCGGTATGTCCAAAAGACGCGCTGCCCGTCAGCTCGAGGTAAACCAGATACGCCAGCGCTGGAAGAAACAGAATGGTCATTTCTAGCGCAAGCCCTTCGAGCGCGCCCAGAGGCGCAGTCTTTCTCAGCAAGCCATAGAGGCCAAAGCTGACGGCCAGCGTAAGCGCGATCCAGGGAAACGTCCCATAACCCAACGTGAGAAAAATCACTCCACCGGCCGCCAACCCAATCGCCGTCCACTGCCACGGCCGGAGCCGCTCCCGCAGGAAAACCACGCCGAGAAGCACGCTGAGCAACGGGTTGATAAAGTATCCCAGGCTCGCATCCACCACGTGGCCCGCGTTCACCGCCCAGATGTATATGAACCAATTGAGCGCCAGGATACCAGAGGTACCCAGGAAAGTGATCAGTGTCATCGGGCGCTCTCTTACTTGCTGTAGCCATTGCCAACGCTTTTTCCAGATCAGCAAAAGCGCGACGAACGCAAATGACCAAACCATACGATGGCAAACCACCTCGGAGGATGAAACTGTTCGGACAGCTTTCCAATAGATAGGGAGCAATCCCCAGAGAGCATAGGCGCCGATGGCGGACGTTATGCCGTTTTTTATCTTGTTCAGGGTATGACACTCCTGCAAGCGGAACCGTGATACCCGCTTGGCTTGAGCAGACATTTTGTGGTCAAGTGTTCCTCCATTCGCAGATTCTGATTCCCATGCAGTTTCTTGGGAGATGTCAGCCGTTACAGTATAGCACATATTCGCCCTGCACGTCAAATTGCGCGCCCTTGGCGCCAATGCCGCCGGGCAGGTGGTGTCCATCATCGCGGCCGGTGTGCTGATGGCGCTCGTCTTCCCCTTCCTCTCATCCTGACGCGGCAACTATGGCTCCGTCTCTTTCTCCGGCGGCTCGTAGTCGGGGCCATAGTGGTAGGCGGCGCGGCGCGGCGCGTATTTGCTGACGATGACGTCGTCATAGATCAGGTTGCCCGCAGCATCATAGACCCGCCGCACGACGGTCGCCGTCAGTCCGTCCACCGCCGACTGCCACTTGACGACCGTCCCCGCCGCCATCTCCTCGTGCAACTGGTAGATGGGCGGGCCGGGTTCGGTCTCGTCGCTGATCACCGGCTCTTCACTCTCCACCCGCCGCCCGTCGTCGGTGGAGTAGAAGCGAAAGATCAAGCGGTGGGTCGCTTCCTCCACCTCCGTCTCGATCAGCAGTGGATAGGTCCGGTCGTTGACGAACTTGAAATCCACGTTCGGCGAGTAGACGGTGGCGTCCATCCCCACCCCGCCGCCCCGCAACTCATAGTAGCCCACCCGCTGGTAGTGATACCAGCGCTCAGTGATGGGGTAGCCGCCCCAGAAGGCGGCGCGGAAAACGGTGGTGCTCACCTGGCAGATGCCGCCGCCGATGCCGATAGCCAATTGCTCGCCGGCGGTAATGTAGGATTCGTCGTACCCCTCCTCGGCGGTGACAGGCCCCAGGTGATGGTTGAAGGAAAAGGTCTCACCAGGAGGAACGACGACGCCATCGAACTTTGTCGCCGCCAGGCGGATGTTGTGATCGCGCCCGGAAGGGGAGCCAATAAAGTAGGATTCGCCCTCGGCCACCAATTCGGCGATGCCCAACTCCTCGGCGCTGGCACTATCGGGGCAGCAGGGCGGGACGGCCTCCACGACGAGGGGCGCGAAGCGGTTGTCGGCCGCCAGTTCCTGCACGATGCGCTCCACGCTGGCCCCCACGTCAAGCGTGCGTCCCTCGCTGCTACTGCTGATCGGCTCCAGTTGGCCCGTATCTTCGTCAAAGTGGAAGCGGGCGTTCAGCGGCTCAATCGCCAGCGCGGGGGCTAATTCCTCCAGGTACGCCCGCAGAGCTTCCTCGTCCAAGGCGGCGTGCAGCGTTCCGTCCTCTGTGCGCACCACCAGCATTGTAGCCAACTGCTCCGGCGGGAGCGTCCAGGGGCCGGGGTCGCCTTCCAGGGGGTTGGCGATGAGGAGCGTAAGTGGACCATCCAGCAGTAATTGGGCCTCGGCGCGGGCCGGCTCGGCGTCGGCAACGGAGGGTGGAATCTCGCGGATGACCACGTCTACCTCGGCGGGAGTCAGGCCGGTCACAGATGGCGTTAGCGCGGTCAGCGTCGCCTCCACATCCAGGCGGCGACCGGGCTGGGCGGGGTTGACGACCGGGATGGCGCCGTCGAGGGAGAGGGAAGCATCGGTGGGAGGAAAATCAACCTGCTCGGCCAGCGTCTCCAGGTAAAGGCGGGCTACGCGCTCGTCATAGACAGTGACGGGCGGCAGGTCAAAGCCGAGCAAGAGTAGTTCCAGGTGGACCAGCATGTTGCCCGACCAAGAGAACTCGCGTCCCAAGTTGTATGCTGGCGCAAGTGTGGCCGGCGCGTCGAGCCGCAAGCCTAGATCGGTGGGGCGGATACCCCAGGAGCGATCCGGCCCGCGCAGCGTCACCAACGAGTCGTTCAGCCCCAGACCATCGGCTAACGCGGCAGCGGCCTCGCCGGGCCGCATCCCGCCCACATCCACGCCTCGCACCCGCGCGCCGGGATAGATGCGCTCGGCGTGGTACCATTCGAACGCCAGTACCGAGCCGAGCAGGAGGGCGAGCAGAGCGCAGATGCAAACAAGTAGGAGGCGAGTTTTCATAGCGAGTTGCTAATGGCGGGTTGGTTTTACCAACGACGATAGTCGTCTATATAGGTGCGCGGCGGCGGGGGCAGACGGCGACGCGGCGCGATGAGGCGCACCGTCACCAATCCAAAGACAAAGCCCCCGATGTGCGCCCACCAGGCTACGCCGCCGCCTTGAAAGACGTCGGCGGCGGTCAGGGCAAAGAGGCCGTTGAACAACTGGGAGATGAACCAAAAGCCCAAATAGATCAAGGCGGGCAGTTCGACGATGCGGATAAAGTAGAATATGGGCACGAGCGTGACGACGCGAGCGTGGGGGTAGAGCACTAGGTAGGCCCCCAGCACGCCGGCGATGGCTCCGCTGGCCCCCACCGTCGGCAGCGACGACCCGGAGTAAGCTATCAGATGGGCGCCGCTGGCCGCCAGACCACCGAACAGGTAGAACAGCAAGTAACGCGCGTGCCCCAGCCGGTCTTCGACGTTATCGCCAAAGATGTAGAGCGCGAGCATATTGGAGATGAGGTGCCACCAGCCGCCGTGCATGAACATCGAGCTTAACACGGGCAGCCAACCGCTCGCGCCGCCCACCTGCCAGAAGCGAATGGGCACCAGCCCGGCCGTCCAGATAAGCTGCTCCGCCTGACGCGGGCCCAGGACAGCCTGAAACAAAAAGACGAGCACGTTGAGGGCGATGAGGGCGGTGTTGACGATGGGAAAGCTACGAGTGGGTATGGTATCGCGTAAGGGAATCATGGGTTGCCTTCTTTCGATTGTCGTCGGCCTGGATCGGGCGAATTGGCGCGAGCTTGGTCTTTGCTACCGGACACTTTTGCCAAGCTCTTGATTACACAGAGATTCACGGAGAATTCAGAGACGCGCGGGGGTCTTTTTGAGAGAACCTACCAGTGTAAAGCAGTTCCTTCGTCAAATGATCCGATTTTCAACATCTCAGTGTATCTCTGCGCCTTCTCTGTGCTCTCCGTGTAACTGATTTTGGCGCTTCTGAAAAAGTGTCCGGTAGTGAAGCTTGGTCAAGTCGGGTGTAAACGCTGCAAAACAAAAACTGGCAACGAGAGTATCCTCGATTAGGCGGTTGGGTTCAGCGACTTGTTATGCGGCGCGCTCCTTTCGCCTCCGAGCCTCCGCTACGACTATGATTGCGCCAATCAAGACTCAGCCCGGCGTAGACTTGCCCCTCCTGTCCCCATGACTCGACCATGCTTTGAGCATCAGACAACTCTCCTGCAAACTCGAATGATACAATGCCAGATGGTGCAACCTCGCTCTTGAGAGGGCCATCAAGCACTTGCAGGCCTGCCATGACGACAAGCGTGAGCGCCACAAGCGGAACGAACGCTCGCTTTTGTCCAGACTGGGACAACCACTCGAAGGGGTGTCGATACCTCATATTTCCGTCCTCCTGACTTTAAGATGTGTTTCTGTGGTACAACTGACACGGACGTCTTGGCACGCCGCTCTAACGGGCCGCGTTCACCCGCGCCGCGACTTGGCTCAGAGCCTTGGTAAATCAGAAAGTAACTTCCGTGGCGCCCCGCCCGTAATGCGCTGCGATAGCGGCGTCGGGTTCATGGGCTTGGTAGGCGGGACTCACTGTTAGAACAACACCTTCAAGCGAATCACGCCCCACAGAATATGCCAGTACGCATAGTAGAACAAGCGAAACGAGTACATCGACACGAAATCGAAACGTCGGAACACATACAACTGAAGAAAAGCGATCGCAAAGACGTGAACCCATGTGTACACAGCCCCCCACGTGAACGCCTTTTCGCCAAAAAGTACTTGAAAGGTCGGCTCAACTACTGCCACAAGTACGATACTCAACCAGACAATTCGTTCACTGCCAAGTCTTCCCTCTAAGGGGGAAAGTACAAAAAGCAACAATGTCAAGGGCAGAATATGAAATACTATCTCCGCGACAAATCCAACGGCAGGATAGAATAGCAGCGCCTGGGGAACCGGTACATTCGTATCTTGGGGATACCGAATGATGAGGTCTGCTACGACAATCGCTACACCTAACACGGTAGCGAAAGCCGCCGACAGCACTATGCCTCGAAGGGTCATCCCACCCCTGAAAAGCGTAAACTCGTAATGTGATTGGAGTACCCACAAAGAAACTGCGCCTAAAATAGCTGCCACAACGGTCACAATTATTGCGTTCATTTTGCCGAAGAATCGACGAAAGTACGCACTTGACGACGGAAGCAAAACGACTACGAAAATTAGCACCACCAAGGAAAGTGCGAAATAGGTTGCGTACTGCCAACCTCGGCCCAACTGCGGAGTTGTTAATTCCATCGCTGGTAGTTCCCTCCTCTTTACAATCGTGTTTGGAGTCCCGCCTAACTATCATTATACTCTACCCCCTTGCTCTGTCAAAGTTTGACACCCCCATTCCGCCATGTTAGAATGAGAAGAGCGGGGGCGATTTCCTCCGCCTCTCTTTGTGTTCATCCCAACATCAACTGGTGGAGTCGACCATGCTCACAATTGCTCTAGCTCAAATGGACGTTCGCACCGGCCGGCCGGAGGCCAACCTGGCGCGGGCGCGCGATTTCGCAGCCCAGGCGCAGCAGGCCGGCGCCGACCTGCTCCTGCTGCCCGAACTGTGGTATCACGGTTACGACCTGGAACGAGGCCAGGAGTGGGCCGCTCCGTTGGGCGAGGGAGGTTTTGCCCGCATGGCCGCGCTGGCCCAGGAGTTTAACCTGCACCTGACCGGCTCGACCCTGGAGCGGCACGGTGGTGGCGTCTCGAACACTTCTGCCCTCTATGCGCCCGACGGCGCGCTCTTGGGATCCTATCGCAAAATTCACCGCTTCCGCCTGATGCACGAGCACCGCTACCTGGCCCCCGGCGATAGCGCTACTCTCTGCCCCACGCCCTGGGGGCCGACGGGGCTGGCGATCTGCTACGACTTGCGTTTCCCTGAACTTTTCCGCGTGATGGCGTTGGCCGGGGCCGTTCTCTTTACAGTGCCGGCCCAATGGCCGGTAAAGCGCGTCGAGGCCTGGCTGCTCCTGGCCCGCGCCCGCGCCGTGGAGAACGAATTGTTCGTCGCCGCCTGCAACCGGGTGGGGGAGGATGGAGAGGTCATTTTCCCCGGCCGTTCGTGCGTCATAGACCCGTGGGGGCACACACTGGTGGAGGGTGACGACCAGGAGCGATTGTTGGTCGCTCAAATTGATCTGCGCGAGATACGCAAGGCGCGCCGCTATCTCACCGTCTATGAGGATCGCCGGCCAGAGGCGTATCGAGTCGTGAAACATGGGGCGTGAAACGTGATGGATTACGAGGCTGTTCTTCAAACCGCTATCTCCATCGCTCACGAGGCTGGCGCTGTCGTGCGCGAGGCCTTTCCGCGTACCGCGCTAGATCACGTTAGTTTCAAAGGGACCGTTGATCCCGCCACCGAGACCGATACCGCCGCCGAGGAACTGATCGTCTCTCGCCTGCGGGCCGCTTTCCCACATCATCGCATCCTGGCCGAGGAGGGCGGCGGGGACGATTGGCGCGCATCCGGCCCACCCATCTGGCTGATTGACCCATTGGACGGCACCAACAACTTTGCCCACGGCTTTCCCCACGTCGGCATCTCGCTGGCGCTGCTGGTGGAGGGGCGGCCCGTCGTCGGCGTAGCCTACGACCCGCTGCGGGACGAGACCTTTGCCGCGACTGCCGGAGGCGGGGCCGCGCTGAACGATCGGCCCATTCGCGTCTCCACCGTCGAGTGGTTGGGGCGCGCTTTCTTGGCGACCGGCTTTCCCTACGACCGCCGCACAGCGCCCGATAACAACATCGCGCGGCTCGACCACTTTGTGCGGCGCAGCTTGGGCGCGCGCCGCGCCGGGGCCGCCGTACTCGACCTGGCCTACGTCGCTTGTGGACGGTTCGATGGCTTTTGGGAAATACGCCTCAAGCCGTGGGACGTGGCGGCGGGGATTCTACTGGTGCGCGAGGCCGGTGGGCGGGCGACGGATTTCGCGGGCGGGTTGGATTGCCTCTCCGGCGAGCAGATCGTCGCCTCCAACGGCCACATCCATGCCGAGATGCTGCGCGTCATCCGCGAGGGAGCAGCCGCGCCGAGGCCGGATGGATGAGATGACAAATATCACATATACTGAGCGCAATTGAGTTGAGTGAATTTGGATTGGAGGCTTTAGCCGGATTTGACCCAGTTTTGCCACGTTTACCCGGCTAAAGCCTCTATTCCGGTCCTCTTGCGATGTTTTCGAGACTGGAGCAATTCACCCATTTGATTTGCGTTCAGTATAGCACAAATGTTTACTCTGTAAAAACGATTGTTGCCGGATCGTTGTTCAAGGCAATTAACTTTGGTTTATCTGGTTCATCTAAACGATCCAGATCAATTTGAACACATCCCAACTCAAAAGCGGTCTTGACATCGTTACCAAACCCTAACGCCTGGTAAAATGCTGTAGCAAAGCTGATAGCAGCACCGTCATAAATCTCACCAGACATGCCAATGACACACTCAACATGTTTTGCTATTGCCTGGGCTTGTGGCTCCGAATAGCAGGCATTGAGGACAACGCAACGAACCTTGCCCCCAAGAATGGAGAATAACTTGCTCAACGCCTCAACCGGGACAGGGTGACTTTCCCCCCCTCTTTTTTCCAAGATAATTTCACCGGACTTGCTTCCGTGACCGCTGAAATGTACAATCTCTGGTCTGTACTTTTGTAAACACGTCTGTAAGTCGGATGGACGAATCTCCCCAAACGACCAGATATCAAACTGGTTTCCAAATTCAGCCCTCTGTAATGCCTGGTGCATATCGTGAAATTCTTGATACCATCCTATCTGTGTGGCATCCAAAGGACTTGCCGCCAAAAACAAGATGACGGTAGGAAACTCTTTGCGACGACGTTCTTGCTCCTGCTGCTTTTGTTCCCGTTGCTTTTGTTCCCATCGTTCCAAAGATCTTGTTACAGAGTTACGCAGTTCGTGAATAGAATATGCGCTTTTAACAAAAAAGTCTGTAATCCCCAGTTGTCTACACCGTGTCTCAATTTCTGGCTCGCGGTTTCCTGTTACTACAATGACCGAGGTATGTCGATAGGGAGGGGGCAGTTCCCGGAGCTTTTCCAAGATTCGAATTCCTGCCTTTTTAGATTTAAATATTGGATCTCCCTTAAGCTCAATATCAAGCAAAATCACCTGGGGATTAGAGAGAAGAAGTTGGTAAAATACCTTGGGGCTGCTTTTGACGATAGTACATTCGCCAAGTTGTTTTAGAACACGAGCGTATTTACTTGCAGTTTGTTTATCATCTTCTATGATTAAAATACGTGGTAAGGGCATTGTCCACACATCCTATCTTTTTCATATCGAGAGAGCTTTTATTTGGTGTTCTGATCAGCATCTGTTTGCTGTTGTTTTTGCAAGCTCTCCTTTACTGCCTGACGCAATGTTTGTAGGGGAATAGGTTTGCGAAAAAACTCTGTAACCCCAAGTCCTCGACACCGATCCTCAATTTCTCGCTCAATGCGGCCTGTAACAATGATTACCGGAGTGTCTTGATAGATAGAATCCTGCTTTCGAAGTCGTTCCAGAATACGCATTCCAGCTTCCCAGGCTTGATATTCTCTATCCCCTTCAAGCACCAGGTCTAGCAATATAACATGAGGGGCAAAGTCATCAATTTGCTCAAAGGCCTGCGTGCTGTCTCTCGCAATCATGCTCTCGCAAATTGATTTTAGGGCACGTTGGAATTTTTCGGCGACTCTTTTCTTATCTTCTACGATAAGGGCTCGATATTTTTGCACATCTGACATTGTATTCGTTTCCTTATTCATGTTGCGGAAGCTCAATTCGGAAACAGGCGCCTTTGTCTTTCTCTTCATAGCTGACAACGCCCCCGTGAGCTTCTATGTTGCGACGCACGATGAACAACCCTAACCCCAAACCTTCCTCTTTGTTGGTATTGAAAGGCTCAAAAAGGGTCAGATTGGTATCAGCCCCACCTCCATTGTCTTGCACCTCGATACATAATCCTTCTTGTGTTTCCAATACAGAGACGATTATACGCCCATTGGCGCCAATAGCCTCAAGAGAGTTATTTATCAGGTTGGAAATAGCCTCTTCTATCAAATTTCTATCGCATCGAATCACACTGGTCTTGAGGTTTTCCAGGCCTACAATCTGGGTTGAAATAGCCCGTTCCTGAAATTGCTTGGCAAAAGAGTTATTATCCGTAAAACTATTACGGATGATCTCCCCAATATCATAAAGATCAAGTTTTGGGCCGAGCGGTTTCGCAGCCTCACGTACCCGTTCAACCGCATCGTTCATTCGCTCCACAGCCCCAAGAATATCTGCGATATCCTCTCTGTCTTTAGCAGAGGCATGTTTCCTTTCTTCTAAATCCTCTAACAACAATTCAGCAGTAATACGAATCTCTTGTAATGGCGTCCTCATATGGTGAGCCATGGCCGCAGCCGAGCGTCCAATAGAAGCTAACTGTTGGGTCTCTTGGAGTTTTTGAAAATCGCGAGTGTTTCGAATGGTAATGGCCGCGCTATTGGCCAATAATTGAAAGAGTTGTTGGTCCCGCTCATCAAAAGGGACATATTCGCCAGCATCTTGCTTGTTTTCTACCTTCAACACCCCCAATATCTCGTCACCGACTCGCAAGGGCAAGCCCAGAAAGGAGTTGCATTGCTTGCCGCTTCCAGCCTGGTAGTGTTCCGGGTCATACCGGCCTCGCCAGTGGGGGTGATCTCGCAGTTCAGCATTGTTGCGTGCCAAAAATGGCTGACCGGTGATAGCGATCCAGGCAGTCAATCCTACTCGATCTTCGGGCTGTTCCGGTTGTTCAATTAGCGCATCGGGGGGAATCAGGTGATACTCAGCTATGCCCTCCAGGTGTTTTACATACCCCTCCCCTTTGGTCTCAACTAACCTATCAGGGTCGGCTGGATCCACTAGAAAGATAACACAGGCTTCTGCGTTGAAAATCTCTTTACCTACCTTGACGATTTCTTGCAAAAGAGGCTCTGTCTCAAGACGACCAGCCAGCGCCTCCGATACACGATACATAGCGTCGGTAACGGCTTGCTCCCGTTGTACTCGTTGTTTCCGTATTTGACCAATGGCAATGGCAATGCTCCGGGCCAAAACCTCAAAGACAAGCCGATCTTGATCGGTTAGAGGAACGTAGGAATCGCCAACCTTTTTGTTTTCCACTTTGAGTACGCCAACTATTTCGTCCGCCACGAGCAACGGGACACCCAAGAACGATTGACACCGTTTGCCCTGTCCCTCAGGGTAGTGTTCAGGATCATACTTTCCCCGCCAGTGTGGATGCTTTTGCAATTCAGCATTGTTGCGTGCCAGGAAAGGATTGCCGGTGATGGCAATCCAGGCGGTCAACCCCACTTTTTCATCATCAGTAGCAGGTTTTTCCGCCAATTCTTCGCGTGGAATCAGAGCATATTCAGCTTTGCCAATCAACTGGGCCACGTAACCCACACCAGCCCGTTCAACGAGAACATCGCGCTGGTCATCTTTCAAGAACAGCACACACGCCTCAGCGCCGAGAACTGTGGCCGTCGTCTCGACAATTTCATCAAGAAGATGTTGCATAGGTAGTTCCTCGGACAAGGAACTAACGACTTGTTGTAGTGCATCGGTGATAGTTTGGAGTTGCTTACTTTGCCGCTTAATTTCTCCCACGCGCCGGGCATTGGCAATGGTAGTAGCAATATATGCGGCCAGAATGTCAAAGATGTGTGCATCGTCATCTGTAAACGGTTGCCCTCTGCCCTCCACGCGCTTATTCTCTATTTTGAGGACCCCAATTATCTCATCATCTGCCACTTTGAGTGGAACACCATAAAAGCTATGGACGCCTTTGGACCCAAGTCGATCTTCATCAAACACACCGCGCCAATGAGGATGTTCTTTTAGCTCTTTAAAGCTATTGCTCATAAATGAACGTCCGGTAGCCGCTATCCAACCGGTAATTCCAACCTTTTCATCATCCGCAGGTTTCTCAACTACTTGTTGGTGTGATTCAAAAATGGGGTCTGGGTAATCTAAGAACTTGGCAGAGTAACCTCGAGCTGCAACTAGACGTAGTTCTTGCCTGTTTTCATCAAATAGAAAAAGTGAGCAATCTCTAGCCTCAAAGATGTCCTGGCAAAGATCCACCACGCGCTCTTGCAAATCAGAAATACTGAATACACCAACCACAGCTTTGCTAATTTTCCCTAATACTTGACTGATGCTGTAACTAGTCATTCGATTTCCTCCTATATCTTTGAATAATTGTCCCCTCTACTGGAAAGCATAGTACTGGGACCTTGAGCTTTGGTCGTAAGATGGCCCAGCTAACGGTGAAATTGAGCCGCCGGGCGGGTGCGGGCGAGAGCATCTGCCACAGCACCCACCGAAAGCACGCGGAGCAGTTGGATTGGCGCAAGATAGCCAAGTCGCCTCCAACACGGGGGGGGCGTTCCTCCGAAACCATCACTTAAGGATGGGGGATGGAGGGCAAGGAACAAGCGACCAAAGGTCGCCACGGCCTTTTGGTCATCAGAGCCTTGACAACCGTGTGTTTATCCAGGTGCGATGATGCCACTCTAGTTTACAACAAGTCGTGCAAAACATCAACTCCTGACCCCCAGGTGGATGGGGGAGAGCGCTGCCCTACGACGTGAGGCTGGTCATCAATCGTCGGGAGCAAGGGTAGAAAGGCGCCAACGTCGAGCTAGACGGCGTCACACGTCGAGCGAGTGATTATGGACAACGAAAGTAAAGTTGCATATGTACGTGCCGTCATGGAGAACCTGCCTACGCTAGCTAGTTTCCGATACAAAACTATTTCCCAGTGCTCTCAGCCCCCGTCTCGGGGGCGGTTTAGGTACAAAACTGTATCAAAAAGGGGCCGTTTCTTGCATGGGCCGCCCCCGGGACGGGGGCTATGAGCGTTTTGTACCGAGAACTATCTAGCTTCCCTTTCATCATTATACCTCACAAACTCTCTCCCTGTATCATCGGAGCAACTAGCCAACTCCTCCCTTCCGTTGTACAATACCCCCGCCATGCCCACCCCCGTGATGCACCTGGCCCTGGCCGAAGAGATCTTGTGCGGAGGCGATCTTGCTCCCGCCGTCCGCCGCGCGCTCGCCCAGCAGCGCGGCCCTTTTCTGTTGGGCCACACCGCGCCCGATATTCAGACTATCAGCCGGCAGGGGCGCGAGGAGACACACTTTTACACCATCCCGCGCACCAGCGACCGCCCAGCCTACGAGGCGCTGTTCGCCGCCCATCCCCGACTGGCCCGCGCCGAGGCGCTCCCGCCGGCGCAGGCGGCCTTTATGGCCGGCTACATCGCCCACCTGTTGCTGGACGTGGTCTGGCTAGAGGACATCTTTTTGCGCTATTTTATGATGCAGGAATGGGGGCCGCTGGGCGAACGATTGTTCCTGCACAACGTCCTGCGCACCTGGGTAGACGCCCGCGATCAGCAGCGGCTCAACGGCGACGTGGCCGCGGCGTTGAGCGAGGTCGAGCCGTGGGGCTGGCTGCCTTTCGTCGGCGACGAGCACCTGCGAACGTGGCGCGATTGGCTGGTGCAGCAACTCGGCCCGGCCCGCAGCGTAGAGACGGCGCAGGTCTTTGCCCGGCGGATGGGCGTGCCGGCGGCGGAGGTGGAAGAGATACTGGCGTCGCCGCAGCAAATGGAGGAGCGCATCTTTTGCCACGTCCCCCAGACTGTGTTACAATCCTTTCACGACGTGGGCTACGAGCGCAGTGTAGCCTTGATCAGTTGGTACGTTGGTAAATACGCACATTCGTAAATACGCACACTCGCAAGGAGGCACACGTGAAAATCCTAGTCACCGGCGGCGCCGGCTACATCGGCAGCATCGTCACCGAGGAATTGATCCAGCAAGGCGACGAGGTCATCGTCTTTGACAATCTGTACTATGGCCACCGGGCGGCCGTCCACCCCCAGGCGGCCTTCATTGAGGGGCAGCTATCCGACCGGGCGGCCGTCAAGGCCGTGTTCGACGCCCACAATATCGAGGCCGTGATGCACTTTGCCTCCTATACCCTGGTGGGCGAGTCTATGGAGCAGCCGTTCATGTACATTGGCGACAACGTCACCAACGGCCTGAACCTGTTGCAGGAGGCAGTCGCTCACAGCGCGCGCCGTTTTATCCTTTCCTCCACCGCCAATCTGTTTGATGACCCCGAACGCATGCCGATTGACGAGCAGGAGCGCATCGTGCCTGGCAGCCCATATGGCGAATCTAAGAATATCTTGGAGCGTATGCTCTACTGGCTGGATCGCGTCTACGGCTTTCGCTACGCGGCGCTGCGCTACTTTAACGCGGCCGGGGCCTCACCCAGCGGCGAGCGGGGCGAGGATCACGATCCCGAGACGCACCTCATCCCCCTCACTCTACAGGTGGCGCTGGGCCAGCGCGAGCGGCTCACCATCTTTGGCGACGACTACCCCACCCAAGATGGCACCTGCGTGCGCGATTATATCCACGTGACCGACCTGGCCCAGGCCCACATCCTGGCGCTGCGCGCGCTCGATGAGGGCAGCCGCACCTACAACCTGGGCAACGGGCAGGGCTTTAGCGTCAAGGAGGTCATCGGAACCTGCCGCGAGGTGACAGGGCGTCCCATCTTGGCCGAGATCGGCCCCCGTCGCTCCGGCGACCCGGCCACCCTGATCGCCAGCAGTGAGAAAATCCGCCGAGAGTTGGGATGGAAGCCCAAGTACCCCGATCTGCGCACCATCATTGAGCACGCCTGGGAGTGGCATCGCACGCACCCGCACGGGTATGGTGACTAGGAAGAAGCGGAAGGGCAGAGGGATGGAGGAGCAAGAGTTGTTATCGGCTTCCGTCAGCTCTCCGCGCCCTTTAACATAATCCGCACGTCCACCGCCCAGGCTCCTTGCCCGGCCTGGCCCACGATCAGCGGGTTTAGGTCTACCTCCGCGACCTGGGGCAGATCGGCCATCAACTGCCCTATCCGGAGCAGTGCGTCCATCACGGCCGCCACGTCTCCCGGCGGCTGACCGCGCACGCCTTTCAACAGCTTGCCCGCCGCCGTCTCTGCTGCCATCGCCCGCGCCTGCGCCGCGCTCAACGGGGCCAAGCGAAAGGCCACATCTCGTAACACTTCTACAAAAGTCCCGCCCAGCCCAAACATCACCAGCGGGCCAAACTGATCGTCTCGCTGCGCGCCCACGATGACCTCCAGCCCCGGCGCAGCCATCTGTTGCACAAATCCTCGCTCTCCCCAGCCGATGATGCGCGCAAATGCTTCCTGCACTGCGTCGGCGTCTTTCAGGTTCAGCGCCACACCGCCCCTATCGGCCTTGTGAACCACGCTCGGCGCGACCCGTTTGAGGGCCGCCGGATAGCCCACACGCTCTGCCAGCGCCGCCGCTTCATCGAGCGTCGCTGCCAAGCCGGAAGGGGGCGTCGAAAGGCCATAGGCTGCCGCCAGCTCCGCCCCCGCCTGTGGGTCAAGGACGCGCTGTCCGGCAGATAGAGCTGCCGCTATCAGTGCGCGCGCTCGTTTCTGATCTACTCCCGCTACCGGCTCCGGCTTTGGTAGAGTCCGCGCCTGGATGTGCCTGTAGCGCCACAGCACCCCCAG
>DUEK01000004.1 GCA_011192155.1 Thermoflexia bacterium
AACCGCCGATCTGACAGGCTATGTTGCCGAACATGAACGAGCCAAATCCAAAACCTTCATAGTGGAAACGGCCGCCCTCAGAGAAAAGGTAGAAACAATACATCTCGACCGGCCCCAGGATAGCGGCGGCTATGCCGACCAGTAGCAAAAGGGCCCCGATGGCGACGAGAACAAAGGTCCGATCTTTATAATCTAGATTGCCTGCATGTATTTCCATGACGAACCCGCCTCAAATTCTCTATTCCAGATTGCGCGCCACGGCCTGGTGCAGCACGATGTAAAACGTCTGGACGTCGGGATCGCGCGGATCGTGCACGTCATCGAACAGAATTGTGACCAGTACCCAGCGCTCCCGTTCGAGGGCCAGGTCGGCCCACATGCGGGTGCCGTAATCGTCGGTGGTGCGCCCCGCCGACTGGAACCAGTAGGCAGCCGAGGCCAGGCTGTGGCCCTCCCCGTCGCTCAGGGAAAGAAAGCGCACGGGAAAATCGGGAGCGACCAGGTAGGTGCGCGAGTCGTCGAGCGATAGTCCGTAGACCTCGAAGCAGCGCTCCGGCCAGTGCTGGGCGCGCCAGGTGTTGCTGGTGATGAGGATCATTGAGCCTGTGATATCGCGCCACTCAAAGCGCAGCCTGGTGGCCGAATTGGCGCCGCCCCGGGTCAGCCATTCGATCTCGTCGGGTCGGAGCGGCATTGGCTCGGTGACCAGCCCGGCCGGGAACTCCCACGTCGGCGCGGCCTGCGCCAGCCCGGTCTGCGGGCGGGGGGTGTAGACGAGCGCCATCGCCAGTATGACCGCCGCCAGAGCGGGTGCCAGCCACGCCGGGCGGGTAAGGTCGGGTTGGCAATCCGACCCACGCGCGACCGGTTGCAGCCGCAGGAGCACGACCACGGCCGCGCAGGCCACGACGAAGCCGAGCACGCCGAGCGGAACGTGGATCATCTCGGCGACCGTCTCCCAGCCCGCCACCTGCCCGACGACGACCAGCACGCCGACGCGGGCCACGTTGGCGGCGAGCAGCAGCGCGGCGAAGGCCAGCGCGGTCAGGAGCCAGCGCAGGTTGAGCCGCCGCCGCTCGATCCAGGTCGCGGCGATGAGGAACAGCGCGCCGGTCCACAGGCTCTTGACCCCGCTGCACGGCACGTCCACCTGCGAGACGCCGTTTTCCAGCACCAGGATGGTGTCCACGCCGACGGACGCGACGCCGGCCCCCGCCAGCCCGTCGCGCACGAGGGCGGCGGTCAGGATGCGGACGGGGTAGCCGACGAAGGTTTGCAAGTGCTCGCCGAAGGGGAGCGCGCCGATGAGCAGCAGCAGCGCGGCCGGCAGCCCCTCGCGCCAGCGAGCCGGCTCCATCCACAGCCCCAGCAGCCCGTAGCTGGCTAACCCGAACAGGCTGGCCGAGATGGTGTTGATGTCGAGAAAGCGTTCGACGAGCAGGTAGAGCGCCGAGCCGCCGAGGACAAGGGTCAGCGCCGGGACGGATAGCTGCGGCGACGCGTCGAGCCGCGGATGCACGCGCCCTGGGAGCACACGCCCCCCTCGCGCAAGCGAGGTGCGCACGCGGACGGCAATCAGCACGGCCACGCCGACAAGCACGATCTGGTTGGTGCGAAAGTCCTCGCGCGAAAAGATGATCGAGAGGTAGCCGAACATACCTCGGTAGAGCCACAGCCACAGGCCAACCACGCCCACGTTGGCGGCGATGCGGGCGACGCGATTGGCTGTTGTGTGTGTCAGTGTATTGTCAGTTGACATACTATCGAGCGCTGTTAAGCGCCGCGCTCAGTCCGGCGGCGTAGGGGTGATGACCATCACCTCGACCGCCACCCAGCCGTCGTTGTCGCTCAGGATATCGTCGTCAATGCGCAGGTAGAGGGGGCCGGATTCGTTCGCCCGCCAGCGGACGCGTTGCCCCACGTAAAACGGTTCTCCGTCCTCGCCGATGCGCCCGATCAGCGCGCCACCGGGCACGTTGGGCAAGGGGTAGAAGGCAGGCGAACTGTAGCGCCGGTGTCCCTCCGGCCCGTGGTACTCGCCCGGCGTGTACAGCCACGTACCCTGGGCCAGGATGCGCACCTCGTCCCCTTCGCGCACGCGCACCCCTACGCTCTGCCAGCTCCGGTAGGCAAAGATGCGGGGATTGGTGAGCGATTCCTGATACACGGGGAGCACTGTCGCCTGTGCCGCCAGCGCGACCAGCCCAATGGTCGCGATCAGGGTCAGGGCTACCAACATGAGTGATTTTTTCATGGTCATCCTCTCCGTCGAGACCCTAAGGGTTTTGGGTTGTCACTCGCCGGACGATGGGCTTGCCGGCAGCTCTGCGGGGGGCGCATCTTCGCCGCGCAGGTCTACGATGGGGGTGCCGTCGCCACTGATGACCCATTTGCTGTTCTCCTTCAACTCCTGGGCGATCAGGTATTGGAGGTACATCTCGGCCAGGTCGCCCTGGCCCTCTAGTTCCGAGAGAATGGCGCGCACCGCCAATTGCTGGGCCGCGGCGATCTCGGTGATCTGATACGCCTCCGCGTCCGCCTGCCGCTGGGCGACGTAGAACTCGGCATCGGCCAGCGTCTTTTGCTGGGCCGCCTCGGCCTGGGCCTGCTCCTGGCGCTGCACGGCCACCATGCGGTCCTTAATAGCCGTCATCACCTCGTCCGGCGGCGAGGCGCTCTGCATCTGCACAGTGATGAACTGGACGCCGTACTGCTCCTCTTTCTCCCGCAGCGCCTCCACCACCTCCTGATTCATGGCGGCCCGACTGTGCATCACGACCGTCATCGCCTTGGTGTTGACCACGTCCCGCAGCTTGCCCTGCACGAACTCGAAGACAATACGCTCCGGGTCGTCCACCTCCAGGGCATATCGTTGGGGATCGGTCACGCGGTAGGTGTATTGGAGCGAGACGTCCATGGTCACGTCGTCGGAGGTCATGGCCGCCAGTTGTTCGACGTAGCCCAGCCGCTCGTTGACTTTGACGATGATGACAGTGTCCGCCAGCGGAATCTGCACGTGCCAACCCGGTCCTTCCACAGCGACGAACCGACCGCCGCGCAGGTGCAGCCCACGCTCATATTCGTGGATCTTGTAGATCGCGGCCCGGCCCAAAAAGATCACGGCGGCCAACAGGATGAAGGCGGCCAGTATGACGACGGCCACTTTGTAGAATCGTTCCAGGGTATTGCGTGAAGGGGATGCTACAGTCTCGGTCATTGTTCTACCTCCGAAGGATTGAAGATTGGGTGATGGTGATTTGGAGATGGATGATTTAAGATCTACAGATTTGAGATTTGGAAAGCTGCGCGAAACATCGTGATAAGAGAGGAAAACTCTCACAGGTTGGCGCCCAAAACCCCGGTAGGCTGTTTTTTGTAGGGTGAAGAACGCCGCAGGGGTTTTGGCCCTTTTTCAAGTTGTTTCTTAGCAGTAATTTGTGCTTTTGCGCCGTCTCCAGTAAATCCGTCAATCTTAAATCAACAGTGACTGCCCAGACCATAGTTACACAGAGATACACGGAGAAAAAGCTTAAATTTCTTTTCAGTTCTCTGTGTCCAAATTAGACTGTCTGGGTAGTTACAATCAACAAATCATAAATCACCTTGATGCTTCCAGCTTACCAGAATCAGAGCGGTTTGTCTACTGTAATTTCATACAGTTCTACCTGTAGATTCCTACAGGGCGATCAAACAAAAAGAGCCCGGCGCTCGGCGCCAGGCACCTCCCAGTCTATCCCTGCTCTACTACATCAAGGGGCGATGCCGTGCTCCGTGGCCCACATCGCCGCCTCCACCCGCGAGGCCGCTCCCAACTTGTGCAGAATATTGCTGACGTGAAATTGCGCTGTTCGCTCCACCACCTGCAGCTTGAAGGCGATTTCCTTATTGCTCAACCCTTCTGCTACCAGCCGCAGCACCTCTAGCTCCCGTTTCGTCAGACCGCCCGGTTGTTCTCCTCGCGCCCAGGCCGTCACCGTGGCCGTCACCGTTGGGCTAAAGTATCCCTTGCCTCGCGCCGCAGCCCGCACCGCGGCCACGATCACGCTCGGCGCTTCGTCCTTCAGCAGGTAGCCCACGGCGCCCGCTTTCAGCATCCCGCGCACGTACCGTTCATCGTCGTAGGAGCTGAGGGCCAGTACGCACGCCGGCAAGTTCCGCCGCCGAATCTCGCGCGCCACATCCACGCCCTCCACCTCCGGCAGTTCGCAATCCAGCACGACCACGTCGGGCTGTGCTGTCTCAATCAACGCCAGCGCTTCCGCGCCGTTCTCTGCCTCGCCCACCAGTTCCACGTCGGGCGCGCGCTCCAAGAGCACCCGCAACCCCAAGCGTAGGGCGGGGTGATCGTCGACCAGCAGCACACGGATGGTCTCGCTCACGGTTTCCCTTTCAACAGCAAGTCGAATTCCTCCGCCGCGTCCAGCAACCGGCCCGGCTGTCGCGTGAGGCTAAAGTATTCCCACTGCGTGTCGTGCGGGAAATAGTCCAGGAACCAGCACAATGCCTTGATCTGTGGCTCCTCGTTGATCACCCCCAGCGCGGCCGTCAGCCAGCCGCGAGGGTAGTTCTGCGCCGGAGGGACACTTTCGTCGGGGGCAAAGGTGTTGGCGACGGTGAGGTATACCGGCAGCCCGCGCGTCGTGGAATAGGCATTGACAATGTCCAGCCACTCCCGGTAGACGCGGAACCCGGCCTGGGCGCCGTTCCACTCCCCCCGCTTCAGATCCAGCCGCGGCTCCTCGTCCGCGTCCCGTCCGGCCAGTTCCGGCGCGGCGGGGCGGCCCGCAGCCTGGACGGCAAAGCCATCGGGCGCGGTCAGCGGAATGCCAGTGGCCGCTTTCGCCCGCGCCCCTTCGTCCAGCGCAGCTACCAGTGTGTTCGCATAGTTGAGCCAGGGCGCATCTATCTCGTAGCGCTGCTCCCCATCCTGGTCGGTGGTCCACGGCTGTACCGGGCCAACGAGCACGCGCACGTGGGGGTTATCCGCCCGCATCACCTGCACTGCGTTATCGGCGTGGGCGATCTCTTCGCCGTAGCCGTTGAAGACGCGCGCGTACCATTCCGGCGTCACCGGGTGGGCCGGGGCCAGAGAGTTGCTGTCCAGCGAGTTGTAGCTGCTGCCGAGGAAATAGCCGTACACGTCTCGCAGGCGCTCGTCCCGGGCCAGCCGTTGCAGGTATTGGAGATACTGGGACAAGGCTAGATAATCGCCCGCCGGGGGCAAGCTCTGGCCATAGTCGTAATCCACCCGCACCAACACACGCAGCCCTTTTCCCGCAGCTTGATGGACGCGCGCGGCCAGGTCGTCTATGCCCCAGTGCTCCTCCTCGGCCATCAGCGCGTAGGTCAGTTCCACGTTCCATCCGCTGCGGCCGTGCCAGTCTCGCTCCGGGTTGGCAAAGACGAGCCCCAGTTTGGTGGGCAGCGGGTTGGTCTGAGCAGCGGGCGGCCCCGTTCCTATCGTCATGCGCCCCCGTTCTATGCAGCCGGTGTGGCAATCGCGGTAAAAGACGAGCGTGCATCCCCCATCCTCTGGGACGACGAATTTCCACTCCCACACCAGGGCGTCGTCGGGGCCGGTGGGCCATCTCTTGGCCTGGGCCGGCTGCCCATCCACCGTGAGCAGGACGTAGCTCCACGGAACGCCGTCCGTTACCCGCAGGGTGGCCTCCTGACCGGGGGCGGGGGCGGGCGGCGATAGCCGCATCTGGGGCCAAAGCAGGCCGATCGGGTCGCCGCCGGGTATGATCACCACTTGCCCAGAGATGGGCAGCAGCCAGTAGCCGCCCAACAGGACCAGGAGCGGTAGTATCCACCACCACTTCCGCAACCAAGTGTTCACGCCCTCACCTCCTCCGGCAAAATCGACAGGACAAAGCGCACGCGCGTACCCGTCTCCTCACCCACGGTGCGGCTTTGCAGTTCCAGGCGGCTCTGGTGACGGCGCAGGATTTCCTCCACCAGCGTCAGTCCCAAGCCGCTGCCCTCTATCTTGCGGGGGACGGCGCGGTAAAAGCGGCGAGTGACGTGCGGTAGGTGCTCGGCCGGGATGCCGGGGCCGGTGTCACGCACGATGCACTCAACCCCCTCCTCCACCCGCCCCAGCGAGACGATCACCCGGTCGCCAGGTCTGGAGTATTTGATGCCGTTATCCAGGAGGTTGAGAAAAACTTGCAAGAGACGGCCTTCCTGCCCCACGACGAGAGGCAGAAGGGTTTGAGCATGCAAAGAGAGGTCAATCTCTCGCCCCTCCGCCTGGGGCGCGCTCTGAGCAATGGCCTGCTCCACTAGGGCCAGGAGGTCCACAGGCCGCCGCTCAATCTCGACACTGGTTTCCAGGCGGCCCAGCTCAAGCATCTGGTTGATCAGCCGGGCCATGCGCCTGGTCTCTGTCTGCAACAGATGGAGCGACTGTTGGCGAATCTCCTCAGAGACGTCAGGTAGGAGCAGAATTTCCAGATGGGTCAGGATGGTGCCGATGGGGGTGCGCAGTTCGTGGGAGAGCGCGCTGAACAGGTAGCTGGCGGCCTGCTCAGCCCGGTGCTGGGCAGTGGCCTCCATCACCACGACGATGTCCATCTCGTTCCAGGGAGTGACCCACCAGCGGACGACCCGGTCTGAGGGAAGCGAGACGCGGCGGTAGCGCCCCATCGCCCCCATCTCCTGCCGCGCCGCTCCCCGGTCTTCTTCCAGGAGCGGAACCCAGGCCGCTTCGGGGAGCAGGCCATCGGGTGAGGTCAGCCCCAGCAGGCGGCGAGCGTAGGGGTTGGCGTAGCGATAGGAGCGCGGGCCATCCAGCATCAGCCAGCCAAAGGAGGCGCGTTCCAGCACGGTATGCACGCCCTCCGGGGTGAGGGGCGAGGCCCGGCGCTCTCTACGCCGCCATCGCGCCAGCCGGACGGTCAACGAGACGATGGAGATCGTCGCCAGCAGGAGAACAAAGATCACCCAACGCAGGTCGAGGAAGAGCATAGTGGGCTAATTATACGGGAGAAGTGGGCAAGTAGGCAAGTTCGCGTATTGGTTGCAATTTGCAACCAGAAATGGTATAATCAGGATAGGAGGTGGACATATGTCTATTTTGCACGTGCGGAATGTTCCCGAGCCACTGTATGCACGCTTGAAACAACGGGCAAAGACACAGCGCCGCTCGTTGAGCGCAGAAGTCGTCACCTTGCTGGAATGGGCCGTCGAGGAAGTAGAGCGTGCGTCGCAAGTTTCCCTGGCGACAATTCGTCGCCGTCGCTTTTTCGAGCCTGCCGCTGTCAACGCGCCTGATAGTACAACACTGCTGCGCGAGGACCGCGAGCGATGATAGCGGAACGAGGGGAAAACTTTGATTGTGTGGTTGATGCCAGCGTAGGAATCAAGCTCTTTCTAGTCGAGCCACTTTCGAATCGAGCTGATGTGCTGTTCGACCGCTTGACCGACGACCCACCGAGCCGGTTCTATGTGCCGGACTTGTTCTTTATTGAATGTACCAACATCCTGTGGAAATACGTACGGCGCTTCAATTATCCTGCGGACGCGGCGCGGCAGGATGTCGCAGACCTCACCCAGTTGCCATTGAGGGCCGTTTCCAGCGCGGCGCTGGTGGACAAAGCTCTGGCCCTGGCTATACAGCACGGCAGTACCGCTTACGATTCAGTGTACGTTGCTCTGGCAGAACGATTATCGGCGCCCCTGGTGACGGCCGATGAAGCGTTGGTGCGTCGTTTTACCGGTACCAACCTGGATGTGCATTTCCTGGGCGATTGGCCCTGGTGATTTTAGTCTCCCCGCCGCAAGAGACGCAACGCCGCCTCGGCCAGGATGGCGGCCCCGATGGGGAGGCAGCGCTCGTCAACGTCAAAGCGCGGATTGTGGTGTTTGCGCTCGTCCCCTTCGATGCGGCAGCCCAGCATGAACATTGCGCCCGGTGCAAGATCGGTAAACACGCCAAAATCCTCGGCCCCCATCTCTGGCTTGTTAGGCCGGACGTGTTTCTCTCCGTCCAACAGTTCGACGGCCACGTCGCGGATGAGGTCCACCACCTCCGCATCGTTGAGCAGGGGCATATCGCCAAGCTCAATGTGGAGCGTATAGTCGCCGCCGAGCGTCTGGGCCATCTTCAATGCCCGCTCGATCTCGGCGTGAATCTGTTCCCGCACCTCCAACTCCATAAAGCGGATCGTGCCGGACATTTTGACGCTCTCCGGGATCACGTTCTCCGCTTGCCCGCCGTGGATAGAACCGATGCTGACCACCGCAGGGGCGGCCGGATGCAGGCGGCGGGAGACGATGCCATGCAGCGCCAAGATAACGTGCCCTGCGATATAGATCGGGTCCACCACCTCGTGAGGCATCGCCCCGTGCCCCCCCTGACCGATGACAGTCGCGTAAAAGGTATCCACCCCGGCCGAGACCGGGCCAGCGCCGACGATAATATCGCCGACGGGCAGCGCGGCGTCCACGTGCAACGCCAATACTGCATCCACGTCCTCCATCGCGTCATCCTCCACCATGCGGGGCGCGCCGCTGATTCCCTCGTCGTCCCCCACCTCCTCGGCCGGTTGGAAGAGAAAGCGCACCGTGCCGGGGAATTGCTCCTCTGACAGCAGCGTCGCCACGCCCAGCGCGATGGCGACGTGGCAATCGTGGCCGCAGGCGTGCATCACGCCTGGGACCTGCGAGGCATAATCCACGTCGTTAGTCTCTTGGATGGGGAGCGCGTCCATGTCGGCGCGGATAGCGATGATGGGATGCCCCTCTCCCCGTTCCGCCGCCACACCGGTGCGTCCCACGCCGGTGCGGACCCGGTAGCCTAAGGGCGTCAATATCTCCGCCACGCGGGCGGAAGTGCGCGTTTCTTGAAATCCCAGCTCGGGGTGCGCGTGGAACTCGCGCCGCCAGACGGTTAGTTGTTCTTTGATTTTTTGGGCGTGTTGCAACATATATGGTTTCTCTCTCCATCTGAGAAACCGGGTTTTTCTGAAAAAACCCGGTTTCTGCACCTAACGCATCAGCAGATAATGGCAGGCCGAGATAGCCGATTTGGCTCCCTCGCCGATGTGCACCAGCACTTGTTCAGACACGTGAGTCACGTCGCCGGCAGCGAACACTCCCGGCCAGTTGGTGGCGCAGTAGGAGTCTACGATGATGTGCCCGCGACTGTCGCAATTCACCCACTCCCGCACCAGCCCCGAGTTAGGAGTACGCGCCAATTTGACGAATACCCCTTTGACCGGTATCTCGCGCACCTCGCCGTCAGGCATCGCCGCCACGATGTACTCTACAGACGCATCACCGCCCACCTCCTGCACCCTCGCATCCTTGATAACTTGTACATTCTCCATCTGGTCGAGTTTGCTGACCAACGGGGTCGTTACCAGCGGTTCGTAGGCCAGTAGATAGACCCGATGCGCCTTGTGGGCCAGGCTCGCCACGGCCCACTGGGCGCGCCGTCCCTGCCCGACCACGGCTACATCTTTGCCCAGGAACAAACCGGCGTGGGTATCCACCGAATAACTCAATCCCCTGCCGGCCAGGCGCTTTTCGCCCAGGACGTCCAGACGTTGCGGCTTGGCGCCGGTCGCTATAACGAGGGATCGTCCCTCGTAGTGGTGACCTTGCACGGTTTCCAAGACAAAGTGGTCTTCTACAGGCGTCACCTCGGTCACAGTGTCAAAATCGCGCACAAAGTCCAAATAGTCGAGTTGGCGACGGAAAGCGTCCAGCAATGTCTCGCCGGTGATGGTCTCCCGGCCCTCCATGTCCTCCACCTGCATGGCGTAGGTGGTCTGGCCGCCCCACTGCGCGGCGATGATCAGCGTCTCCAGGCGTTGGTTGATGGCTGTCGCGGCGGCAGTGATGCCTGCCGGCCCGCCGCCGATGATGATTAGATCATACATTGTCATTCCTCCTCTCGGGCCCATTCCGCCGGTACAGGCGGGATGAGTTCCTTCTCCATCAAAAAGTGGGTCATATCCTGCGCCTGGCGGATGGTATCTTTTGCCATAGCAAGCAACTCGTCGCGAGAAAAGCTCAGACGGGCCAGGCCTTGTTCCTGCGCCTTCACGCCGACCGCGGCCGCCTCGCGGGGAAAGACTTCCCAATCCGCCATCGTCGGCAGGATGTGATCGTCTTCGATCCCTCGTTCCTCGGCGCAGCGAGCCAGTTCGCGGGCGGCGGCGACGGCCATTTCGTCGGTGATGGTCGTGGCCCGCACGTCCAGCACGCCGCGGAAGATACCGGGGAAGCCCAGCGAGTTGTTGATCTGGTTGGGAAAGTCACTGCGGCCCGTGCCCACGATACGCGCCCCGGCCTCTTTGGCTTCCCAGGGCCATATCTCGGGGATGGGGTTGGCGCAGGCAAAGATGATGGCGTCATCGGCCATCCCTTTCACCCACTCCGGCAGGATCGTGCCCGGCCCGGGCTTGCTGGCCGCGATACAGACGTCGGCGCCGCGCATGGCTTCTTTGATGCCGCCGCGCCGCCCTTCGGCGTTGCTGTTCTGGCAAATGCGCCACTTATCTACGAACTCGATCTTGCGCTGCGCGATGTCATCCCGCTCTGGGTGCAGGATGCCCTTGCTATCGCAGGCGACGATGTGGCCGAACGGGACGCCGCTGGCCAAGATCAGGCGGAGTGTGGCAACGTTGGCTGCGCCGGTGCCGATGACGGCAAATTTGGCCTCCTCCACCTGCTTGCCCACCATCTTGAGCGCGTTGATCGCGCCCGCCAGGATGACGGTGGCCGTCCCCTGCTGATCGTCGTGCCAGACCGGAATTTTGACCTCAGGGTCGGTGCGCAGCATGTCGAGCACGCGGAAGCACTTGGGCTGTGAAATATCCTCCAGGTTGATTCCGCCGAAGGAAGGCTGGATCAGTTTGACGGCCAGCATGATGCGATAGGGGTCTTTGGTGTCCAGGCAGATGGGGACCGCGTCCACGCCGCCCAGGTATTTGAATAGCAGCGCCTTACCCTCCATCACTGGCAGCCCGGCCCAAGGGCCAATATCGCCCAGGCCCAGCACGCGGGTACCATCTGAGACGACGGCGACTGTGTTCCCCTTGTTAGTGTGCTCATAGACCAGGTTTTGGTCCTCGTGGATGGCGCGGCAGGGAGCGGCCACGCCGGGCGTGTACCAGATAGCGAAATCATTGACATCACGGATGACGCATTTGGGCGCGGTTTGTATCTTGCCTCGGAAGAAGGGGTGCAACCGCATCGCATCCTTAGCCGGTTCTTTGGCTTTGGCGAGTAATTCTTCTTTGGTAAACTTCTTGCTATCAGATGGATGCGGCCGCATCGCGTCCTCGGCCGTTTTTTTGGCCTTGGCCAGCAGTTCTTCTCTAGTTACTTTCATGGGTTTACTCCTTCCTAAAAACAGTCTATTTGTTCCAAGTCTTTGACCGAAGGTAAGAGTGGCGAGAGCCTGCTGCGGGGCGGAGTATGATCGCAGTCGGTAGAAAGGGGAAAATCCCGACTGGGCGCGATGGAGGTCGCAGGGGTAGTTAGGCAACGCAAGATGCGGGGCGCGAGCCTGTATGCCATAGTATCATTATTGTAGCACCACTGTGACGGTAATACAAGTGATATGTGTCATCTTCACCTACGTCACATTCCGCGTGTATCGAAAAGCGGGACATTCCCAGACGCGACTGGGAGTGTCCCGAAATATTGAGATGGTGCGATTTTTCGACTTGGGCAACTAGGACACGGACAAACACGGGGCTGTGCACACGAATTTCTATTGAGATCAGCAGCTTGTCGGAGTGAAATCGTATCTTCTCAATATTCCGGGATGATTATACCGTAGCCGCGATTTCTATATCGCGCCAGCCCCGTGAGGTATGGAAACCTTGGCTGCATTGCCCCGACTTTCGCCGGATTTGACAATCCGGCGAGAGCACACTTTGTGTGACAAGTCTCTCCGATAGACTGCTAGTCCGTGAAATTCGTGTTTGTCCGTGTTCAATGATTTAGCTGCACAGGTAGCGATTTTTTTGGTTTATATTCAATAGAGTGGGCCTCAGATGCCCAGGTAGGCTTGGCGCACGTGTTCGTTTTGCCCCAGGTCGCGACTGACGCCCTCTAGCTCGACTCGCCCCTCGGCGAGGACGTACGTATAGTCACTCACTGCCAGGGCCATCTGCACGTTTTGTTCCACCAAAAGCATGGTGAGACCGGCTTTTTTCAATTGACCGAGGGTTTCAAAAATATCCAGCACCAAAACGGGCGCCAGGCCAAGCGAAAGCTCGTCCAGCATCAGGATAATGGGTTCGGCCATGATGCCTCTCGCCACGGCCAGCATCTGCTGCTCACCGCCGCTCAACGTGCCTGATGTTTGGTCTTTGCGTTCTTTGAGGCGCGGGAACATCTCAAAGACGCGCTCCAGATTGCGTTTGGCGTGAGGACGCGCCCGTTTGGGTGAGGCGCCCATTTCCAGGTTCTCAGCTACACTCATGTCGGTGAACAGTTGGCGGCCTTCGGGCACCAGCACCAGACCCAGTTCGGCCTTGGCGTGCGGGGGCAAACGGGTGACGTCCTGCCCGTTAAACCAGATAGAACCCTTCCAGGGACGGTTTAGGCCCATCACGCTTCGCAAGAGGGTGGTTTTACCGGCCCCATTTGTCCCAACGAGTGAGGTCAACTTGCCCTCCTCGGCGGTCATAGTGGTACCCCAAAGAATTTGCACTTCGCCGTAACCGGCGTCTACGTCATGAACTTTTAATATCGTCATTGGTCTCATTCCCCGTTACCATTTTGCTGCATCAGACGTTCGGCCAGCTTGGGATCGCCCAGGTACGCCTCGATCACCAGATCGTTGTTCGCGATCTCTTCGGGTGTGCCTTCGGCAATCAGTTTTCCAAAGCTCAACACCAGGATGCGGTCAGACACGTTCATGATGGCGTGCATCACGTGTTCGATCATGACGATGGTGATACCCCGATCGCGAATTTCGCGGATCGTCTCCAACATAGCGTCTATTTCGGAGGGGTTGAGCCCGGCCAGGGCTTCGTCCAGCAGAAGCAGGTAGGGCTGTGCAGACAGGGCGCGGGCCATCTCCAACCGTTTCTTCTGGGCGACGTTCAGGCTGCCGGCCGGTTGTTCCGCTCGATCAATCAGGCCGACGAACTCGAGCACCTCGTCGGCGACTCTGGCGGCGTTGGATAGGTTATAATCTTTGGAACCAAAACAAGCGCCCACCATTGCGTTTTCGCGCACCGTGAGTTCATCGAGTGGCTTGACGACCTGGTGAGTGCGAGCCAGCCCCAGGTGAGCCATCTGATAGGTCTTGGAGCCGGTCACATCTTTCCCCCGGAAGGAGTAACGCCCCTCTGTAGCCGGATAGACCCCGTTGATCACGTTGAAGAGGGTGGTCTTGCCCGCCCCATTGGGGCCAATCAAGCCCAGGATTTGACCCTCGGGTAGATCAAAGGTCACGTTGTTGACCGCTACCAGGCCCCCAAAGTGTTTGGATACGCCTTTTACCTGTAAGATCGCTCGGATGTCGTTTATCCGCGTCATTGGAGCACCCTCCGTAGGATGGGGAAGCGGTTGCGCAGCCAGCCGACGACTCCGGCCGGTACGAACAGCACGATCAGCAAGAGCAAGACCCCGGCAACCGAGAGTTGGATATCCTTGAATATCGGGCTGGTCAGCAGATAGCCGCGCATGCGCTGGTATGCCGTCGCGCCCAGGATTGGCCCCAGCACCGTCCCGTACCCGCCGAGCATGACCATCACGATCAACTCGATGGACGATTGCAAGGGAAAGGCATCGTGAGGCTCAATGTTGCCGTTCTTGAAAAAGAACAGGGGGCCGATGATACCGGGGAGGATGGCGGAGATGACGTAGGCCCAGGTCTTGGCGTTGGGGGCAACCACTCCCATTACCTCGGCGGCATCTTCATCTTCCCGGATAGCCAACAGCCCCAGGCCGAACTTTGATGTTCGGATCAGATAGCTGACGATCACGCTGATCAGGGCGATCCCCGCCAGGACGTAAAAGGCCGTTTCCAATGCCTGAGCAGCGCCGCCATATTGCTGGTAGACCTGAAAGTTGAGGTTCATGCCGATGGGGCCGCCGAACGGTTCAAAGTTAGTGACAAAAGCCTGCATCGCCGCGTTGACGCCGATGGTCGCCAGGGCAAAGTAAGCGCCGCGCAGGTGCAGGATGGCCTTGCCCAGAAGAAAAGCCAGCACGCCGGCAGCCGCTCCCCCCGCCAGCATGGCCAGCCACAACGACCAGCCCTGCGCACTGACCAGGTAAAAGCCAACGTAGCCTCCCAGGCCAAAGAAGATGATGTGAGCAAAGCTGACGTAACCGGTATAACCCAGGATCATGTTCAGGCTGGAGGCCAGAGCAATGGCTTTGAGGACGGTGAAGAATGCCTCACGGGTGGCTGGCTTGCCCGTGAGCTTTACTCCTACCGCGATACCCACGATGATGAGCACAGGGAGCAGCAAACCCAGGTGTTTTTGCCAGTTTTTCATTGTTTCGCTCCAAGCAAGCCACTCGGCCGAAAGATGATGATGACGACGAACAAACCGAACTCGAATACCGGCACCCATGATGTCTCTATGAAAATGGGAATGACGCCCTCTAGGGCGCCGAGGATCAGGCCGCCTACGAGCGCGCCGAAGGGGTTCCCCAGACCGCCCAATACGCAGACAACAAAGCTCTTGAGTTGGTAGTTCATGCCTGACAGGACGTTAAAGGGGAAAAAGGTGGCGATCAAACCCCCGGAAATGGCGGCTACCATCGCTCCCAGTCCAAAACTGAGCGCCAGTATCTGGTTGGAAGGAACACCGACCATTTCTGCGGCCATCCGATTGTTCGCCACGGCGCGGATATACCGTCCCGGCCGGGTGCGGTACAAAAAGAGGAACAGACCCGCCGCCGCTAAAACGGCTACCAGGGCGGCGACCACGCGCGTACCCGGGAGCGTGATCGGACCGAGCGAGATGCTGCCCAGGGAAAAATCTACGTTCCGGGGTGAGTTGGTCCACAGGGCCGTTGCCACCCCAGTCATGATCATGCTGACGGAAAAGGTTGCCAGCAGTGTGGACAGTTGAGGGGCGTCAATCACTCGATGCAAGGCAACTGTGTAAATCAAAATACCCATTAGCAATCCCACGATCGCCATCAGGAGTATCGCCAGGTAGGGGTTCATTTCCAGGGTATTGAACAGCAGGTACACACCAAACATACTGTAAACAATGAGTACGTTGTGGGACAGATTGATGACTTTCATCACGCCCCAGATGAGGGACATGCCTATGGCGGCCACCCCGTAGACAAACCCCATCAGCAGACCGTCGACCAGAAACGATAGGAATTCCATACGCGCCTCCTTGCGGCTTTGTTCGAGACCCTAAAGGTCTTGAACCTTTAGGGTCTCGAATGATTTGGTTATTCGATCAAGGAATGGGGTAAATAGTCTCGGCAGTAGCGCCCGCTTGAGGCCAGACGACCTGTTTTACCAGGTTGCCATCGGCATCCTTTTGCCACTGGATGTACACCATAGAGTGACCAATTTGTAGGCCGTGGGCCTCGGCTGTGGTATCAAACTTGGTGTAGCCGAAAAAGGTCAGTACGTCCATATTGTCCAGGGCGGCTTTGATAGCGGCAGGATCCGTAGAGTCGGCGTCCTCGATGGCCTTTTGCAGGATCAGGCCGGCCGCATAGCCGCCGGCAGAGTGGTAGGAAGGTTCCTCGTCGTAGGCGGCTTCGTAGGCTGCGACAAACTCGTCGCTCAGAAGGCCATACCACGCCAGACCGGCTTCGGCTGCCGATTCGGGGGTGTAAGCGGCCAGAGGTTCCCACTGGCTGGGGCCGATGACGGCATAAGCTGCCTCGCCCAACTCGGCAAAGTCAGGCTCCGGCGGGGCCACCAGCAGGGCGAACATCTTGATGTCGACGTCCTTCTCGTATACCTGCCGGGCGAACGTGCTGCCATCCGTCATGTGGCCGCCGCCCAGGATAGCCTCGGCGCCGGTGGCCTCGATTTTGTTGATAAAGGGACCAAAGTCGGTCGTGTCGCCGGCGTAGCCTTCAAAGATCACGATCTCGTAGCCCAACGACTCGGCGTATTCTTTGGCGGCTTCTACCACGCCGGTAGCGAACGTGGCATCCTCGTGAACGATGGCGAGTTTGGTGACGTCGGGATCCAACAGCTTTAACAGATCTATCGCGCCGGTCAGATAGCGACTGGCGGGGGTATAGATCTGAAAGACCTGGGTATAGCCTTGTTGGTAGTTAGAATCAGCGGCCGCGCCCGTGGTGATCATGACCTTGCCGTATTGCTCGGCGATGATGGAGGCGGCAGCGGTCAGGCCGCTGGAATATGGGCTGATCAGCAGATCAGCATTGTCCTCGGTCGCCAGGCGGGTGTACAGCTCCTGCACGCGGTCTTTGCTGCTTTCATCGTCGTAGGTGGCAAAGTCAAACGTGACCACCGTGCCATCGCCTAGGGTGATTCCGCCCGCTCCGTTCACCTCATTCATCCACAATTCCAGGCCCTTGGCCTGGCGGCCGGCCGAAACTTCGAGCTTGCCGGTCAGTGAGGACGTAAAGCCGACGACCAATGTCTTGGGCTCGGCGGCCGGCGCTTCCGTCGCTTCGGCTGGCGCCTCGGCCGGTGCTTCGGTTGGTGTTGGCGCGCAGGCTGCCAACCACAACATAGAAACGACTATCAGAATATAGCTCAATTTCTTCACTTTTTTCCTCCTTATATTATTCAAGAATTGTGTGCCCAGTAAGATTTGGGTGTGTTTAATTTCGGTTGTAGTGTAGGGCCTTGTGCCCGTTAAATGGCCTATAAAACGCCCTACCAAACTCCCAACTCATTTGAAACACACCCGTAAGATTTGCCTAAACTCTTCTCCAATAGTCATCCTCCTTTCTCACACTTTGACTGTCTCAGCCAGGTTGGCCGGGCGACGGATCGCTGCCAGCAACTCTTCCGTCGGACATCCTTTCAACAAATAGCCATCAGCCCCGATTTCCAGGGCTGCGTCCAGGTAGCGGTCGAACACCGCAAGCAGGATGACGCGCGTCTGAGGCCGGCGGGCTTTGATCTGTCGCGCGGATTCCAAACCCATCTTTTCGGGGGCGATCAAAACTACGTCGGGGAGCGCCAAAGCCACCAGGTCTATTGCTTCGGGACCGTTGCCTGTGGTCAACACGCTGTCGCAGTAATCGCTCAGGACCATTTGCAGTCCATCGCGGAACACTTTGTCGTCGTCCACGATGAGAACCTGGCGTGCAATCATTTCCCTCCCTCGCCGGACAATCACAACAGCACAGGCAAATGATAGCAAAAATCAGGCGGTCTGTCATCGTTCTTACACGCTGACCTGGCAAGAAAAAAGACCGATCTTTCGACCGGTCTTTGTGGTACTTTTGGGCAAGGGTTTCTAATCGTCTTCCGAAAGCAATCCCAACTGGATTGCCTTGGCCACCGCCTCGGCGCGGGTGTTGGCATCCAGCTTTTGCATGGCATTGGCGATGTGGGTCTTGACCGTGCGCTCCGAGATGAACAGCGACTCGGCAACGTCGCGGGTGCGCGCTCCGCCAGCCAGCAGGAACAGTGCCTCTCGCTCGCGGGCGGTGAGGTGTGTGCCGGGCGCGGGTTCGGGGGGCGGGGACTCGCTGGCCGTCATCATCTCGCCCAGTTTGTCCAGCACGCGGGCGGCCACCACCGGCTGCAACAACGACTCTCCGCGCGCCACCAGGCGAATGGCCCGCACCAGTTCGTCGGGCGAGGCGTCCTTGAGCAAGTAGCCGCGCGCGCCAGCGCGAATGCCGGCCATGATGTACTCTTCGTCGGCGTAGGTGGTCAGCACCAGGACGTGGGTATCCGACAGTTCGGCGCGGATGCGCTCGGTGGCCGCGACGCCGTCCACGTTAGGCATCTTGAGGTCCATTAGCACCACGTCGGGGCGCAGTTGGCGGGCCTGGCGCAGCGCCTCGGCGCCATCCCACGCTTGTCCGACGACGGTGATGTCATCCTCCACGTCCACGATGGCGCTCAGGCCCTCGCGTACTACGGGGTGATCGTCGGCTACCAGCACACGGATGGGATTCTTTGTGGTCATATTTCTACTTCCTATCCCGGCACGATGACTTTTATCTGCGCGCCCTCGCCAGGGACGCTAGAGATGCGCATCTCCCCGCCCAACAGCGAAGCCCGCTCTTTCATCCCGATGAGGCCAAAGCCGCCATCGTCGCCGGACGGGTCGGGCAAGTTGGCCGGTAAAAGTCCCCGGCCATCGTCCTGCACCACCAGGCGCACTTGCCCTTCCTCAAAACCGAGGTGGACGTGGGCGCTGTGAGCCTGGGCGTGTCGCACTATGTTGCTCAATGCCTCTTGCGTGATGCGGAACAGGTTCAATTCTACGTCGGGAGATAGGGCGCGCTCCTCGCCAGAGATGGAGAAATGTAGGGCCAGATCATTTTCCTCCCGCTCTTGCATCGCCGCAATATAGTTGGCGACCGCTCCGACCAGCGTCACACCCTCTAACGTGCGCGGGCGCAGTCCCCACACCGAGCGCCGCGCTTCTTGCAGGCTGTGACGGGCCAAATCGAGCGCGCGCTGGAGCGCCCTCACAGCCTGCTCCGGGCGGCGTTTGGCCAGCCGTTCCGTGGCCTCCAGTTGCACGATAATGCCGGTCAGCCCTTGCGCCAGCGAGTCGTGTATCTCGCGCGCCATACGGTTGCGCTCGTCCAGTGTGGCCGCCTGGCGACTGCGGCGGTAGAGACGCGCGTTCTCCACTGCCAAACCCACCTGCCCACCGATGGCCGAGAGCAGATTCACCTCGTCGTCGCTAAAGCGCCGGTCGCCCCGCGAGGCCACACCCAGGGTACCCACAACACTCTCTTTGGCCTGTAACGGCACGACGGCAAATGAGCGCAATCCTTCCTCAAGGCTGGCCGGCAGCGGATGGGGCGAGTCTTGGCTTGTGTCTTCTATCAGCAAGGGCTTGCCTGCCTGCGCCACCCAACCATCCACCCCGGCGCCTATCTCCTGCTCCGCCGCCTGGCGGGCAAAGCGGGCGGAAAAGCCCTGGTGTGCGCGCAACCGCAGAGTCGTCTCCCCTTCGGCCATCAGGTAGACCCAACCGGTGTCGGTCTCCATCACCTGCACGACGGCGTCGAGGGCGTTGTTGAGCACGTCGTCCAGCAGCAGCGATTGGCTGACCGTCAACGCCACCTGGTTGAGCGCCCGCAGCGATTGTACCTGTTTCTGTAACTCTTCGTCGGTCAGGCTAAAGAGGGCGGCGTTCTCCAACGCCATAGCGGCGTGGTTGGCAAAGCTGGAAGCCAGTTCCAATTCGGAAGGGCTGTACTGATATGGTTCCGATTTGTAGAGTAGCAAAACAGCCGGCGGCGCGTGTTTAGTGAGCAGCGGGATCGCCAGTATGGAGCGATGCCCCTCCGCGCGAGCGCGCTGGCGAAAGTCGGGGTATAGATAATCGCCCTCGATATCCGATACCTGTACCGGCGTTCGGCTGTGTAGAGCGCGCATAGAGGGCGAGCTTGGCTCGGAAGGCGCGATGCGCAGACGACTCACGTACTGCTCGGACAATCCTCGGCTGGCCCGGATGCGGAACTCTCCGGCCTGCTCGTCCAACGCCACGACCGCGCAACGCTCGACGTTCAGTAGCCGCCGAACCTGGTCGAGAATGTTGTCGATTACGTCGGTCACGTCCAGCGAGGCGACGACGGTCTGGCTGGTCTCTAGCAAAGTGGATAACTCCACAAATCGCTTTTCGATGCTCTGCGCCATACCGGTGAGAGAGCGGGTCAGGTGCCCGATCTGATCCTGCCGCCCAGATAGCGGGGCGAGTCGCGTCCCTTCCTCCAGGCGCAGACTGCCCCGGCGCCGGCCCACCAGGCGGCTGAACTCTGCCAATCGTTCCAGGGGGCGGATGACTTGGCGGGAGAGGACCAGCCAGAAAAGCAGGCCGATGACCAGAAAGACGACAGTGGCGGCCAGCACAGCGCGATGAAAAGTGCGCAGGGTGGCGAAAGCGGCCGTGGTGGGGCGGCTGACGATGACGCCCCAACCTACGCTAGGCACGGGGACGTAGCTGTACAAGATTTCCTCGTCGTTTTCGCAGAAACAAATGAGGTTGCCGGAATGACCAGAGAGGGCGGGTTGGATCACCTCCGGCGTGATAGAATCCATTTCGTCTAGCAGAAAAGATGGATCAGGATGAGCGATCACGTGGCCCGCTGAATCCACAATCAGCACTCGAAACTGCTCTTCGGCCCGGTATTCGCGAGCGATGGTAGCCAGGATGTCCGAGAGGCTTTGCAGGCGAATGTCCGTAGCCACGACGCCGATGAACTCGCCCGATGCGCTGCGGACGGCTATGGCCGTGGTCGCCACGGGCTGCCTCGTCGGCGGGGAGACAAAACCTTTGGAGACGACCGGACGATCGGTGTGAAGAGCAGCCTGGAAGTAATCGCGAAAGTCCGACTTGAGGCCCAGCATTGAGCCGGGGCCGGTCGGATAATGGTACAACATCACGCCGCCCGGCCCCAGGCGGGAGATCAGGCCAATATCTGAGCGAGCGCGGGTCACGTCGGCAAAGAGCGATTGCATCTCGTCTCTATCCACCGCGATTACGGCCGGGTGCTGGGCCAGTTGGGCCACGGTGCGGAGGGCGTTGTTCAGCGTGGCGTCTGTCTCCAGGGCAATGGCGCGCGCCAGGGCCAGATCGGCCGCTTTGACATCTTGCTCCAACCGCGCTTGGGCGAAAGAGTCGAAAACGAGCGCGCCAGCGAGTACTGGAACGACGAGCAGTAGATACAGCGCGAGCAACTGAAGACCAAGGTCTCGCCGGATGGAGAACTTGACTCTCCTACTCTCTTCCTGGTTGCCAGTTGCGATCTCCAAATCTCAAATCCGTCGATCCTGGATATTTTTACGCTGCTTTGACGAGTTGTTCGACCGATATGATGGAACCGTATTTCGCTTTCAACGCTTCGAGACCATCTCTCTGCTCGGCATAGACCTGGAATAACTTGGCCGGGATGTTCTTTTCTTTCCCGTAAGCCTCTTCCTGGAGGTTAATCCGCGCCAGGATGTTGTCCACGTAGAACGCGAACTGTTTATTGTATAGTTCCCGTGGGTACTCTTTGCCGATCCCGGCAAAGAGCTCTTTGAGGTCATCGTACTTGGGTATAAACCCGATGGGCGTCTCAATCGCCTCGACGTCTCCGTGCGCCCGCAGTTCGAGCCAGCCCAGCCATACCTTCACGTCACGCTTCTCACCGAGCAGACCATTTCCCTCTCCGCCGCGAGCCTTGTGCGTCAGGAAATAGTTCAACCCGGCTATGATGGGTTTTGTCTTTAACTTGTCGGAATTAAAAAAGGTAAACTGGGCGTCCATATAGTCGGCCAGCGGGCCGGGGATAAAAGGCTCATTAGCCCAGGGCTGCCGCCGGACGCCACTGACCCCTACCTCCGTCTTGGTCGCCGCCGACATGATCGAAGCCCCAATGACAACTCCCTGGTCAGGGTTCTTGGCGACCCAGACCGGCGGCATAGTGTCGCTATCCCGCCCGCTGTAGGTGATGACTTTTATCTCTGCCCCGCGCGGATCCTCGGCCGCGGCCTGGTTATAGTTGCCGATGAATGTGTTATCCACCGTGCAGCGGGCGTTCGGATTAGAAAGCGGAATAGGCTCACCGTTCTCATTCGTTTTGCCTTCCCACCATTCGCCCTGAAAGTTGACGCCTTTCTTGGGGTGTTCCTCGCCGTTCCCGACCCAGTGCGGCACTCTGTTTTCGTCAATCAACACATTCGTCCAGATCACTTCCGCGCCTGGTTCGCGCAGCGCTTTGATCAAGTATGGGTCGCTTGCGCGGTTCACGTCCCGCACGATGCCAAAGATGCCCTTCTCCGGGTTGATAGCCCGCAGCGTCCCATCATCGGCGATCCACAACTGCGCCAGGTCGTCGCCGATGAAATCGGTGCCGACCATAGCCGTCGTGGTTTTCCCGCATCCCGAAGGCGCAGCTCCGGCGCAAAATGTCTTTCTCCCGCCGAGGCCGGTCAGACCGGTGATGAACATATGCTCCGAGAGCTTGTCTTCCTTTTGATAATAGGTCGCCAGGTCAACCGCAAAACGATGGTTCCCCTTTTTCAACAGCAGTGTGTTGCCGGCGTAGGTGCAGAACATTGAGAAGGTCGTCAGCCAACTCCGGTCCATAAACACGCGGGCGTTCGGTAGGTCCTCCGGCCTATTTGGCCCTTCACTGTGGACGTTGGTCAAGAACAGCCCCGCCCGTTCCGCCTCTTTGTCGAATTGGTCATAGACATTCCTGTACAGGATGTTGGCCGAGTGCATAACGTAGGTCGAGGTGGTGATCTCTAGCGCAGGGAGCGCAGCCGGAGCGCCGATAGGGCCACGGCTAAAGAATCCGATCAGCAAGGTCATCCCCTTGGCGATGCCGGTCATGTAGGTTTTGACGTACTCGTATGCTTCATCCCGAAGGATGCTCTTTGCCAAAGTGCTGGTCTCTTCGCCCTCGTTTACGATGTAGGACGTTCTATCAACGATGCGCGCCTGTTCCTGGCAAAGGTCAAAGTGGATCGTGTGATTCTTCATCGCCAGAGGCTTTTCCTCGCCTTTTTCGAGGCTCATTTCCCGGACTCGCTGAACGTCCGCCGTCGATCCGGTGTTCACGAAAACTGCATCAGGGCTGGTCATAGAAATGGCGTTGGCGATTTTCAGCAACGCTTTCTCGTTGGCGATCTGGCTCAGTTTGGCAACAGTTTCTTGATCGCACCTGGCCTCGAATAGAGCTTGTGCCTCGTCCAGGGTGTTGATCCCGCCGATCTCGGCCAGGATATCAATGCCTTTGTGCAGTTCTAGCATACCTTTTTCTCCTTTGTCTATACATTATCAGAAAAACCGGTTTATCTACTGCCCCACAGGGAATTGGACAAATCCTACGACGGAAAAGTGATGGTCGAAGGCGAACGCCTCCGTGAGTTCCCGTTGCTGCATCAGAGCGAAACTCACTGCGTCGGTATAGCTGAAATCCTGATCGTCGTAGCGGCGCAAAATATCGCGTGCCTGGGCTTCCAGCTTTTGGTCCGACCAGATACAATGAACAGAAGATGACTGTTCAATGATGTCCAGAAAGGAGATTGCCTTGTGATGCCCCAACTTCCAGACAAGGTTAGTGTACGTTTCGGAAACGATAAGGTTAGATATCAAGAGACGCCTTTTCTGGGCCAAGACGTCGCCGTAAAATTCTTTGGCGGAGAGATGGTACTTGTCTCTAGGATTAATGATCGCAATCCAGGCCGATGTGTCTACAAATATCGGCTCATTCATTTTGACATTCTTCTACCAGATAGCGGTCATGGTTGACAGACCAATCTGTTGGGGTATCTGCGTCTCCCCCGGCCAGCCCGATGAGCTGCCAGGCCGGGTCCTCCTCCACGGGCACGACCTCTCGCGCCAGGGATTCCAGCCCGCGCCGCAGCGCTTCTGCTTTTGAAACATTCAGCTTTTTCACCAACGTATCCAGGATGTTCTGATGTCTCGACCCCAGGTAAACCTGCACCGGTTTCTTTTCTAGTACGGCCATCGCCCTCTCCTTGCATTTAACAAAATGAATGTATCACGATGCATTAACTATACTACATTCAAATCCACCTGTCAAATCCAAACCGGCGTACTGGGGCGTGGAGGACAAGGCGACTAGACGAAAATCTTGCCCGGATTCAGGATATTGTTCGGATCCCACGCCTGCTTGATCCGCTTTTGCATCTCAACCGCCACCGGCCCCAGCGCCATCTCCAAGTAGGGCCGCTTGAGCACGCCCACGCCGTGCTCGCCGGAGAGGGAACCGCCCAACTCGACCGCCACGCGGAACAAGTCGCCCACCGCGCCCTCCACCCGCTCGTACTCCTCCGGATCGCGCTTGTCGAAGAGGATATTGGGGTGCAGATTGCCGTCCCCGGCGTGACCAAAGATGACGATGGGCAGGTTCCAGCGGGCCGAGATCTCTTTGATGCGGGTGATCAGCCTCGGGATGACGCTGTGAGGCACGGTGATGTCTTCGCCCAGCTTGTTGGGCCGGATGCGTCCCAGCGAGCCGGAGATGGAATGGCGAGCGTGCCACATCTCTGCGCTTTCCTCCGGCGTGGCCGCCACGCGCACATCGCGGGCGCCGTTCTGGCGGCACACCTCGGCCACGATCTCTATGCCGCGCACGGCCTCTGCTTCGTCACCGTCGGTCTGGATGACCAGGATGGCCTCGACGTCCAGGGGCAGTCCCAAGTGCAGATAATCCTCCACGCTCTTGATGGACGTCTCATCCATGATTTCCAACATGGACGGCTTGGCTCCACTGGACAATACGGCGTTGATCGCTTTACCGGCGTCGGCCAGTTTAGGAAAGATTGCCTCGGCAGTACGCTCTGTCTCCGGCGGCGTGATAAAGCGCACCGTCACCTCGGTGATGATAGCCAGCGTGCCCTCGGAACCGATCAGTAAATGCACCAAGTCGTAACCGGTGACGTTCTTGGTCGCCTTGCCGCCCACGCGCATGATGCGTCCATCGGCCAGCACCACTTCCAGGGCCACGACATAGTGGCCGGTGATGCCGTATTTCAGGCAATGCGCGCCCCCGGCGTTGCAGGCGGCGTTGCCGCCCAGAGTGGAGTAATGGTCGCTGGAAGGATCGGGCGGATAAAAGTACCCCTTACGGGCCAGTGCGTCCGCCAACTCCGACGTGATGATTCCCGCTTCCGCCGTGGCCATCATATTGTCGAGATCAATATCCAACAAACGATCCATGCGGGTCAGGGGCAAGACGATCCCCCCGCCGAAGGGAATCGATCCGGCCGACAGGCCAGTGCCCATCCCCCGAGGCACAATCGGAATCAGCTCTCGATTGGCCACCTCGAGCACCTTCGAGACCTCCTGTGTGCTGCCTGGCAGAACGACCAGATTGGGCCGGGCGGATGTGAATGTAGAATCGTAAGAATAAGCCACCAAGTCCTCCGGCGAATTCAGCACGTATTGTTCGCCGACGATGGCCTCTAGTTCGTCAATCACTGCTGGCGACAGTTTGTTCTCAGTCATCGGACGGGTCCTCCAATTGTCTCAAGACCACCTCGGAGAGGTCAGTCACGCGGATGCGGATTTTCTCGCGGCGGGTAGCGCCGGATAGGGTGCGTTTGCACTGCTGGCAGGAGACGACGGTGTACTTGGCCCCGGCGTCCCGCGCCTGCTCCAACCTCCGACGAGGCAGCGATTGGGCCAACTCTCGATTGTAGGTCTCCAGATTGCCGCCGCCCCCGCAACAAAGCGAGTTCGCGTGATGGTCGGCCATCTCCACCAGTTCCAGATCGGGGATGGCTCGCAGCACGTCGCGCGGAGCCTCAAAGATGCCGCCCTTGCGGCCCAGGTCGCAGGAATCGTGATAGGTGACGGTGACTGGCCAGGGTTTCAAGTGCAGCCGTCCCGCGCGAGCCAGTTCGGCCAGCATCTCCGTCTCGTGCAGCACCTCCAGGCCATCCAGCGCGTCCTCGTCGAGCAGCTCCGGGTAAGTGTGCTTCCACATATGGTGGCAAGAGGGACATGACATCACCACGCGGCTCGCGCCGGTGGCTCGCACTGCTTCGATGTTGCGCCGCGCCATCTCCACGGCCCGTTCGACCTCCCCGTTCAGATAGAGAGGATAGCCGCAGCAGCGCTCCTCGCCGCCCATCAGACCATAGTTCACGCCGGCCCGCTCAAAGATTTGGACCAGCGATTGGGGGATGCTGTAACTGGCCGGGAACAGCGACGATACGCAGCCCACAAAGTAAGCGACCTCGGCTTGTCCGCCGTGATCGAGGCCGGCGGGCGGCGACTCCAGGTTGGAGGTCCAGCCCAATCGCTGTTCGTTTGCCTCGCCGGAAATGTTGCCGGCGGCGACGATGGTCTCGTCCAGCCGTTGCAGCGAGCCGGGCAGCAGGCCGCTGCGGGCCATGTCGGCGCGCACCTGAGTCAGGATCACGTCCAACTGGACGCCGCTGGGGCAGGCCTCGCGGCAGGCTTCACACATCAGACAGTTGTAGAACTTGTTGGCATAGACCTCGCCGGTCGAAAGTTCGTTTTCTCCAACGGCGCGGTAGAGGGCCACCCGCCCTCGCGGCGACAGCGTCTCGATGCGCGTCTCACGGTAGACCGGGCAGACCGCGAGGCATTTGCCGCAGCGGATACATTGGAGATATAGTTCTTCGGCGATCTCGCCGACGGTGCGTGTTTCTGTGTTGTCAGTTGTCATCTAGCACTCCAAATTTTGTGATTTTTTATCTGTTTGCATCGGAAACCACCGGCAGCGTCAACAGCGCGTGGGGCACGACGAGCACGTCCAGCGCGTTCCCCAATTCGCAGGCCGCCAATGCCAGCGCCTCCTTCATCGTCGCGGCGGGCGTCATCTTGCAATCCCGCACCACGTCCGGCGTCTCGCTGCCCACGATGACGACGCGGGCTTTTTCTAATACCTTGGCCATCACAAAGGCTCGCTGCTGGCCCGGCGGGTAGCCGTGCTTGCGGGCGTCGTCCAGGATAAATTGCACGTCGGGCGCGTCCCGCATCGCGGCCAGAAAGCGCCGCTCCCCCACGCCGTCGCCAGCCCCTTCCTCGCAGCGGGCCGGGATGATGAGAAACCCGCCCGGCTTGACCACCGGTGTCGGCGCGAAAAATAGATAGGATGCGGCGCGGCTGGCCTGGTAGAGGTTAGCGTCCTTGGGAAAGCCGGCCCCGCCGATGGCGACATCGTACTGGTGGGGGATGGGAACCTCGTAGATGGAGCGGGCGAACTCGACCAACTGGGCGTGGGTCTCCTCCATCTCCCCGGCCTTGACGCACACGACGCGCTTTTCGTCGTCCAGCACCACGTTGATGATAAAGCGCAGGTTGGCGCGGCGGGCGGCCTCGGTGACGGCGTCGTGGAAGGGGTTGCCCTCGATGCGGCCCAGCCGGGTGCGGGGATCGTCTATAAAGGCCGGGCCGTGAGTGTGCGCGATGAGCGCTTCGCCCGCCGCCCCCACCGCCAACGTCTTCCGCCCGCCAGAGTACCCGGCGTATTGGTGAGGTTCGACGATCCCGGTGGCGATCAGCAAGTCCGCCTCCACCGCCGCACGGTGAGCGGAGACCGGCGTCCCGCCGGGCGTCACGCCCAGGTCGACCAGCGCCTTGGGGTTCTGCGGCTCGTTGTCGATCACACGGTAGCGATCTACCACAGACTGACCCAGCTTGGCGACCTTTTCCTCGTCCGTCGAAGGGCGGTGCATACCGATGCCGCACAGCAGGGTGATGTCCTCGTCGCGGACGCCGGCCGCCTCCAGTTCCCGCAACAGCGCGGGGACGAGGAGTTGGTCGGGGCTGGCGCGGGTGATGTCGGTAAAGACGATGCAGACGCGGTCGCCAGATTTTGCCATCTCCCGCAGCGGCGGCGAGCCGATGGGATGGGTCAACGCTTCGGCGATGGCAGCTTTCACATCGCTCAACGGCTCAACTTGTTTGGAGGCGACCACCGTGCCGCGCATACCCGGCGGTAGGTCAAATTCAAGCGTTGATTTACTGTACGGAACGTGATATTTCATACAGACTCCTTTCTTATTACCCCACCAATGATGTAAACATCACCTAGCGTGGGTGTTACTGTAGCACAGACCTTCTAACGAGGCAAGTGCATATCATCACCCGCGACGGTGTATAACATCACAACGATAGTGCTGCCAAAAATTCGCGAATGTGAGCGAAACTGAAGCACTTGAACAAATCGCACAAAACGTGGTAACCTCAAGCATCGGGAGGTGTAATCGTTCAGATGCCTCCCCTTTTTCTAACCGCAGAGGGCGCTGAGATGATCAAAAAGAAAGAACTCGACATGCTCTGCGGTAAAACGGGCACCTGAACGGTTACGCGGAATTCGCTTGTCATTATCAAATCTCTGAATTACATCGTCACGACAACGCGGTACGTATCGGATCGCAGGGCGGCCTGCAAGCCCTCCTCTAGCTTCTCAAAGGGTAAAATCAGTGAGATGAACGGTTTGAGGTCAACCAACCCCTGGGAGATCATGCGCACGGTTTGGAGCACGTCCTCTTTGTCCTGGCTCATTGTGCCGGTCAGCACGATCTCTTTACTGTGAAAGGTGTTGGGGTCAATCGAGATCTTGTCGCCGCGCGGGTGGATGCTGGCATAGATGTGGACGCGCCCGCCCTTGGCGACCGCTTCCACAGCCTGCTCCACCGCCTGGGCCGTGCTGGCCGCGCAAAAGACCACGTCCGCGCCGCGGCCGTTGGTTGATGCCTTCACCTGGCCGGCAAACATCTCTTGGGTGGGATCAATGACCTCATCGGCGCCCATCTCCTGGGCGAAGGCTGTTCGTTCGGGGTTAGGCTCGCTGATGATGACGCGGGCGCCGATCTGCTTGGCTAGCATCAGGTGGAACAGGCCCATGATGCCCGCCCCAACGACGACCACATTGTCGGTTCGCTTCACACCCGCCTTGCGCACACTGCGCAGAACGCAGGCCAGTGGCTCGGCGAGGCATATCTCCTCGAACGGCGCATCGTTGTTGGCCTTGTAGAGCTGATAGTCTTCGAGCAAGATGTACTCTGCCAGCCCCGCCGGGCCGGGCACGTCCGTCTCGCGGAAGGGTTTGCGATTGTTGTCGCAGATGTTATCCAGTCCGCGCCGGCACGATTCACAGTAGCCGCAGCGCGTCAGCGGCGAGGCCATTACCCGGTCGCCTATTTGTGTGTCCGTGTAGACCTGACGGCCCAGTTTGACCAGTTCGCCCGAGACCTCGTGCCCGCCGGCCAGGGGATAAAAGTGCTCCTCGCCGGTGTACACCCGCTGCTCCCAGGTGCATAACGCGCACGCCTTGACTTTGACCAACGCCTGGCGGGGGCCAGGTTCAGGGATAGGGAGTTCGTCAAAGCGAATCTGTTTAGGCCCGACAAAAACCGCTCGTTTACAAGTTCCTGCCATTGATGACTCCTTTATTGCAAAATCAGAAACCAGGTTTTTCTGTAAGCGAAGCGGCAAAAACCTGGTTTCTCTCTACTTGAGGTACTCCAGCGCCGCGTCCACACTCGCATCCTCGTGGATAATGGCCGCGATAGCGGCCGTCATCTTGTCCGGCTCGGGATAGCGCCAGATGTTCCGACCGACCGCGACGCCGCTGGCGCCGGCCTGCATCGACTCGTGAATCGAGTTCAGCAGATCGCGGGGGGCCTTGGACCTGCCGCCGCCCAACACGACGAGGGGCACGTACACCTGTTCACAGATAGCGCGGAAACTCTCCACGTCGCCGCTGTAGGTGGTCTTGATGAAATCCACACCAAGTTCAGCGCCGATGCGGCAGGCGTGGCCGATATTCTCCGGCGTCCACATTTCGGTCGGGTTCTCGAACCCACCGGGCAGCATCTCGGCCATCACGGGTACGTTCCACTCGGCGCATTGAGAGATCAAATCAGATAGGTATGGCAGCGTCACCGACTCGTACACTGAGCCTGGCATACCCATACAACAGACAGCGTCGGCTCCAACCCGTAGCGCATCGTAGACGTCGTATATCAACTGCATCGGCCCGCGCTCCTGGGCCAACAACGAACCGCCGCCATCGACGCGCAGGAGGATGCCCATAGCGCCGATCTCTTTGGCAAACCGCGTGACGACGCCATAGGTCGTCAGCATACCGTCCGCGCCGCCGGCTCGAATCTTGCGGATGACCTGGCCCGGTCTCTCCAACCCTTCCATCATACCAAACACAGCCGGATGGTCCATCGCGACGATCAGCGTCTTGCCGTCCTCGCGAAAGATGTGGTTCCAACGATGGGTTTTGAGTCCGATCATTCTTTGTTCTCCTTTGTGCTCTGTGATGTGAAAAAGTGAAACGTGAAACTTGATCGCGTTTCACGTTTCACGAATCACTTGGCGCCGTTGCTAGAAGAGCCCGATCTCGATGGCCTCGCCTGTTTCCATATTGAGGCCAGGCCAAATGGGATAGGAACCCAACACACCAACCAGGATAATGATGATCATAATCGTCGTCGGCGACACGTTCTTTTTGGCGACCAGCCACCAGATGAGCAGTACCAACAGCAACGGCAGCAGATTGGGCATAAAGCTATCTATGATCGACTGAATCTGGAACGGAGTACCGCCAATCATAAAGGCCACCGAAGTCGAGAGACTAACGAACTGTACGACCAGCGCGCCCATGATAAAATTGCCCAGCACGCCCGCGCCGGTAATGACGCGGTTCAGCGTGCCGCTCCTCAGGATATTGGTGACAGCTGCGCGTCCCTGCTTGTACCCCTGCCACCAGATGAACCAACCGCCGCCCCAGATACCGGCCGCCATCAAAACGATAAAGACGATGGGACCGAGAATGCTGCCGCTGGTCGCCTGGGCGATATTCCCGCCCAGCGCGATGCTCATACCGATGGAGAGCGCGATGGGGATCAGGATACCCTGCTGAAGTGTGTCGCCGATACCCGCCATCGGCCCCATCAGACCGGTCTTTACTGCGTTGATGGCGTCATCGCTGATGTCGGCTCCGGCCGCGCGCTCCTCTTCCATCGCAATGACAATACCGTGAATCACACCACCCGCGTCCGGCTGCGTGTTGAAGAAAACCATGTGGCGCTTGAGCGCGGCGCTGATATCTTCCTTGCTCTTGTACAATTTCTTGATGATGGGCGTCATACTGTGCATAAATCCCATGCCCTGCATACGCTCCCAGTTGTAGGTCGAGTGGGAGAAGAATAGCCAGCGCACAAAGGCCCGGAAGACGTCATTTTGCGTGAGCAGGCCGGGCGCTTTACGTTCCTCGGCGCCCTCGATCACTCCTTCGCTGCCAAACCCTTCAGTGAACAGCACGTGGACGTATGCCATGCAGGCGCCGATAATGGCCATCACCAGTAGATTGGCGCTCCCACTCATCATTGAGGTGACGAGAAAGCCCACGAAAAAGTAGGGCCAGACGTTGCCCTGGAACAGGAATTTGAGGTTGAGCGCGATACCCAAAGCCGCGAGCATGCCGCTGGCAGCATATAGCCCGCTCATCACCCAGATAGCGTTCGCGTCAATCCATTCCAGCGCTTCGGCGACTGCGGTGGAACCCAGATAAGCGGCAATCATCACTGGCACTGCATAGATCAGGAACAGGAAAGGCTGGGAGTAGATATAGTTACTGCGTGCCGCTTTCTCAATATTCCCTTCCTCAGCAAACTTGTCCGCCCAGTGGGGGATGATGGAGCACGTAGACATACGCAGCGACCAAGCCAGGCTACCCAGCAATCCCAGCGGCGCAGCCACTGCCAACGCTGCGTCTGCGCCCAAACCGCCGCCCAGCGCCAGTGCCGTGCCCAGGTAACCTGCCAGTCCAGGGTCACCGGGCAGCGAGCCGCCCGCCGAGATCCATCCCAGGTAGAGCACGTTGATGTTGGCGCCAATGGCGACCCCTTCACCGGGCCGTCCCATCACGATGCCGACCAGCGCGCCGGCGACCAACGGGCGGTAGAGCGCAGTAAAACCGAGGTTGGCGAACCAGGGCGACATGGAAAAGTAGTACAGAATGCCGATGATGAGGGCCATCACGAGATTCATGCGCATCGGCTCCTCTTGCGTCACTGGCGCAGCCTCGACCACGACGACGCTCGCCGCCATCAACAACATACTAACAGCCATAGCTATGCCGATTTGCTTCTTATTCACTTTCATTACGGCTTCTCCTTGCGACTGGAGTCTGGCAAATTTTCAGAATGCCCACATCTTGGGGTAGGCAACAATAAAGGCGCTAGATATGGGGGTTCGTAGTAGCGGCTTTAGCCGCTTTTGAGCCTTTTGGACGGCTGAAGCCGTCACTACGAACAAAAACGCCAGACTCCAGTCACTTAAACTAGCTTGCAATTTTTTTCATCTCTGGTAAACTTTTACCCTGCCGCCGTTGGGCGGCGTCTTTGCGGCAAGTGAAAGGGCATGGTAATGAAACGATTGCAGCATTGGTCGCTTTTGGCTAGGGTGTGCGCGTTGTGCGTCATTGCCGCCTGCGCGCGCCCCGCGCCTGAACAAGAGCTTGAAGTTGTCGAGCAACCGGACTCTTCCACGTCACTTTCCCCTGTGCCTACGCCTACGGTAGTTCTTTCCCCCGCCTACCCCGGCGCATACACGGGCACGCCCACGCCCAATCCACCGCCTGCCGGCAATCCCAACGGCGAGGGTGTGGAATCATACGTCGTGCAGCCGGGTGAGACGTTGAGCCTGATCGCGGCTGTGTTTGGCTGCACCGTCGAGGAGATCGCCGCTGCCAGTGGTTTATCCGATGCGAACAGCATCGGCGCCGGTCAGGCGCTCTACATCCCCACCGCCGCCACCGAGACCGGTCCATACCTCAAGCTGATTCCCGATAGTGAACTGGTCTATGGCCCGGCCTACATCTACTTTGACCTGGCGGGTTTTGTGGCCGAACAGGATGGCTACCTGGCGGGCTACAGCGAGCAGGTCGAGGGCCGCACTCTCAGCGGCGCAGAGATCGTGCAGCTCGTCTCTCAGCGCTTTAGCGTGGGGCCGAGGGTGTTGCTGACGCTGCTGGAGCTGCGCTCTGGATGGGTCACGCAGCCCCAGCCGGCCGAAGAGACACTCACCTTCCCGCTGGGCTATGTCCAATCGTACCACGAAGGACTGTTCCAGCAGCTAAGTTGGGCGGCGGTGCGGCTCAACGAGGGATACTATGGCTGGAAGCAGGGCGACCGCGCGACGGCGCGCGTGCGCACAATGCGCGTGAGCAACGGAATCCGCGCCTCGTTCGCGCCGGGGCTTAATCCGGGCAGCGCCGGCGTGCAGAACTGTCTGGCCGAACTCTCCGCCACTTGGGACGAATGGCTGACGCTGATCGGCCGCGATGGTTTTGCGGCTACCTACGAGCGGTTTTTCGGCAATCCCTTCGCTTATGCGGTGGAACCGTTGCTGCCGCCCGATTTGGCGCAGCCAGAGTTGCATTTGCCGTGGGAGGCCGGGTATACGTGGTATTTCACCGGCGGCCCGCACGGAGGCTGGGGAAACGGCAGTGGCCGCGCCGCGCTCGACTTTGTACCGGGTGACAAGATACCGGATTGCACACTCTCGAAAGAGTGGGTGGTTGCCGCCGCGCCGGGGCTGGTCTTGCGCAGCAATTATGGGGAGGTGCTCGTGGACCTGGACAGTGATGGTTTTGAGCAGAGCGGCTGGGTGTTGCTCTATATGCACGTCAATGCCCATGACCGTGTGGCAGTGGGCGCGGCGCTACAGCGCGGCCAGCGCATCGGGCATCCTTCCTGCGAGGGCGGCTACGCCGAAGCGACGCACCTCCACTTTGCCCGCCGCTACAATGGCGAGTGGATCCCCGCCGGCAGCGGCCTGGCACCGATGGTGCTTTCTGGCTGGACGGCCCACGAGGACGTGATGCCCTACGACGGCGCGGTGACGCGCGGCGACGAGGTGCGCGAGGCCTGCGAGTGTTGGAACGAGGAAATCAACGGCCTGGTTTCAGATAACGCCAGACCTTGAAGGTTTCAGAAAACCCTCAAGGTCTTTATCCGCGAGACAAAGTCGGCCAGAGAAAATTCGTAGCGGTCGGCAAAGTTGTCGGTAGGCAGGGATAGGGTGAGGGTCAGGTCTTGCAGGTCGTAGACGATGGTCCATTGCGTGGAGGTGTGAACCGCGGCCATCACTTCCATCATTTCCTCGGTATCTATCTGTCCGTCTCCATCTTCCAGCGCGCCGACGGCGGTCTGGTAGCGTGGGCAATCGGGTTGGTCGGCGGGGCCGGCCCAATGGCTGTTGGTCATCACCTGATAGGCGGTATCCGCGCGGCTGACCACCACTCCCTCGGCCAGGAATTCTACGACGGCGGATGCGCCGCTGCGATCGGCCAGCAGGACGTGGGTGCCGAACTGAGGGCTGAAGGCAAAAGGAATTTCCTGTAGCAAACTGATCGCTTCTTCTACATCGGCGCAAGTTTCCAAAAGGATGTGATAGACTTGCAGGTCTATCAGCGCCGGATGCGTACCGGTCGGATAGCCGGCCGCGTCTACTGCGGCGACGCCGAGCGCCAGTCCCTGGTCATTCATTCCATCAAAAGCGGTAAAGTTGGGCGCGCCGACGGTCATGACGACGTTGGGGTAGGCGTCCTCTGGGTAGGCAAAGACGAGCGTTGTTTGGGGCATACTGCTGTTCCAATCGTTGTTGCGACCCAGACGGGCGTGGCCGTCGGCCGTCATCTCTGGCCGGGCAAAGGCAACGCTGCAAAAGGGGTTATACACCACGCCCGGCAGCAAAAAGCTCCACCAATCATCCCAGACCGGGATGCCCTCGCTCACGTCATCCAGGTTCAGGTCGTAAGCGGCATAGATACCGCGCATTTGTTCGACTGTACCTGTATGAACCTCTGTGTACAAGTCGAGCATCGCGTGGGCGGTTTCTTGTTCGTCGGCGGTGAGCGGGCGGGGGGAGAATCGCTGCTCCTGGTACCATTCGCCAAAGGCTTGGCCGATTTCCTCATAGGTTCCAGCCACCTCGATTTTCTCCAGCGGATAGCTCGAGACGATTTTCTCGGTCGTCCAGTAAGCGCCAGCGATGGGGGTGGGAGTAGGTTCTGGCGTGGGAGTGGCGGTGGGGATCTCGGTGGGCGTCGGTGTGGGCACGTTTGTCGATGTGGGGAGCACTGTGGCGAGGGCGGCATGGGTTGCTGGAGGAAAGGGGTTAAAGGGCAGGCGCGGGTTGATGGCAATGGTGAGGTAACAGCAACTCAAGGCAGCGGTGGCGACAAGGGTGAGGATGGTGAGGATGTTGGGGAGCGAGGGCTTACCTTGTTCTTGCTGAGAGAGGGTCTCTTTTAATTTGGATAACATTTTACTTTCCTGTCTGGTGGACGGGCAGTGGGCCGTCCATTAGCTCAACCGCCTGGCGCACGCTCTTTACGTCAGGATTGCGCAGGGCGTGGGGTGGAGCGGCGCGGTCGTCGGTCATGATGGCGACTGTCCCGCTGTGGCAGGGTATGGCCATATCCACTATGTACTTGACGCCCCGCTCGCGCAGAGAGTACTCGCGCTCGGGGTAGAACCCGGCCTCTTTGAGGGTGACGTACAGTCCGTCGGCGCCGGAAGCATAGAGGTCGTTGACTTCCTCGGCAGCGGTGAAGCGGTCCCAGGAAGTTTCGATAAAAGTCACCCTCCTCCAACGCAGGCTGGGGATGGGTTGTTCCAGTTGCATCAGCGGCCCTACCTGGAGTTTGTAGTACATCTCGTCGGCGCGGGGATGAGATGCTTCATCGGGGAACAGGTCGCGGCGGTAGGCTAACTCGTGGCCGCGCATGGCCCCATAGTAGCGGACTGACCATTTCTCATCGCCAAAGGCCTTGGTAAAGTAAAAGGCCAGCACGACAGCCTCAATGGTGCTCTGGGGGGCGTGTTTTTTGGGGATGCGGTACCAGCCCTCTTCCTGCGCGATCTTGAAATCGCGCCGGTTGTTCATTATGGCGACCAGGACGCGGTCGGATGCGTGGAACATGTCGTTTCCTCGATGTTTTTTATCATTATGCCCGAACAAGCTCGGGACTCTGATACATTTTATTATAGTCCAACCCCAATAGTTACACAAATACCTCTCTCCCGCTGCCTCAACAGAAGAACCTGCCAGCTATCAGCCGCTTTGGGAAAGGTGCTGCAGGCGGGCGGCGCACACGCGCGCGGGGAGCACGCGCACGCCCAGCCCCGGCCCGGTGGGCACAGAGAGCGTCGAATCCTCGTTGAGCGTAAAGTTTGGTTCAGCGACATCTTTGCCCTCGGGGTAGTAACGGATCGAAGCGGAGATGTCGCCGGGCAGGGCAAAGTTGGGCAGCGCGGCCACGGCTACGTTGGCCGCCCGCCCCACGTTCGTCTCCAACATGCCGCCGCACCAGACCGGTACGCCTCGCTCCACACCCAGGTCGTGTATCTGCCTGGCGGCGGTCAGGCCGCCCACGCGCCCTACCTTGATGTTGATGATGCGGCAGGCCCCGATATCCAGCGCCCAGCGGGCGTGCTCCGGCGAGTGGATGCTCTCATCCAAGCATACGGGCGTGCGGAGTTGGGCTTGCAACTTGGCATGGTCCACGATGTCGTCGTGGTGAAACGGCTGCTCAATGAGCAGCAGATCGAACTGATCCAGCTCGCGCAGAGTAGGGGCGTCGGCCAGGGTGTAGGCGCAGTTGGCATCCACTTGCAGCGGCAGGTCGGGCCAGCGCTCACGCACAGCACGCACCACATCCACATCCCAGCCCGGCTTGATCTTGAGCTTGATGCGCCCGTACCCCTCGTTCACGTGCTGCGCCACCCGCGCGAGCAGTTGGTCGAGCGTCGGCTCAATGCCCACGCTCACGCCAACCCTCACCCGCTCCGCCTGCCCTCCCAACATCTCGGACAGGGATACACCTTGCGCCTGCGCCAACAAGTCCCACACCGCATTCTCCAGCGCGGCTCGCGCCATCGGGTGGCCTTTTACCGGGCGGAAGCGGGCCACTACATCGGCGGGCGAGGTCACCTCCTGCCCCAGCACAGCCGGGATGAGGAAATCATGCAGCACGTGCCAGGCAGTCTCGATAGTTTCATACGAGTACCACGGCCCGTCGCCGGCCACGCACTCGCCCCAGCCGGCAAGCCCCTCCGCGTGGACAGTCACCAGGATGCAGGGGCGGTTGACCTCGCGCCCAAAGCTGGTCTCGAATGGGTGCGCCAGCGGTAGTTCGATATGATGTAGTTCGATGCGTTCAATTTTCATTTTGGTTCTCCTTTCTCAACAAGTAATAGCTCTGATTGTTTTCGAACAATAGATCAACTATGGTATACCCGGCGTCAAAGACAGCCTCGAACAACTCACAGGTGTGCGTCCGCCAGTCACAAGCCAGTTTCAGGTCAGCCGATTTGATACTCTGGAAATGAGCCGGTATCTGGACAAGTATTCGATCTCCCTCAATGGGGAGAACTTGGCGCGGCGGTTCGCCGGAGAGGGCGGGGTTCAGGATAGCGACGCCCTCGGCCCGCAGCGCGGCGAGCACAGGCCCAACCCAATCGCCGCGCAGGCGTTCGGCGACGTGCGCGCTGCTGATGCGCCAATCCACCTGGAAGCGGTCGCTGGGCAGCCCGGCGTTGAGTTCGCCCAGCCTGTCGCCGTACACGTCTCGCAGATAGGTGTTGCACGTCACGCCCAGCTTGCGAAAGTTGAGCCGCGCGTTCCGGCTCTCCAGGGGGTCAAACGTCCACCTGATGTGGTCTATTCCCTGGGCCAGCACGCACTCCCGTTGGGCCAGCTTGAGCTGGTAGCCCAGGTTCTGATTCTGGTAGGCGGGCAACACGCCGGCCATATCAGACCAGTGTTTCACCTGGCCCTCTGCGGTCAGTTGAACGAGACCAAAGAGAAAGCCAACGAGCCGCTCTTGTCCCGGCGCGATGTCGAACGCGCCCAGCACTAGCCCACCGCTCTTTTGAATGGAAAACAACATGTGGTCGGGCACGATCTTGACGTCCTCGAAATGCCACACCTGGCGTTGGATCTGCTCTACAGCCTGGTATTCTTTGATAGTTTTGAGGGGGCGAATCTCAATGTTCATTTCTGTTTTCCTCGACGCGGCGACCAGCCCTTTTCCAGCAGATAGCAGCTTGTCCCTTTCTCAAACAACAGGTCAATGGCGGTGTATCCTGCGGCAAAGGCGGCCTCGAACAACTCTCGGGTGTGCGTCCGCCATGCGCGGGCCAGTTCCATATCGGCCGCTTTGACGGCCTGGAAGCGGGCCGGTATCTGGATGAGCAACCGCTCTCCCTCAATGGGATGGGCCTGGCAGGGCGGTTCGCCGGGGCGGGCGAGGTTCAGGATGGCGGCGCCCTCGACTTGCAGCGCGGCGAGCGAGTGGCCGGCCCAGTCATCGCGCAGCCGTTCGGTGACGCGCGCGCTGCTGATATGCCAATCCACCTGGAAGCGGTCGCTGGGCAGCCCGACGTTCAGTCCGCCGCGCATACTACCGTACAGGTTTCGCAGATAGGTGTTGCACGTCACGCCCAGTTTGTGAAAGTTGAGCCGCGCGTTCCGGCTTTCCAGCGGATCGAACGTCCAAGTAATCAGGTTTATTCCCTGGGCCAGCACGCGCTTGCGCTGGGCCAGCTTGAGGCGGTAGCCTACATTCTGGTTCTGGTACGCCGGCAACACTCCAACCATGTGGGAGCAGTGCTTTATTCTGCCATCATGCGTCAGGCCGACAAAGCCAAAGGCAAAGCCGACGAGCCGCTCTCCCTCTCCTTTTGAGGAGGATTCAAACGCGCCCAGCACCGCCCCGCCGTTCTTCTGAACGGTGAGCAGTACGTGGTCAGGTACAAAGTCTGCCGCGTTGTGCTGCCAAGCTTCCTGTTGGAGAGGGCCTAAAGCCCGGTACTCTTCGATGGTCTTGAGAGGGCGAATCTCGATAGTCATTGGCCTGCTCCTCGACCGGTCATACCCAATCATCCAGCTCGCCCAAAGCGGCGGCGCCGCTGCTCGATGCAGGGTTAAAATGCCACCGCTCCAGCATCTCTTCCAGCCCCTGCGTCAAGCTGAATTGAGGCTGGAACCCCATCTCGATCAATTTTGACGAGTCCACCTCAAAGCTGATCTCTGTCAGAATATCTTGGTCTGTATACCACACTGGGGCGTTAGGCACAATGGCCTGCAAGGTGCGCGCGATGCGGTTGATAGAGGGGTTTACCACGACGGCGTTTATGATCTCTCCCTCGGTTCCAGAATCGGCCAGGCACAACCGCAGAACCGCCGAGGCGTCGCGCACGTGGATCAATGGTCGGAGCTGCTCGCCGCTGCCGTGGATGACCATTGGCCGCCCGACGCCGGCCTGGTAAGCCAGACGGTTGGCTATGCCGTCGAACCGCATCGCGGGCGCGTTGCCAAAGACAGTGCCCAACCGTACGATTGTGTAGGGCGACCGTATCGCCTCTTCCTCGCCCTTTAGTTTCGAGATCGCATAAGGCCCGATGGGGCGGCGCGTATCCGCCTCTCGGAACGGGCCGCCCGGCCCATACACGCTGGCTGAGCTGACGTACAACAAACGGGGCACGTTTGCGCTCAGGGCGCAATCTACCACAGAGGCCGTGCCCCAATGGTTGACCTGCTCTGTCCATTCAGGATGATCAAAGTTGAGCGGCGTCTTGACAAGCGCGGCCAAATGGACGACTGTTTGGGCGCCGCGCATCGCTCGTCCCAGGTTGAGACGGTCCAGGATATCTCCCTCGATGAACTCGTACCGCCCACCGGTCGGCAGGTCCATCAGGCCGCAAAAGTGCTGGCGCTGCAAGTTATCGTATATTCGGATAGTGTAATCCGAAAAACGCGGATCTGACGCCATGTCGCGGACGAGTTGGGAGCCGATATAGCCCGCTCCGCCCGTCACCAGAATGACCGGCCTTTCATTTTGACTTTGCTGGTTGATCATTTCATTCCTCCACATTCACACTATTCAGGAACTCCAAGTTCCCCCATTCCGTGTGCAGGCCGCACTCGGTCTTCTCTGTACCCGCCCACCGCCCGGCACGCTCCTCCTCGCTGGTAGAGATCGGGCGCGTGCAAGGCGCGCAGCCAACGCTGAGATAGCCTGCGGGATACAGCGGATGGTATGGTAGCCGGTGGCGCTCAATGTACTCCCATACCTCTTGTTTTGTCCAGTTGAGCATAGGGTGGATTTTCAGCAAGCCCGTCGGTTGTAGTTCGAGCACGCGCAGGCTGCTTCTGTGTGTGGTCTGGTCGCGCCGCACGCCAGATACCCAGGCGCTCATCCCGACGAGCATCCGTTGCATCGGCTCGACCTTGTTGATGTAACAGCACAGATCCGGGTCACGACGGTAGAGTCCCCCGCCGTACCTTTCCAGCAGTTGGCTCTTCCGAACAGCCGGGCGCACCACGACAATGTTCAGGCCGTAGCGCGCCTGCAGTTCGTCGCGGAAGGCCAGCGTCTCCAAAAAGTGAAAGCCAGTATCAATGAAAATCACCGGCATCTCGGGACACACCTGCGCTATGATGTGCAGCAACGGGACGCTCTGCGTCTGGAACGACGAACTCGCTATCGCTTTCGGTTTGAAGGTCTCCCAGGCCCAGGCCAGGATATCCCCGGGCGACCAGCGGTCGAGACGGTCGTTAAAGTGGGATATGTCCAGGCCCAGCCGGGTTGTTGCGCGATTTTGCGTCATTGTGTTGATTCCGGCCCGCCCCCACGCCGCTAGCGGTTCTATACCTGCCTGACTCTGATGTTCCCTACGAAGCAATTCACTTGCAACTGAATCTTGCGCTCGGCTGTCTCATAACCATCGCTGGCCAAGTGGATGGGCGTCAGAAAGCTATCGCGCTTTTGGCCCAGCATCCTGGCATCGGTGAAGAACGACGTGGATGAAACGGACACCCCCACGCCCTGCGGCGCGAGCAGCCTCACACCGCCCACAAAGCCCAAGACGCGAATCTGCGTCTCGCCTGTGGGGATGTCTGCGCCGGTCATGTCCAGCCGCACGTCTCCTACGCCGATCCAGATCTCCTCGTCGGCCACCTGCCAGTCCCCGTGGCGGCGAATGTCGCCCAGCAGCTTTAGCTGAACCGATTCGTCGGGGCCGATCAGTCGCGGGCGTAGCAGCAAAAAGACTCCCAGCAGGATCAGCCCAACCGGGAAGCAAAAGTCTCCCACGTCTACTTTGAATATGCTCCCGATCAGGAGCATCAGCCCAAGCAATGTGATCGTGCCGCCGATAAAGATTTGCCGTTTGTTGCTCATATCTTTTTCCTCCTTTCGTCACTGTGAATTTACACTCTTGCAATTATACTCAGAATCATTGTTGAGTGCCAATTTGCGCAAGGAGGGTTTGATTTTCTACCCAGTCTGGCTATAATTTGGTCGAGACCACGGGGTAGACGGAAATCAACATCTGATAAACACGGAGGAACAATGTTGGAGAAAATGAGAAGCTGGCGACCGCCCGATCATTGGCTCAAGATCACGACCATTGATTGCCACACCGCAGGCGAGCCGTTCCGCGTCATTACCGGCGGTTATCCCGATCTGCCGGGCGATACTATCCTGGCCCGCCGCCGCTATGCACGCGAGCATCTGGATCACCTGCGCACCGCGCTGATGTGGGAGCCGCGCGGCCACGCCGATATGTACGGCTGCATCGTCACCCCGCCCGTCAGCCCAGAGGCCGATATCGGCGTGCTCTTTATGCACAACGAGGGGTACAGCACCATGTGCGGGCACGGCATCATCGGCATCACCACGGTGGCGCTAGAGACCGGCCTGCTGCCAATGACCGCGCCAGAGACGGTGATCAAGATTGACGCCCCGGCGGGGCTGATCACGGCTCACGCGCGGGTGGCCGAGGGGCGCGTGAGAAGCGTCTACTTTCACAACGTGCCCTCGTTTGTCCTGGACTTGGACCAGACGGTCGAGGTGGCGGGCCTAGGCGAGGTGCGCTACGACCTGGCCTTTGGCGGCGCGTTCTACGCTTACGTGCAGGCCGAGGAGGTCGGCCTGACCTGCGCGCCGGATAACTTTCGCGCCTTTATCGAAAAAGGGCTGGCCATCAAGCGGGCTATCGTGGCCAGCCGGCCCATCCCCCATCCTTTCGAGGAGGATTTGAGTTTTCTCTACGGCCCCATCTTTATCGGGCCGCCGATGGAGGCGGATTCGCACAGCCGCAACGTGTGCGTCTTTGCCGAGGGAGAGGTGGATCGCTGCCCGACCGGCACGGGCGTCAGCGGGCGGCTGGCGATTCATCACGCGCGGGGCGAGCTAGGCGTGGGTGAATCTATCGTCGTCGAAAGCATCATCGGCACGCGCTTTAGCGGCCGCGTCGTCGAGACCACCACCTTTGGCCCTCACCAGGCCATCATCCCAGAGGTGGAGGGCGCGGCCCACATCACCGGCCGCCACGAGTTCTTGATTGATCCCGACGACCCGCTCAAGGATGGGTTTATCCTGCGCTAAAGTTGCAACGTCGTTGCTGTGATGGCAGTGGTCAGACGTCTTTGCTCTGCCATATCAATCGTTCAATGAGGTTTACGATCCAGCTCTCCAGCCGGGCCTGGTAGCGCCAAAAGAGCCAGGCCAGCGCAGCCGCGCCCCCGCCCAACGGGATCCACGCCCACACCGGCAATTGCGCTGCGCGCGCGCCTACCCAGCAGGAGACGAACACCCCCGGCAGCCGCCCAAATGTAGCCAGCACGAGCATGGAGGGAATCGAAAGGGGGCTGAGGCCGATCAGGAAACAAGCGACGTCGTCGGGAACAAAGGGGAACAGAAAAACGAGAAAGAAAAAGAGCGGCCCTCGGCGGCCGGCGAGCCTGTCCCAGCGGGCCAACGTTTCCCCGCTCACCAGCCACTCGACCACCGGCCGCCCAAGCCAGCGGGCCAGCCCCATCGCCAGGGCCGTCCCCAGCAGCAGGCCGGCCATGCTGTAGAGCGTGCCCAGCCAAAGGCCGTAGAGGTAGCCGTTCAGCAGGCCCACGAACTGGCCCGGAAGCGGGGCCAGCAACACCTGCGCCACGTTGAGCGCGACGCTGACCAGCGGCCCCCAGGGGCCAAATCCGGCCACCCACTCCCGCGCGCGCTCCGCATCGGAAAAGAAGGCGAATAGCGGTTCGCGCCAGACCCACAATGCGCCACCAATGGCAACGATCAACCCGGCGAGCAACGCGGCCCGCGCCCAGGCTAAATTGTCACCGCGCTGCTTGTCCCGCATGGCTAACTCTCACTTTGAGCCGGTTTCAGCTTCAGAGTGAACAAGAACCCAAGCGCCACGATCGCGGCCGTTGCGCCAAAGAGCGCGGTGTAAGAGGTCGTTTCTAGCAGCCAGCCCCCCGCCATCGGCGCCAGGGTCAACGCGCCCATTAGTGTGTTGCCCAGGCCGACATAGGCCGGGCGCATCCCGTCCGGCGCGATTTCCAGCAGATAGTTGAAAAAGCCCAGCATCCACGCGCTGTTCACGATCCCCAGCGCCACATAGACCAGGGGATAGGCCCAAGCCAGCCAATCGCCGCCTGCCAGGTGAACGGACAGCGCAAAGAGTGGCCCGGCCGCCGCCGCCGCACTACCGATGCGAATCACATAGCGCGGCCCCCAGCGCTCGCTGACCCAGCCCAACACGATGCTGGTGACTATGCGCGTCAGCGTCTGGGCTACCACAAAGTCGCCAATGATGCTTGGCGGCAGATGCAGCACATCGGCGGCGTGGCCCACGTAGAATGAAGTCGCCAATCCCATCATGCCCACTAATATGCGGCAGATCATCAAGTTACGAAAGGCCCGGTCGCTGACCAAGAGTTTCCACCAGTTCTCTTGAGTCTGGTTGCTCGTTTCCTGGCTCACGTCGTTGGGCGGAGGTTCCCGCAGGAGAATCAGTGCGATTGCCGATGGGACGAGCGCCACGCTTGCCAGCGTAAAGAGCATGGCATAGTTGCTGGGGAAAGGGCGGTGGGCCAAGATCAAGCCCACCAACGCCCCCGCTCCGATGCCCGCCACACCGATGATGAACTGCGCCGTCCCCATCAGTCGCCCGCGCTGTTTCAACGGAATGGCTCGCGCCAGGATGTCGAACCAGGCCACGCTGGTAAAGCCGTCGGCGGCGGCAAAGAGGCCGAGGCAGATGAAAAACAGAGCCAGCATAGAGATAGGATAGCGGGGCAGCGCGGTCCACAGCGCGGCCGCTATCATGCCGAGAAAGACCCGCCCGCCCAGCCCGGCCAGCAGGTACGGTTTCTTGCGCGGTTTGTTGTTGATGTAGCGCGCGGTCGCCAATTGGGGCAGCAGCCAGGCGCCCGTAAAGATTGTGTTGACCAGCCCAATGATGGGGGCCGAATCGGTCAGTTGGCCAACGAGCGCGGGCATCACTGTACTGACGTCTATGAAAGTAAAGGCCAGCCCGAAGGAGGCATAGTCTACCAAGAAGGCGTAAAAGTTCCAGCGATAATGAGGGGACGGCGCGCCGGGCAGTTTGCTCACAGAGTCTCTTCGGAGATGATCAAATCGGCCGTCGCGACGTTGGTTGCGATGGGTACATCGTGGACGTTGCAAGCGCGCAGCAGTGTCTGAATGTCTGGGTCGTGGGGGTGCTTGTCGAGTGGGTCAACAAAGAAGAACACGGCGTCCACCTCGCCCTGGGCCACGAGGGCCGCGATCTGCGCGTCCCCGCCCAAAGGCCCCGAGAGCAAACACTCGACTTCAAGCCCTACTTTTTCTGCCAGCAAGTGCCCGGTTGTGCCCGTGGCGACGAGATTGAAATTTGCCAGTTTTTCCCGGTTGAACGTAGCAAAGGCAACCATGTCAGCTTTCTTGCCATCGTGCGCAACTATGGCAATAGTCTTATCTAACGTTTTACCCGGCCTATCATTATTCTGCATAATTTTTCCTCCCATGGCGTCCAAATGACGTTCAAGAGTGTGCTTTACTACCGGACATTTTTTCAGATGTGTCAAAAACAGTTACACAGAGAAGGCACAGAGATTCACTGAGACATTGAAAATTAGACAAAGCGCTGTTCCATACTCAGCAGATCCAAATTTCAGACCTCGGAGGTCTCGGAAGGTGACATTGGCAGTAAAATTGCTTAGATTGCGCCCGTAAATTCTCCGTGAATCTCTGTAATCATACACTTGGCAAAAGTGTCTGGTGGCAAAGAGTGTACCACGAAGTAGTATGCCGTCAAGCTAATCTTGTTGGACAAAAACAAAGCCGGCGAGACCTATGCGGCCTCCCCGGCTTTTCAAGCGGGGCAAATTGGCAATTTGCCCTACGTGTTGATGTTGGGAGTTTCGGGCGATTCGACCGGCGGTGGCACCGGCGCGGGCGGCGTGTGAGCTATGGCGCCAAAGCGAGTTAGCGCCACAGCGCCCAGTCCCAGGCAGCCCAGGACGAGGGTCAAGAGTACCCCCAACACACCCAGGCAAGGGAGCACGCCTAGCCCGGTCGTCACTAGCGTGATGAGCAATGTTCCCAGTCCGGCGGCCCACAGCGGCGCGACCGCGCGGACATTGAGCGCCTGCATCAGCCGCTGGCCCACCAGAGCGCCAACGCCGATCCAGCCGAACAGCCCGGCCACGCCCAGGGCAAGCGCGACCAGCATCGCGATTGGCGAGAGACAGATCGTGACCAGCAATGCAATGGCGAGCGCCACGGCTGCAAAAGCGGTCAGCAACCCTATCCCCAAGCTGGCCCCCGGCGACTCGACCACAGTCCGCCCGACCCGCATTACCTGCTGCGGCCAGATCAGCGCCGCCAACCCGGCCACCGCAGAGATCACCAGCACCGAGGCCACACCTCGTATCACATTGAGCGCCCAGGTAACGGCCTGTCCTGCGCCAGAGATCGAAAAAGTAGGTGGAGAGGGAAGTACGGGGACAGGGATGCCGTACCAGTGTTCAGAGGGGAATTCGCCCAAAGGGACGCCCTCAATGATTCCTCCATCCACCTGCGCTCCATCCTCTTGATCGAGGTCGCAGTTCCAACTGCATACTACGTTTCCGCCCACTTGTGCGCTATCGCCCAGGTAGATGTCACCGCCAGAGACGACCAGTTCTCCCTTAATGTCGCCCTGCGCCTCAACATTGCCGTTCCAGACAATGACAGAGCCGGCGACGCGGCTGCCGGGTTTCAGAGTCACGTCACCATCAAAGACGACCAGGTCGCCGTCCAGCCGCTCATCCTCTTCCAATGCATAGTCCTCGCCCCAGATAGTGATGCCGCCGTCGCCGGGCGGGCTGCCATCCGCTAGCGCTGGCGCGATTGGAAAGTACAACCCCAATGCCAGTAGTGCGATCAACCACATGATCCATCGTTTATACATAATTTTCCTCCATAGACCTTGAGGGTTTCAGAAAACTCTCAAGGTCTTTAATCAGAGATTTCTATCAGATGCAGCGTGCCTACGCCTGTTGTAACCTCGATGCGCAGTTCTACCTCCGCTTCGCCAAAGGCGGCGTTGACGTAGGTATCACCATCGCGCTCCAGGCCCGACGCATTCACGTTAGAGAGTCCTCCCTCCACGTCAACCTGCACGCCCACGTCGTCAGGCAGCCGCAAGGTGAGAGCGCCGACGCCGGCCGTGACGCGCACGTCGGCCGAGCGAGACCAATCTCCGGTCAGGTCCAAGTCGATGTTGCCCACGCCGCCCTGCACCTTTATCATCTCTGGGCTGGCATTGCCGATTCCGACCACTTCCAATCTCGAGGCTCCGGCATCCAGTGTGAGATCGCCCATCTCGGCCCCGTTCGGCTCACCGAATTGCACCGAGAAATCGCCTGCGCCCAGGTCCAGGTCTAGTTTCACGAGTTGCAAGCCTGTAAGGTCCAGGTTGCCCTTGCCCGCGCCGACTTGGAGGTTCACATCGAGCGGTATTTCGGGCGAGAATTCCAACTCCCACTCATTGCGAGTGTTTCCGGTGGGAAAGCCCCACTCTTCGTCGGCGCCGCCCTGCTCAATGGTTAGTACGTGGGCCGCATAGGTCACTTCCGGCTCCCATTGTTCGACGTTGTAGCGAAAGTGCCCAGAGAAGAGTTGATCGGAAGCACCGGCCTCGATCTCTAGATCTCCCGCGCCAAAAGCAAGCTCTACGGCAACCGGCTCGTCATCCTCGAGGGGGATCGCCTCCCGTTTGTCCTGCATCTCGCCGACTTGGATTGTTGGCACTTTGATGTCTGGTACCTGCGGCGGCTCATCGCACGCAATTTGGCTGCCCAGCAACAAGAGCAGCGCCAGTATGATTGTGATATACTTTTTCATTTTATGTACTCCCTTTGGTGATTCAAATTTGTTTGATTTGAGAATCTAGCATCGCGTTGCGCGCGCGGCGCACTGCGCCTATCCATAGGCCGTTCAACGTCAACGTCATTGCCAGCCCACACAGACCCAGGAAGGCCAAGGGGACGGCGACGGTTTCCATCAAGACCAGCAGCGCGCGCCCCACTGATCCCAGGAAAGCGAGCAACTGCACGATGGTCGTCGGGCCGCCGCTGACGAGGGCCGGCAGGATGCCGGCTATATTCGAAAAATCCGCAAAAATGGGGGCCGGCAGGATGCCGGCTATATTCGAAAAATCCGCAAAAATGGGGGCCGGCAGGATGCCAGTCGCGTCCAAAAAGCCCACAAAGATGGGAGCCAGCGCCAGCAGCGCCAGCGACACCGTCCCCAGGGTCAGCGTCGCGCCGCCGACGACCGCGCGACGGGCCTGATCTCGGCGAGCCAGGCGCGTCATCACCTGTACGCGCACGCGGAGCGGGGGTTGCACCATCGGCGCGGCGGAGAACAGGGTATCAAGTGCCTGCAGGCTCTGCCACCCGGCCTGACACGCGCCGCACGCGGTCAGGTGTTCGTCCAGGAGCGCGCTATCTGCGTCATTGAGACGACCATCCAGCCGCTCGGACATCATTTGACCAGCCTGTTTACATCGCATACTTGATATCTCCTTGCATTGTCTCTGCCAGGGTGCGCCGGGCGCGAAAGAGCCGAGATTTGACCGCGCTCACCGTCAGGTTCAGCGACTCGGCGATCTCTTCGTAGGAATGATCGTACCAGTAGAGGAGCGTGATTGCCGCCCTATCGGTGGGTGAGAGAGCCGTTAGCAATTGTTGTATCTGTTGTTCCCGCTCGTGCTGCACTGCCACGGATTCTGGGTTGGGGTCGGTGCTTATCAAGCGCTCCGTTCGCCCGCCCTGAACAGCGATCTCTTCTGTGAGCGAGAGCCAGTTGATGCGCCGCCGCCGCAACCGGTCAATGCAGTAGTGTGAGGCAATGGACAGTATCCAGGAATGGAAAGGGCGCTGCGGGTCGTAGGTGTGCAATTTGGTATAGACGCGCAGAAATGTCTCCTGGGTCGCTTCATCGGCCTCATCCGTGTTGCTCAGCATCCGGTAGGCCAGGTTGTAGACGGGCGTCTGGTAAGCCACGACCAGGCGACCAAATGCGACTTGGTCGCCCGCCCGCGCTAGTTGAATCCACTCTCTTTCTTTTTCGTTTTCGTCGGTCACACGTGTGCTCCCACCCCGGCCCGAATACTTCCAGGCAGTCTATATACGCACCAATCTTGGCAGGGTTGCAGGTTATTTTCGTTGTTTAGAGTGGGTTTGTCAAGTTTGAGTTGTCTGGTGATTACCCACAAATATGCAGATGTCAGGTGATCGTTTTTTCACCACAGAGGCACAGAGGACACTGAGCCTATATTTCGCATCCTGGCGCAGCCTATTTGTGTCTTTTTCAAAAAGCGGGGAAAGAAACCAGGTTTTTCAGAAAAAAACCTGGTTTCTCACTGGCCCAGACGGCGAATCTGCCCAAGTTGGGTTTGGAAGAACAAAGTGTCAAGCCCCAAATCAAGCTGTCCAGAGGTGCGGAAAATAGGCTGAGACAGGGTATTTTTGTGTTTTCTTTCTCTACCGTACACTTTGTGATCACGAATAACACAAATGAACAAATGACACGAATCTGTGTTGAAATGAATAAAAAACAGCAACTCCCGTTATGGGGGAAAAGTCAGGTCGTAACCGCGATTTCGCAATCGCGCAGGGCGCTTTACGCGGAAAAACAGACGCGATTTGGAAATCGCGGCTACAAAACGGGAATTGCTGAGCTGTGGTGAGATGTGGGTAATCACCAGTGAGATGTGCTTTGGTGCAACACGCCTACACTTTGGGTTTTCATTCAGGTGTGATAAAATAGCGACCTCACAATGGGAACAATACACAGCTTGAGCAACAGAGCAATTTCCGGTGGGCGAGGTGCTTTGTGATCCGCGTCAATAATCGCGATGAGATCGAGTGGGAAGAGGGATTGACCGTCTCCAATCTGCTGACACGGTTTGGCTATACCTTTGTCCACATCATTGTCAAAATCAACGGCGAGGTAATCCCCCGCGAGGCGCACGCCACCCACACCGTCCCCGATGGCGCGGACGTGCGGGTGATCCACCTCATCGCCGGTGGATGATGGCGGCGCTTGGGAGAAACCATTGAGCGACGTCGTCGAGTCACTCCAAACGATTGATCTGCGCATCGAGCATCTGAACCGCACCATCCTCAAACTTTCTGTCCCCTCAGTGATGGAGAGTATACTGACCACCCTAGTCTATCTCGTTGACGCGATCCTCGTCGGCTGGCTGAACGATCCGGCTGCGCTGGCGGCGGTGGGTTTGAGCGGCATGTTAATGTGGGCCGCCGACGGCCTGTTTGGAGCCATCTCGGTCAGCGTGTCGGCGCTGGTGGCCCGCTTTTGGGGGGCGGGGGACTTTGAAAACGCGCGCCGAGTCGCTGGGCAATCCCTCATTTTGAGCATTTTGGCGGCGCTGGCACTGATGGCCCTGCTGATTCCCGCGTCTGAACTTTTTCTCCAGGTGATGGGGGGCGAGCGGGATGTCGTGCTGCGCGGGGCAGAGTACATTCGCATCCTCTTGGCGGCAGCACCCGTCAGCTTTACGCTTATCGTCGCCAACAGCATTATGCGGGCCACTGGCGATACCCGCAAGCCGATGACCATCACTGGCATGATGAACTTGTTCAACGTGGCTTTAGCCTATGCGTTGATCTTTGGGCTTGGCCCGATCCCGCGACTGGAACTGCGGGGGGCGGCCCTGGCGACCAGTTTGGCCCGCGCGCTTGGCGGCGTCATCGCGTTGAGTGTTCTGTTTTCGCCCAAAACGCCCATTCACCTGCGGTTGAGGCACCTCCGCCGCTGGGATTTCGGCCTCATCTGGCGCATCATCCGCATATCGCTGCCAAACGTCGGCGAGACAATCGTCTCTCGGCTTGGCTTTATTCTGTTTATGCGCATCGTCTCCGCCCTGGGCACGATTGCGCTGGCCGCGCACCAGATTGCTCTGTGCGTTGAGTCGCTGGCCTTTATGCCCAGTTGGGGATTGGCGACGGCGACGGCGGCCCTAGTCGGCCAGGCGTTGGGCGCGCAGAAGGAGAACGTAGCCGAACAGGGCATCCGGCGTACGTTGCTGATGGGGAATGGGATGATGACCCTGATCAGCGCCGTGTTCGTCGCTTTTGGGCCGGCAATTGTACGGCTCTTTGGCATCCAGGATGTGGATTTGGCGAGCATGGCGGCCACGGCTATTCGCACCTCGGCTCTGGAGCTGTTTGGCCTCTGCTCGTTGATGATCATCGCCGGCTGTCTGCGTGGGGCGGGCGACACCCGCACACCGATGACGGTCACACTGGTGGGCACGCTCCTGTTCCGCGTACCGACGACCTATCTCTTTGCCATCACCCTGAACGCGGGGTTGAGGGGCGTCTGGCTGGCGACGGCGGTGGATTGGAGTATGCGGGCGCTGATCATGTTCTTTCTCTACATGCGCGGCAATTGGAAGACGGTCAATATCTGAACAAGGAGGCCCAAAATAAACAAGCGGCTAGATGTACTGTGTGCTAAAATGACTAAAGCTGGGATAGATGCGGCCCTCTTGCTCCATCACCGCGATATACTCTATTATGCCGGTGTTGCGCGCCCGGCGGCTCTGCTCGTCTCTCCTGGCGACGCGGCGCTTTTCGTGCGACGCGGTCTTGAGTATGCTCAACAAGAGGCCACTATCGCGCGCGTCGAACCGATGAAGGGGTTTTCCAGCATCGCCGAGGTCGTGGACGAGCTGGGATTGACCGGCGGCGTGATGGGCACTGAGCTTGATCTGGTTCCAGCGCAGCTCTACCGGCGGTTGGCGGAGACGTTCCCCGCCTGGTCGCTGGCCGACATCACGCCACTGGTGCTGACTCAACGCATGGTCAAGGGCGAGAACGAGATCACCGCTACGCGCCGCGCGGCCGCCGTAGCCGACATCGGGCACGAGACTGCCCGCCGAACCGTCGCGCCAGGTGTGAGCGAGTTGGCGCTGGCGGCCGAGGTGGAAGCGGCAATGAGGCGGGCCGGCCACGAGGGGTTCCAGCCGCTGCGCCACCCCGGCGCGCGTGGAGCGGGGGTGCTGCTGGCGAGCGGGGAAAACCTGACCATACGCGGAGGTCACGGCCTGGTGGTGACTGGCGCAGGGCTAGGTCCTGCTATGCCCTACGGCCCCTCCCACCGGGTGATGGAGCCGGGCGACTTGGTCGTTGTGGACATTGGCTCCACCTACACGGGCTACACTGGCGACGAATCTCGCACCTTTGTCGTGGGACCGGCCACAGCGGAGCAGCACGCACTCTTTGGGGTGGTCCGCGCGGCGGAGGAGGCAGTGCTTGAGAGTTTGCGCCCTGGCGTCCCTATCGTTGGTCTCTATCTCGTGGCTGAGAAAGTGATTGCACAAGGCAGCCGGCCTTTTTTCTCTCCCGGCAGTCTGACGCTGCCCGGATTTGTCGGTCACGGCATTGGGCTGGAACTGGACGAACCGCCCGTGCTCTGGCCGCGCGCTGAGGCGCGCTTGCAGGCGGGGATGGTGCTCGCCATCGAGATTGAGGTCAGCGCGCCCGCTCAGGGGATGATGATCAAGTTGGAGGACACCGTCGTCGTGCGGCCGGATGGGTGCGAGGTATTGACTCGTACGCCGCGCGAGTTGATCGAGTGTGGTTAGAGCGTTCGGCTCGCGCCGGGAATGAAGAAACCAGGTCTCTTATGCGGCGACCGGTATCGTGAATGTGAAAGTTGTCCCTTCTCCAAGCTGGCTTTTCACCTTCATCTCGCCGCCCTGAAGCTCCACCAGGCTCTTGGTTATGCACAGCCCCAGCCCCGTGCCGGGCATATCGCGCACTGCGGGATTTTCTGATCGGAAGAACTTTGTGAATAGTTTTTCCAAATCCTCCGGCGACATGCCAACGCCCGTATCAGAGACGGTACAACTGACATAGCCATTCTGCTGCCGGGCGTGTACCTTGATGCTGCCCCCCTCAGGGGTGTATTTGTAGGCGTTGCTGAGCAGGTTGATCAAGATTTGCGTCAGCCGCGCCTGGTCAGCGTGGATCAGCGGCAAGTCCTCCGACATCTCCACCATCAACTGCTGTGATCGAGCCTCGACCTGCCCTTGCGTAGATTGCAAAGCCTCCGTCAGTGCGTCTTTCAGAGCCGTCGGCTGCATTTCGAGTTTCAGATGCCCGGTCTCAATGCGAGAGACGTCCTGCAGATCTGAAACCTGGATTTGCATACGCTTCACGTTGCTGCTGATGGTTTGGATAAACTGTTCTTGTTGGGGGGACAATTCGCCAAACATTCCCTTCAATAGCATCTCGGCATAGCCCCGGATGGATGTCATCGGCGTGCGCAGTTCGTGGGCGACGAACGAGACAAACTCTGTTTTGGCCTGGTTGGCCTGTTGAACTTGATCGTACAACTGGGCGTTCTCGATCGCCATAGCAGCGTGACCCGCTAACTGGCCAGCAAATTGAACACGAGACAACTGGAATGCAGCGCCTTTATCCCTTCGCAGGTCCAACAGCCCCACTGTCCGATCCTCGTAACGAATGGGAACCAGCATCCGTGTGGCCTCGATCAAAATAGGCTCTTGGCTGCTCATAACTCGCTTGACTATATCCGGCTTTGGTTCCGCCAGATTTTTGTCGCCAGCGCGGGAAACCGTGCTCACGTTGCCGTTTTCGTCCAGGATGCACAATGTCCCCACGTCCGCCCGCGTGGCCTGCATTGCCCAGGAAAGCGCCAGGTCTAGCACCCGTCCAAGATCCAGGCTGGTGGCGTTCAGTTCCTGATCAATATGTTGCAATGTTGTCAGTTCCTCTACTCGCGCGCTCAAGGCCTGATCGGTCATCGTGTACAAACGGGCGTTCTCGATGGCGATGGCGGCTTGGCTGGCGAACGCCGTCAGCAAAGGTAAATCAGACTCGGAGAAAACATTCTCTCGAATTCGGTTATCCAGGTAAAGAGCGCCGATCACCCAGTCCCGGATGTGCAATGGCACGCAGGCAATTGACCGCAGATTGTAACCGACGACACTCTCTTGCCCTGAGAAGCGAGGGTCACGTTGAGCATTGGTGGTCAGCACCGGTTCCCCTCCATCCACCGCCTCACGCACCACTGTCTGACTGACTTCCAAGTCGGAAGCGTCAACACTCTCCTGATCAAAGTTCTGAGCTGCCCGGATATCTAGATGGCCTTTTTCGTCCAAGAGCATCAGGCAGCCCCGTTCGGCGCCTGTGAGGTGGATGAGTGAGTCCATCACCAACCCCAATGTCTCTGTCAGGTCAAGCGACGAGTTCAAAACTGTGATGATTTCGTAGAGGGTCGCCACCTCCGCTCCCTCCGCCGATCCTCCGGCTAGGTCCATCACCATCTGTTGCCATTCCTGGAGACGGGCGATCAATTGCTCGTGCGGAATCCCGTGAGGTTGCCTCAGCGCGTTTTGTACTACACGCATGCTCTCCAGAAGTGTTGCAGTTGTGCCTCCTCCCACTGTGATTGTAGCTTTATTCATTGTGGCTTTTGTCTCCTTCATTCCAGTTCCTTTTTGGGCTTTTTGATACAGAATTGCACCACTGCTATCCGGCGAGCAAGCGAGAGAGACTCTCTCCCCGATGATGACAACAGGATACCACAAAAGGAGCTGACGGGAGTTGCGATGCAGTTACGATTTGGTTAACGCACTGCAGGACGCTGCTCAGGGGGTATAATCTGTGGAGATCCGGAATCTTGGCTGAACATTTGTTCCCTACTCCCTATTTCTACATTTGGCAGACAACTTTTCCCATGATATACTGGCGTAAATTGCTCTACTGTAACATATTCGAGAGACATTGCCAATCATCCAACCGGCGGCGGGCGAACCCTCGCTGGACGGCTACAAATAATCATCAAGGAGGAAACACCATGACCCTAAACCTGGATGCAATCGGCAAGAAAATCGGTCCCATCACTACCGAGTACAATTGGAAGGACATCGTCCTCTACGCGCTGGGCGTGGGGGCCGGCTTTGACGAGTTGGAATACGTCTACGAAGACCGGCTAAAGGCGATCCCGTCTTTTGCCGCCACCGCCCTTTACGATTTTCTGGGTGAGTTTGTGGCTATCACGGGCGTCAACCTGGCAGGCATCCTTCATGGGGAGCACGATCTGATTTTCCACAATCCCATTCCCCCAGAGGGCGGTGCGCTCACCAGTGAGGCGCGTATCACCAATATCTACGACAAGGGCGAGGGCAAGGGCGCGCTGGTGATCGGCCAGGTGAATACTTACCACGAGGATGGGCAAAAGCTGTTCACCAACGTCGCCACCCTGTTTTCCCGGCTGGATGGCGGCTTTGGCGGCGAGAACGCGCCCCGGACGACGTTCGAGTTCCCAGACCGGGAACCGGATTTCGAGGAACTAGCGCAGCCCTCAGCCGACCAGCCTCTGACCTACCGGCTTTCGGGCGACACCTTTGCTTTGCACGTTGACCCCGACTTTGCTCAGATGAGCGGCTTTGAGCGACCCATCATGCATGGCCTGTGTACCCACGGCTACGCCTGCCGCGCCGTCATCAAACATCTGTTCCCCGGTGAGCCGGAGCGGATGACGCACTTTCGCAATCGCTTTTCCAAGGCGCTCTATCCGGGTACGCCGATCAAGACCCAGATATGGCAAGTCGAGGAAGGAAAAGCTCTTTTCAGAACCATCAACGTCGAGACGGGCAAGGCGGTACTCGATCGGGGCGTGGTCGAGTGGATGAGCCGGGGGGAGGCGGAGAAGCGAGGTAAGGGCGGCATTCGATTTGACAGCCAGGTAGCCATCGTCACCGGCGCTGGCGGCGGCCTGGGCCGCGTCTATGCGCTGGAATTGGCGAAACGGGGCGCCAAGGTAGTGGTCAACGACCTGGGCGGCGCGCGCGATGGCACGGGTAAAGGCTCCGCCCGCCCCGCCGACGCGGTTGTGCAGGAGATTCAGGAGGCTGGCGGCGAGGCGGTCGCTAACTATGACTCGGTCGCCACGCGGGAGGGGGGCGAGGCAATCGTCCAGACCGCGCTGGATAGCTTTGGCAAGGTGGACATCCTCATCAACAACGCCGGCATCCTGCGCGATAAATCCTTCGCCAAGATGACGCCGGAGCAATGGGACGGTGTGCTGGCGGTACATCTGCAAGGGGCCTACAACGTCACCGCTCCGGCTTTCCGCGCCATGCGGGAGAACGGCTATGGGCGCGTGGTGATGACCACCTCGGCGGCGGGGCTGTTCGGCAACTTTGGGCAGGCCAATTACAGCGCGGCCAAGATGGGACTGGTGGGAATGATGAACACACTCAAGCTGGAGGGAGCCAAGCACAACATCAAAGTCAACACCATCGCGCCCCTGGCCGCTACCCGGCTGACGGAGGACGTCATGCCGCCCGATATGCTGAAAAAGCTCAAGCCGGAAATGGTCGCGCCGCTGGCGCTCTATCTCTGCGCGGAGCAGTGCGCCGAGAGCGGTCTGGTCGTGAACGCCGGCGGCGGGTTCTTTAGCCGAGCGGCGGTGGCCTCTGCGCCCGTCGTGCAGGTTGGTGACGGGCAGCAAGCGCCCACGGTGGAAGAGATTCACCGTCACTGGGCCGAAATTGACAGCCTGGAAAGCAGCCGGCAGTATCAAGATGCCAATGCAATGTTGATGGATATGCTGGCGTGAAACATCAAACGTCAAGCGTCAAACGTGAAACGTGAAACGTCAAACGTCAAGCGTCAAACGTGAAACGTCAAATGGGAAACGTGAGAGAGGAAACGATGAACTATGAGGAGTGGGTCGCAACGGTGCCGGAGGAGATCAAAGCTGATTCCCTCTGGAAGATGACCGCCTACCGGTTGGCGTTGTTTCTGGGTGATCTGGGGTGGTATGATACGGCAAAGTTAGTGCGAAACCGGCACTTGACTGGCCTGTCTGACCAGTTGTACAGAGCTTTAGGATCCGTCAGCGCCAATCTGGCCGAGGGATACTCACGAGGCTCCGGCAAAGATCGCGCCCGTTTCTACGAATACTCTCTCGGTTCTGCCAGAGAAAGCCGGGACTGGTACTTTAAAGCCCGGCACGTTCTTGGTGAAGTCGTTTTCCAACACCGCCTACAGTTGCTCACTCGGGTGATCCAACTCCTTCTAACTACGATCCCCCAACAGCGCGGTCGTGCGCTGCGGGAACGACCAGGGACCTATCAAGTAGCCTATGACGAAGCGAACGAGGCGTTGGAATCCCTGCTCCAACACGTCCCCCTTCCCGATTCGGATGACGAATGACGTTTGACGAATGACGTTTGACGGGCCAGAAGGCAGATTAGAGTCAAGGAGGAACTATTATGGCTACAGGAATTCGAGATAAAGTCGCCATCATCGGGATGGGCTGCACAAAATTCGGCGAGCGGTGGGACGTTGGCTCTGAGGAATTGATGGTCGAGGCGTTCGAGGAGGCGATAGTGGACGCCGGCATTGAGCGGAACGAGATCCAGGCCGCCTGGCTGGGCACTTGCTTTGAGGAGGCCAGCGTTGGCAAGAGCGCGCTGCCGCTCTCGCTGACCTTGCGCTTGCCCAGGATACCGGTAACGCGCGTCGAGAACTTTTGCGCCACCGGGACGGAGGCCTTTCGCGGGGCCTGCTACGCCGTCGCCTCCGGCGCTTATGATATCGCCCTGGCGTTGGGCGTGGAAAAGCTCAAGGATATTGGCTACGGGGGTCTGCCCAACTGGGGCTCTGGCGCCGGCGCGTTGACGTGGCAGTTCATGCCCAACGTGACCGCGCCGGGGGCCTTTGCTCAGTTGGCGACCGCCTACGCCGCCAAGCACGATATTTCCATCAACGACCTGAAGCAGGCGATGGCCCACGTTTCTGCCAAAAGCCACGCCAACGCCGCGCTCAACCCCAAGGCCCACCTGCGCAAGCCGGTCTCTGTTGACCAAGTGATGGCCGCCCCCACCATCGCCTACCCCTTGGGGCTGTTCGATTGCTGCGGCGTCAGCGACGGCGCCGCCTGCGCCATCGTCGCCACGCCGGAAATCGCCGAGAGGCTGGGCAAACAGAACCTGGTCAGCGTCAAGGCGCTCCAACTGGCGCTCTCCAGCGGCGAGGAGATGGGGTACAATAACTGGGACGGTGATCACTTTATCACCACTTCCACATGTAGCACCAAGGCCTACGAGGAAGCGGGCATCACCAATCCGCGCGAAGAGATCAGCATGATGGAGGTACACGATTGTTTCTCCATCACCGAGCTGGTGACGATGGAAGACCTGCACATCTCCGAGCGCGGTCAGGCGCCCCAAGACGTTCTGGATGGATTCTACGATCTGGACGGCCAGATCCCGTGTCAGCCCGACGGTGGGCTAAAGTGCTTTGGACATCCCATCGGCGCATCGGGGCTGCGGATGTTGTACGAGATGTATCTCCAGTTCCAGGGGCGGGCGGGCGAGCGGCAACTGGACAATCTACGCTATGGACTGACGCACAACCTGGGCGGCATGCCGTACATGAACGTGAGCGCTATCGCGATTGTGGGGCGGTACGGGGAATGAAACGTAAAGGTGTGAAGCGTGAGTACGTTCACCGGGAGTTGAATCAGGAGGTTACCGCCATCGGTGGACGGTACGCGCTGGTGAAGGAGGCGCGTTTGCCCTTCCGGGGACGGGAGGTGCTGTACCTGGTTGGTTATGGCGTTTTCGATACGGCCTGTTGCGGCGTCGGCGGGTGCGCGTATGCGCGGGTGACGGGCTTTGTCCAAGAGTGGAAGTGCGAGACAAACGAGGACGGTCTTGCAGTGTCTTTCGTGGAGCCAATCCGCGACGAGATCATCCAGAAGGAGGTGCGACAGCTGATAAAAGAGCGAGAGACAGTTCAGCAGATCGAATTCTAGTGAAAATCTGGAGGTAAAAATGACAAAGTTTATTTCGTTACTCTTTTGTGTGGCTTTCCTAGCCTTTACCATCACTGCCTGTGGGCCAGATCAAACTCCCACCGAGCCCCCTCCAACAGTTCCTGCGGAGCCGGGGGAGACGCTCGTTGAAACTAGTGCACCACCTACCCCAGAACCAACCACCGAAGCGCCGCCGCCCACCGCAGCGCCGGTCTTGGAACCGCTGCCGCCCGAACCACAAGAGATCGAGTTCCAGGCCGCGGACGGTCAGGCTTTGCTGGGCGTATACTATCCGGCGGCGGTCAACCCCGCGCCGATGGTCGTGCTGCACCATTGGGCCCCCGGAGATCAACGCGACTGGATCGAGATCGCCTACTGGCTGCAAAATCGCGGCCTGGGAGGTCAGACCGATCCGGCGGCTCCCTGGCTCGACTCATCCTGGTTCCCGCCAATTCCGCCCGAGTGGGAGGAGCAGTCGTTTGGGGTCTTTACCTTTACCTTCCGCGGTTGCGAGGGCGGCTGCAGCTCGTTTGAGCCGGATGGATGGCTACAGGATGCGCAGGCGGCTATGGAGACGGCGCGAGGGCTCGAGGGCGTGAACCCGCAGCGGATCGTCGCCGTCGGGGCCAGCATCGGAGCCGACGGCGGTCCCGACGGATGCTTCTGGCTCAACCAACAGTACGAAAACAGTTGCTTGGGAGGGTTCTCGTTCTCTCCAGGCAGCTACCTGAAAGTGCCCTACGCCGACGCCGTGGACGCTCTGGGCGCAGAGCAGCCGCCCAAACCGGGCTGGTGCCTATTCGCGGTCGAGGACACGGCAGCAGCCGAGGCCTGCCAATCGGCTACAGGCGATCACTACCGGGTTGTTCAGTACGAGGGGCAAATGCACGGTATGGACTTGATTAACCCCGATGTAGAACCGAACGCATTGCTCTTGCTGCTCGAGTTCATCGCGTTGAGTATGGGGCTTTGATGAGAGGTGACAAAACCCTTAGGGTCTTTGAGGAGACCCTAAGGGTTTCAGGATCGAATAGGAGGAACTGACATGGAGAAACCCTGGTTGAAACATTACGATGAGGGAGTGCCAGCGACGATAGATTATCCTTCCATACCGTTGGATCAATTCCTGACGGATGCGGCGGCCAAGCACCCCGATCACGCCGCTATCGTGTTTGGCGCGGCGCTCGGCTCGCGTGTGATGGACGCACAGCTCACCTACGGCCAACTGGACGACGCAGTGAATCGCTTCGCGGCGGGCCTGCAAAAGATGGGCGTCCAAAAGGGCGACCGGGTAGCCATCATGCTGCCCAACTGCCCCCAGTTCGTCATCGCCGCCTACGGAACCTGGCGCATCGGCGGCATTGTGGTCTGCTGCAACCCGCTGTACGTGCCGCGCGAGGTCGAGCACCTGGTCAACGATTCCGGCACAGAGACGATAGTCGTGATGAGCAGCCTCTACGAGCGGGTCAAGTCCATCCGCGCCGCAACCGGCCTCAAGCGCGTGATAGTCACCAATATCAAAGAGTACTTTCCCGGCCTGCTCAAGTTTCTGTTCACGCTGGCCAAGGAGAAGAAAGAGGGCCACAGGGTGGAAATCTCTGACGACGCGGACACGTATTGGTTCCAGAGTGTCCTCCAAAGCACAGCGGCCCAACCCGCGCCGGTGAAGATTGAGCCGGAGGAGGTCGCCACGTTGATCTACACTGGTGGCACCACGGGCGTGCCCAAGGGGGCGCAACTCACCCACCACAATTTGGTCTCCAATGCCACCCTCCTCAACGTCTGGTCCAAGAGTAAGGAGGCCGAGGACGTAATGATCGCCTGCATGCCCTACTTTCACGTCTATGGCCTGACGGCCGGCATGAATACTCCTATCGCCAATGCTCTCACCATCGTCCAGATTCCCAACCCGCGTGACATGGTGCACGTGCTCAAGTCCATCGAGAAACACCGCGCCACGTACTATCCCGGCGTGCCGACCATGTTCATCGGCTTTAACAACTTTCCGACGCGGGACGAGTACGATCTGACGTCGCTGCGCTTTGCCGTGAGCGCGGCCGCGCCACTGCCCCCGGAGGTGCAGCAAAAGTTCGAGACCATCACCGGCGGCAAGATGGTCGAGGCATATGGACTGACCGAGACTAGCCCGGCGGCGTGTATGGACCCCATCGAACACCCCCGCGCCCGTTCCATCGGCGTGCCCGTGCCAGATACTGAGCTCAAGATCGTGGACGCGGACACCGGCACACAGGAGATGGAGGTGGGCGAGGTCGGCGAGATCATCATCAAAGGGCCGCAGGTGATGAAAGGGTACTGGAATATGCCCACCGAGACAGCCAACGCCATCCGCACCGGCCCAGACGGCCAGACTGGCTGGTTCTATTCTGGCGACATCGGCTATATGGACGAGGACGGCTACTTTCACATCACGGATCGCAAGAAGGACATCATCATCGCCGGCGGCTACAACATCTATCCCGCCGACGTCGAGGCGGTGCTGTTCGAGCATGCGGCGGTGAAGGAGGCAGCCGTGGTCGGCGTGGTGGATCCGCGCCGGGGCGAGTCGGTCAAGGCCTTTATCGTGCTCAAGGAGGGAGAGAGCGCCACAAAGGACGAGATCATTGCTTTTTGCCGCGAGCGGTTAGCGATCTACAAAGCGCCGCGCTTTATCGAGTTCCGCGACGATCTGCCCAAGTCCATCATCGGCAAGGTGCTGCGCCGCTCGCTGCGTGATGAGGAAGCGCAGAGCGTGGAGAAATAGGATGCAGATTCACACAGATTATTTGCCGATAACCTCCAAGACAGATGCTCACCTTTCCCCGAGTTTTAAATTATACCCCCCATATGTACTGGTATGCCACTCGACGCTTCTGCTACGGAATCCCTCTTTGGAGTCACATTGTCAAAATAGTTTATGATACTACTATGCTAAAATTATCACGGAACGACCCATGTTGGTGCGGGAGCGGAAAAAAGTACAAGTACTGCCATCTCGAGCAAGATCAAGCAGCGCATCGCCGACGCAGGAAGGCGAGAAAACATTCATCTGATATTATCATCAAGACCGATGAGCAAATTGAGGGCATCCGCAGGAGCAGCCGTTTGACCCGCGACATCCTGGATATGCTGGAGGAGCGGATCGTCGTTGGCGTCGCCACTGGCGACATCAATCGCTGGGTTCACACGTACACCCTATCACACGGCGCCGCTCCTGCGCCGCTGAACTATCGAGGCTTTCCCAAGAGCGTCTGCACCACGCTCAACAATCAGGTCTGCCACGGCATCCCCGACGGCACCGTGTTGAAAGATGGCGACATCCTCAACGTCGACGTCACCTCCATTCTGGACGGCTACTATGGCGACGCCAGCCGCATGTTCCTGATTGGCGAGGTCTCTGAGGAAGCGCGCAAGTTGGTGCAAGTGACCCGTGAATGTCTCTATCTGGGGATTGAGCAGGTAAAGCCGGGCCACACCCTGGGCGACATCGGCCACGCCATCCAGCAGCACGCCGAGCGGCACGGTTACTCTGTCGTGCGGGATTACATCGGGCACGGGACGGGTCTCCAGTTCCACGAACCGCCGGAGGTGCGCCATTTCGGGAAACCTGGAACTGGCGAGATGCTCGCGCCGAACATGGTCTTTACCATCGAACCAATGATCAATGCCGGCGATTACAAAGTCGAGATACTAAAAGACGGCTGGACGGTCGTGACCGCCGACGGCTCTCTCTCGGCCCAGTGGGAACACACTATGCGTGTCACTGAGGATGGCGTGGAGGTGTTGACGGGGTAGGAAAATGGAGAATGGCGAATGAGCGAAACAAAAGGGTACGTACAAGTCTATACCGGCGATGGCAAGGGCAAGACGACAGCCGCGCTAGGATTGGCATTGCGCGCATCGGGCCACGGAATGCGCACCTACATCGGCCAGTTTATGAAAGGGCAGCCCTACGGGGAATTGGACGCGCTGCGCGACAATTCTCACATCACTATTGAGCAGTACGGTGACGTGCGCTGCATCCATCGCGAAGAGGTCACTTCCGACCACATAGCCCAGGCTCAGCGCGGGCTGGCGCGGGCGCGGGAGGCGCTGCTTTCAGGCGAGTACGACATCGTCGTGCTAGACGAGGTCAATGTAACCATCTGGTTTGGGCTGCTGAGTGTGGAGGAGGTGCTGGCGTTTCTGAACAAAAAACCAGAGCGCGTGGAGGTGATTCTCACCGGCCGCCGCGCGCCGCATGAATTGATTGAGCGAGCCGACCTGGTGACAGAGATGCTGCCGGTCAAGCACTATTACGAGCAGGGAGTATTAGCGCGAAAGGGGATTGAGCGATAGGGAACATGAAACGTAATGTGTGCTCAGAGGTTATGAGATGACTAATACCGTCGTTCAAATCAACACAGGCTTGGTCAATGTTTTCCTGATCCAGGGCGGCGCGGGCTGCATGCTGGTGGACGCCGGCAACCCCGGTCAGGCGGACCTCATCCTAAAGCAGCTGGCGGAGCATGACGTCGCTCCCGATGACGTGCGCCTGATCCTGATCACCCATGGGCACATTGACCACTTTGGCAGCGCGGCGGCCTTGCGCGAGCAGACCGGCGCGCCGGTAGCCATCCACGCGCTGGACGCCGTCGCCGCGCGGCAAGGCGCCCATCAGCCGGATAGCCTCCAACCGACGAACCGCTGGATCGGCTTGGCAATGCGGTTTCCGTTCCTCCATCTGCCCAACCGCGCCCCAGCCTTTGAGCCGGACGTGGTGATTGAGGAAGAATGGCGATTGGACGAGTACGGCATCGCCGGGCGGGCGGTTCACACGCCGGGGCATACACCCGGCTCTATCTCGGTGCTGTTGGACGGCGGCGAGGCCATTGTCGGCGATATGGTGATGGGCAAGCTAATGGGGCTGATCCGCAAGCCGGGGCCGCCCGTCGTCGCCTGGGATTTGGAGCAAAACCAAGAGAGTGTGCGCCAGTTGCTGGCCCTCTCGCCGCGCGTGGTGTACGTTGGGCACGGCGGCCCGTTTCGGGCCGAGGACGTATCCGCCGAGTGGAACACCCAACCCTGAATTTTCAGATATGCTCTTGGCTGCAGCAATTCCCGTTTTGTAGCCGCGATTTCCAAATCGCGTCTGTTTTTCCGCGTAAAGCGCCCTGCGCGATTGCGAAATCGCGGCTACGACCTGACTTTTCCCCCATAACAGGAATTGCTGTCTTGGCTGAACGACGGCGAGCGTATCCTAAAACGGAATTTGTGTTATAATCTGTGAAATCTTTATAGGAGGAACAAGCTACCATGAACCCGATTCAAAAACGTATTGACGCGATGAATCAACGAGTGGCCGATCTCCAGCAGGCGGGGCTGTATTTCTATCTACAACCCCTGGATGAACTTGACGGGGCCTGGGTCACGACCGGCGGGCGGCGCATGTTGAACTTTGCCTCCTACGGCTACTTGGGCCTGTTGGGCCATCCGAGGATCGAGGCAGCAGCTCAAGCGGCGCTGGCCCGCTACGGGACCGGCACTCACGGCGTCCGCATCCTGGCCGGCACGCTGCCGCTGCACAACGAACTGGAGCAGACCATCGCCCGCTTCAAAGGAGCCGAGGCAGCTATCGTCTATTCTAGCGGCTACGTCACCAACTTGGCGACCGTATCGTCGCTGGTGGGCCGCAACGACACGGTCATCTGCGACAAGTTCAACCACGCCAGCATCGTTGATGGCTGCCTGCTCAGCGGAGCCAAGTTCGCGCGCTTCCGTCACAATGACATGGCCGGCCTGGAAAAGAGGTTACAGCAAGCCAACCCCGGCGCTGGCACACTGGTCATCGTGGACGCCGTCTTTAGCATGGATGGCGACGTCATCAACATGCCCGAGGTCAGCCGGCTGTGCCGCGAGTACGACGCGCTGCTGATGGTGGACGAGGCCCACAGCCTGGGAGTGCTGGGCGAGAAAGGGCACGGCATTGAGGAACACTTTGGGCTTGAAAAAGCGATTGACGTGTATATGGGCACGCTCTCCAAGACGATCCCCAGCGTCGGCGGGTACGTGGCGGGAAGCCAAGATTTGATCACCTACCTGAAGCACGTGGCGCGAGCGTTTGTCTTTTCGGCCGCGCTGCCCCCGGCCCAGGTGGCTGCGGCCAACGAATCGTTCAAAGTAATAGAGGATGAGCCAGAGCGGGTCAAGGTGCTCCAGCGCAACATCGAGTTGTTCTTGGGCGGTCTCAAGGAGCGGGGATTCAATACGCTTGACAGTGAAACCCCCATCGTGCCCATCATCTGCGGCGAGGACGAAAAGGCCTTTCAGATGACCAAGCTGTGCCAGGAGGAGAACATCTTTGTGCTGCCGGTGGTCTCTCCCGCCGTGCCGGCCGGGCTGGCGCGGCTGCGGGCCAACGTGACGGCCGCCCACTCGGAGGAGGATATCGCCTTCGCGCTGGACGTTTTCGAGCGGGCGGGCAAAGAGGTGGGCGTTCTCGATTGACCGATAAACTGAACAATGATATGGGCGGGACAGTCGTCCTCAAACGCAATCGCGCCAGACCGGTGGTGCAACGACACCCCTGGGTCTTTTCCGGCGCGATTGCGCGCATTGAGGGGGACGCGTCCGATGGCGACATCGTCGAGGTATGCGACGCAGGCCGCAACTGGCTGGCGCGCGGCTACCTCAACCAACACTCCCAAATCACGGTCCGGCTGCTGACCTGGTGGCAGGACGAGTCAATAGATCGCGCTTTCTGGCAGCGGCGACTGGAGCAAGCGGTCGCCGCTCGCCGTTCTTTGGCTAACGATCCCTCCACCACCGCCTGCCGTTTGGTACACGCCGAATCGGACTATGTGCCGGGCCTAATCGTGGACCGGTACGGGGATTGGCTGGTAATTCAGTTCCTGACGCTAGGCGCAGACCATCGTCGAGACGAGATCGTGGACACGCTGGTCGAACTGCTTGCCCCACGCGGCATCTATGAGCGCTCCGACGTAGACGTGCGGGCAAAGGAAGGGCTGAAGCGGCGCGATGGGCTACTGTGGGGACAGGATCCGCCAGAGTTGGTAGAAATTCTGGAAAACGGACACCGCTTTCTGGTGGACGTGCGACGGGGCCACAAGACCGGCTTTTACCTAGACCAACGGGAGAACCGGGCGCGGCTGCCGGTTTTCTGCGACGGGGCAGAGGTACTGGACACGTTCGCCTACAGTGGGAGCTTGAGCGTCTGCGCGGCAGCGGGCGGAGCGGCACGGGTGACACTGGTGGATAGCTCTGCGCCGGCGTTGGAACTGGCCCGGCGCAACTTGACGCTCAACGGCTTTGAGGATCGAAACGCCGAGTACGTAGAGGGCGACGTCTTTAGCATATTGCGCGGCTACCGGGCAACAGATCGCTGCTTCGACGTCATCGCGCTCGACCCGCCCAAGTTCGCCCACACCAAGCGCGAGGTGAAACAAGCAGCGCGGGCCTACAAGGACATCAACCTGCTGGCGTTCCAGTTGCTCCGTCCGGGCGGGGTGTTATTCACTTGCTCCTGCTCAAGCGCAGTCTCCGCTGACCTGTTTCAAAAGATCGTCTTTGGCGCGGCGGTGGACGCAAAGAGAGAGGCGCAAATCATCGGCCGCCTGGCGCAGGGGGCCGATCATCCCGTGGCGCTGACCTTTCCGGAAGGAGACTACTTAAAGGGACTGATCTGCCGGGTGGAGTAGAACACAAGCAGGTCAAGGAATACCGTCTCGAGCAATGACAACTCGATCTTGCAAACCCTAAAGGTTTCGGAAAACCTTTAGGGTTTTCTTTACTCCAGTAGCTTGCGCAGCGCGGCTTGTTCATCGGGCCCGAGTTGAGCCAGCGCCGTCTCCTCCCCCGCCCGGATCGCCTTGCCCAGCTCCGAGCGCCGGAACGCGGCCAAGTCCTCATCAAAGGCCGTCCCCACCATGTGCCTATGCACAATGTCGCCGTCCCGCATGATCAAGATGCGGTCGGTCTGCCGGGCCACGGCGGGGTCGTGGGTCACGGCGATAAAGGTGGCGCCCATCTCGTGGTTGAGGCGGTGCATCAGCGCGATCACGTCCGCGCCGCTCTGCGAGTCCAGGTTGCCCGTCGGCTCGTCGGCCAGGACAATGGCGGGTTCGTTAGCCAGCGAGCGGGCGATAGCCACCCGCTGCCGCTCGCCGCCGGAAAGCTGGTTGGGCAGATGGTTCACCCGATCCGCCAGCCCCACCAATTCCAGCAACTCTTTGGCTCGCTGGCGACGCTTCCGCGCGCCGATGGGCTGACCGCGCATCGGCACTTCTACATTCTCACGGGCGGTCAGTGTGGGAATCAGATTGTGCATCTGAAAGATAAAACCGACGGTGCGAGCGCGGAAGGTGTCCAGGTCGCGCACCTTTGCCATATCCTGCCCATTGACCAACACCACCCCGCTGGTGGGCCGGTCAAGTGCGCCGATCATATTGAGCAACGTGGACTTGCCGCTGCCCGACGGCCCCATTACGGAGACGAACTCACCGCGCGCGATGCGCAGGTTCACCCCATCCAGCGCCCGCACCTCCGCCCCGTTGCCATAGATCTTTATCAAGTCGCGCGCTTCGACAATCGTTTGGTTTTCCATACCTACTGCTCCACCTCGATGTCCACAAACGCCGTCATTCCCCACCGGATCGCTGGATCGAGTGCGTCCAGTTCCAAGACGACGGTGTAGTTGACCCCGCCTGTGCCTGGTTCGGCCATCGGAGAGATGCGGGTCACGCGGCCGGTAAAGGTCTGCTCTCCGAGGGCATCAAAGGTGATAGCGGCCTGCTGACCGACCTCCACCCGCGCCGCGTCAATCTCGTCCAGGTCGGTGGTCTCTACCCGCAGCGTGGTCAGATCGCCCAGGGTGACCAAGGATTGCCCCGGCACAACAAGCTCCCCCACCCGCACGTCTACCGCGCCGACGGTCCCCGCGAAAGGAGCGCGAGCCTCGCACCGTTCCAGCGCCACGCGGGCTGCCTCTAGCGCGGCTTCCATCTGCACCACAGACGCTTGAGCGACGGCGATCTCCTCGGTGGTCGCTTGTGCCTGCAGCAAGTCCAGTTGCGCCTGGGCGATCTCTTGCTGCGCCGCCGCCGCCTGCACAGCCGCCTCTGCCGCACGAAGCTGACTATCCGCTCCCTCCACCATTGCGTCCAGTTGCGCTCTCGCTGCCGCCAGCGCCTCGTCGGCGGCGTGGAGCGCATAGCGGGCCTGCTCCTCATACGTGCCCAACCCCGGACAGGTTTCGCCGCCGCCTGGAACGTCGTAGCATTTCATCGTCTGATCGTGGGCTTCACGGGCCGCCAATTGCTCGGCCTGGGCCGCCGCAAATTGTGCCTCGGCTGCCGCGATCTCGGCCTCCACCGCGCCGGATTTCAGTTGATCTCGTTGGGCAATGGCCTGAGAGACGGCTGCCTGGGCGGCCGTCACCTGCGCCTCACCCACGGCGACCTGTTCTGGGCGAGGGCCAACCTTCAAGAGCGCCAGTTGCGCCTGAGCGGCCTCCAACGCCGCCTCCGCCTGCTGCATCGCCAAACGCGCGTCGGTGGGGTCAAGCCGCACCAGCGGATCGCCCGCCGCTACCTCACTCCCCGGCTCCACCAGCATCTCCAGCACCACGCCGCCGGTCTGCGCGCTGACGGTGGCCCACGCCGCTGGCATCACCTCTCCTGTGGGGGAGACCACTGGCACGTACTCGATCTCTACTTCCGGCGTCACCGTCTCCTCCACACTCCCTCCACAGCCAGAGAGTACCACTACCAGCACTAGTAGTCCTACAAGAATATTTTTCTTCATTACGTCACCTCCATTTGTGGTTTATATTGCTTGGTGATTACCCACATGTTCAAATGTGACTGCATTGATCCTGTTTTCTTTCACCGCAGAGGCCGCAAAGCACGCAGAGAAGGCCTTTTTGACTATCTCTGCGACCTCTGCGCGCTCAGCGGTGAGATGTGGGTAATCACCAGGTATTAGATGGCAGCAGCAACGAAGAATACGCGGACCAGTGATAGGGCGTTAGTGGGATAAAGAGTGATGAAAAGGGGGATGATTGAGACTGAGGCGTGCAGGATTATATCCGGCGGGGAGCATATCAAGCCGACTGGATGGGCAGGGGTAGGTTCAGTTGTGGGGATGGGGACAATGTCGTTTGGGGAAGACAAGCCTACCGGTGCCATCGATGGAGATGGTGAAGTAGCGATCGAGCAAGCGATAGCGATCCAAAACTTTCTTCCGGATCAGAGTTTCGATTATCCAACATACGACTTCTTGCATCTCGTCTGGGAGCAGGCGACTGAATAAGCACGTTCGCCGTGTCGCCGTGGGGACAGGTCTCCACACTAAATAACGTCTGGAACTTGGCCTCAGAAGGCCCGTTGCTGCGAAGTAAGTTGTTGATCTGTCGGCGAGACCCCAGGCAACACAGAAACATCAACAGCGCGGCCAAGCACACAGCAAACAAAGGGTAGGTCGTAAAACTTGGGGTAACGTGGATCGTGGATTGGATGGAAGAGTCCGACGAAGCCGCCAAAGCAGTGACGAACAGTATACTGACAACGGGCATAAAGGAACATTTTCATTAAAGCCGAGGCTGCATTGAAAAGTGACGTTTTGTGGGTCACCTGTACCATTTGACGCCAAAAAACAGGGTGAAATATGACCGTGCTGAGTATACACTCGTGGTCGCTCCCACCACCCCTGCCATTCTCAAGGCAGGCAGTATCCTCCTCAGATAAAGAGCGTGATCTCTGACTTGCGCGCCTCCTGGACATAGGTCCCCACTGCGCCGTACTCGTCAATCAACTCCTCGCGCAGTCCTTCCCGCGCAATGCCCATAATGTCCATCGTCATCTCGCAGGCGATGATTTTACCCCCTAGATCCTTGAAATCTTGGAATAGTCTTTCCAGTGAGGCGACGTTGGCTTTTTTCATCCGCTGCTTGATCATCCATTTGCCCAGGCCCAGAAAGTGCATTTTTGAGAGCGGGCCTTTCTCCAGCCCACCTTTTTGCAGCCGCTGAAGCCCCCAGAAGGTAAAGTAGATGGAAGCCTCCATCCCCATCGCCAGCGCGCCGTTGCCGATGATGAGCGCACTGTATACCTTGTCCATGTCCCCGCTGTGCAGAATGATGGTCGTTTTCTCGGTCTTTGTCATCGCCCTCCTCCCTGATCTACTTTTTGATACAAATTTTCCAATCGTCGTCCGTCCCCTCGACGCTAAGTAAATCCAGCCCCAGGGCCTCGACCGCCATCGGGATCTCCTTTTTCGAGGCCGGGTGCGTGCCTACTACCTCGATCACGTCTCCCGGCTCGGCTTTGCGCAGCGCTTTGCGCGTCTCTACCAACGGCACGGGGCAGGTCTCTCCCCGGCAATCTACTCTAAAGTTGGCCGGTATAGGGCAAGCTCCATTCCGAGTGTCTACTTTGATCTCGGTCATTGTTTCTCCTCCTTACTCCAAGAACTCGACAACTGTTTGTTCCACGTCCCACAGCGGTTCGATCTTTTCCGTTATTTCTTCGCGGATGTTGGCGGCGAATTGGTGATCCTCCGGCAAGTCTATCACTATCCACACCACCCCATCGGAGACCTTGATCTTCTTGACCAGTTTGGTGCGCACCAGGTCCAGCCCCGATATTGGGTTCATCACCCGCTTCAGCCGCTTGCGCACCAATTCGACCGTGGTAGGCACGCGCTCCTTGACCAGGCCGTGGCGCTCTTCATAGTTCTGGATGGCCGCCCGCAGTCCGTCCACCGCCAATACCGAGCAGTGGGTCTTGATCGCGGGCAAGCCGCCCAACTCATTGGAGGCCTCCTTCCACGTGATCTGCTTGGCTTGCTCCAACGTCTTGCCCTTGGCCATCTCGGTGATGATAGAGCCGGTGGCAATGTTGGAAGCGCAGCCGTAGGATTCGAACTTGATGTCACTGATGTGGTGGGTTTCCTCGTCCACTTTCAGGTAGACGGCTACCATATCACCACAGGCTGGGCTGCCTTCGACCGATTTGGCGTCGGGGTCTTTGATCTGTCCCACGTTGCGTGGGTTGCGGAAGTGTTCCATCACGATTTCACTGTACGGTAACGGCATATCTTCACCTCGTCAATAAATTTACTCTCATTCCTTCCCTAACGGGCTAATCCGTCGCAGATCCCTCACCGCCTCGGCGACCGCCGCCACCACCGCGTCCACGTCACTTTCTTCGTTGAAGCGGCCAAAGGTGAAACGGACAGAGCCGTGGGCGCGTTCGTGGTTGCCGCCTATTCCCAAGATGACGTGACTGGCCTCCAGCGAGCGGCTAAAGCAGGCCGAGCCGGTGCTGACGGCAAACCCGCGCATATCCAGATGCAGCAGCAGCGACTCCCCCTCGACAAAACGGAAGGAGATATTGGCATTGTGCGGCAGACGGTGGACAGGGTGGCCGTTGATGCGAGTGTGCGGAATCTCTAGCAGCCGTTCGGTCAGCCGGTCGCGCAACCCTTGCAGGCGGGCCGTTTCCTCCGGCGTGACCAGTTCCACCGCTTTGGCAAAGCCCACCGCGCCGGGGATGTTCTCCGCCCCCGGCCGCAGGTCGAACTCCTGGAAACCGCCATCCATCCACTTGCGGATAGGGGTTCCCGCGCGTACGTACAGCCCGCCGATCCCCTTGGGCCCGTGGATGGTGTGGGCAGAGACAGTCATCAGGTCAACCGGAACATTCCGTACATCCAGCGGGACGCGGGTAAAGCTGTGAGTAGCGTCGGTGTGCAAGATCACGCCTTTCTCTTGGCAGATCTCACCGATGTCTTCCAGGTCTTGCAAGACGCCGATCTCCTGATTGGCCGCCTGGATGGAGACTAGAGCGGTTTCGGGCGTGATGGACTCGCGCAGGTGGGCCAGATCCACCCGGCCGGTTTCGTCCACCCGCAACTTGGTCACACGAAGCCCATGCCGTTCCAGCGCGCGGGCGCTGTGCAGCACGGGGAAATCCTCAAGGGGGCTGATGATGATGTGACGGCCCTTTTTTTCCCCCAATGCCAAAGCCACTCCCTTGAGAGCCAGGTTGCTCGATTCGGTGCTGCCGGAGGTAAAGATGAATTCCTCCGGCGCAGCTCCCATCGTGGCCGCGATTTGCGTCCGAGCGTTGTCCAGCGCGTCCCGAGCGTCAATCCCTGGCGAGTAGCCGAATTGAGACGTGGCGACGGCGTAGGTGTCAAAGAGATAGGGTTTCATCGCTTCCAAGACTCGCTCGTCCAGCCTGGTGGCCACCGCGTTGTCCAGATAGATGTATTCTCGTTTCATCTTTGATTTATCCGCGTTCAGTTTCTGCTCATCAGATCGCGCTTGCAGCGACAATTTCAAAGGCGCACGTGATCGCCCCGGTGGGACAGACCTCTTCACACAAATACCAGCAGTCGCAGGCGCCGGTACTAGGACAGAGCTCGCAGTTAAAAACCGGTCCTCGCTCGCCCATCTCCACGACGTGACAGCGGCAAGCTTCCACGCACAACCCGCAGAGTGTGCAACTGGCTCTATCAACCTGGGGGGAGATATACACTGCATCCATACCCTCTCCTTAAAATACAACAACCGTCATGATTATATCATCACGCCAGTTACCCGTCTATGACAAAAGTCTCTTTTTCCCTGCTAGGCGTCCACGGTCTCTTGTTCCAATCCCTCGCGATCCACCACCACGATCTGGCCGCCCTGGCGACGGATCAGACCGGCGGCTCCAAAGGCCCGCAGCGTGCGGCCCACCATCTCCCGCACGGTACCGATGTGGGCGGCGATCTCGGCCTGCGTCCAGCGGTGAGACGGTTGCTGCACCCCCTCAGCCTGAGCCAACAAGAAGCGCGCCAGGCGGGCGCGTATCGTGTGCAAGGCCAGGCTCTCCACCATATCGCTCAACCGTCGCACTTGGGCTGCCAGGTGTTCCGCAACGGCCAGCGCCACCTCCTGATGCTCGCGCGCGATCCGCCGGAAGCGCTCGCAGGGCATGGCGTAGAGCGTGACTTTTGTCAAGGCGTCCACGCTGGCCCGACCTGGCCCGCCATCCAGCGCGGGGACGAAGTTGAACGCCTCGCCGGGACCAAGTCGCGCCAACACCTGCTCGCGGCCCTCGCGAGATAGCCGGTAGACACGCACGACACCCCGGATAACAAAGTACACTTTCCCGCAATGCTCCCCTTCCAGTGCAATCGTCTGACCGGATGGGAATGTGCGTTCGTGAAAATAAGACGCGACTTTTTGCCGAGCGTCGTCGTCAAGCGCGGCCAGGATAGGGAACTGGGTCAGAGTTTGATGGTTGATGGTCACCTGCTTCTCCCTGGTCTCACTTTCTCTGCCGTCCTGGTCTTTGCTGGTTTTTCGATCAGCCTCAACGATCATCTCGCTACCTTTCTGGTCTTGTCCACCTGTTACGAATTTGCTCCTCACGCTTTCACGTCCAGCGTCAATCCCTCGCGCGCTACGATAGCTGCCGGAAAGCGCGCCTGGGCCTGACGTTCCATACCTTCCATGAATGTGTCATCGTGGTGAACGCTATGATGGACCAGGGCCAGCTTCTTTGCCCCGGCAGCTTGGGCCGCCTCGACGGCCATCTCCCAAGTGCTGTGGCCCCAACCCTGTTTGGGAGGGCTGCCGTTCAGATATTCCTCGGCAGTGTATTCGGCATCGTGGATCAGCAGGTCGGCCCCCTGAGCAAACTTGATCAACCGCTTGTCTCCCCCGGCATACCCCTCCACATCGGTGGCGACGACCAGTTTCTTGCCGCCCAACTCAATGCGATAGATAAAGATCCCTTGTGGGTGAGCGTAGCTACGCATTATGCGCACTTTGACCTGCCCCTGACCGTGTGCCTCTCGTTCGTGGTATACGTTGCGCGCCTGTGGAGAGCCGCCCGCAGCGTCGCAAGTGATAATTTCATTTTCAGAAACGTTACGAATAACGCGCATCGAGCTCATTTCGTCCAGGCGGACAGGGTACAATGGAGGCAGCATAGCGCTCGCCAAGACCTCCTCCAAACCTTGGTGCAACAATTTAGGGCCAAAGATGTGCAACACGCTACTTCCCAGATAGGCGGGCGTAAAGAAAGGAAACCCGTGAGTGTGATCGTGGTGCGTGTGGGTAAAAAGTATCATAGCGACGATAGGCTTCCCAGTGGCCAGGTGTTGGGCTACCAGCTTTTCACCCAGACCGATGATGCCTGTGCCAGCATCAACGATAATCAGATGAGGGCCAGCGCGGATTTCCAGACAAGTGGTGTTGCCACCGAATTTGATCGTCGTTGGGCCGGGCTTGGGGTATCCGCCCCGCACGCCCCAAAATGTCACTGAGAATGTTTGATCTAGCATACGCAAGCCTCCTTACTCGATTATTTTCCGCCAAGCGTTCAGGCCATTCATATTTCCAACCACGGAGGATACATTTGTGCCCTTCGTGTACTTTGTGGTAGAGGATAGCGCTCAAAACCCCTACGGCGTTCTTCATTTTACGAGAAACAGCGGGGGCGGGGTTTTGGGTTTTTCCAAAAAGCTGTCACTTGGTAGCTGATCGCCTGAACGATTACCTCTTTTTTTTCTTCCCTTCTTCCGCTCATAACTTGCTCGCCACATCTCCCATGCGGGCAAAGCGCACCGAGCCTTGCGAGAGAACGCGCCGGATAAAGCGCTCTAGGAGCAGCATTCGGTGGCCGCGCCCGATCACCTGGGGGTGCATGGTAAGGGTGAACACGCCGCCCGGTGCGTGTTTGACCATATAGTCAAACTCTCCTGACCAAATCTCCCAGACCTTGGAGGGAGCGGAGAGGCCCACCCGCGACGGATCAAAGTTAAAGGTAAAGTGAGCCCAGTCGTCCAGGCAAAAGTCCACCGGGAACTCCCACAGGTTCGTTTCTTTCCCCATTTGCAGCGGATCTTCCACTCCTACCCGATCCCCCTGCCGAGGATGATAGGGATAAAAGTCGCTGGCAAAGAGACTAGAGTCGTAGAGAAAGCCGTGCTCCACCAGCAGGGAGAGAGTGACGTCGCTATAGTCCCAGGAGGGGGAGCGGTAGCCCCGGGGCGGGTTTCCCAGGAATCGCTCCAGTGCAGCCAGCCCTCGCTCCAGGCTGCGCCGCTCCTCGCCCGGACTTTGTGTGCTGGGATCCTCGTGGCCATAGCCGTGATGGGCCAGCTCGTGGCCGGCGTCCAGGATGGCTTCAATGACGTTGGGGAAGGATTCGGCGGTGTGGCCAGGGGTGAAAAAAGTAGCGGCAATGTCATACGCTGCCAGCAGCTCCAAGATGCGGCCTACTCCTACCCGCGCCCCGTACTCCCCCCGCGAAAGCATCGCCGGCGTGACGCGCGGATAGCCTCCCAGCCAGACACTGAGCGCGTCAAAATCAAATGTCAAACAGACTGTACAGGGTTTCTTGGGCATGAGCATTCTCCCACGGGTATTCACTGCCAGGCGCTTTGGTCCGAATACTTGGCCTCTATCACGAATGTTTGTAACTGCTCAACCTGGGCTGTTACACAGAGTTTCACAGAGCATTTCACAGGGCACTGGTTCAGTTGAATGAGATTTGACTAAACAGGCAGTGTAGTGCGACTGATTGACTGATCTTTTTTGGATGAACACAGATTTCACGGATGTTGGCGCCGACTCGCGCTTGATTTTTTCCACTTTGCTTGAAACCGTGCCCGGATAGCGGATCCCGGCAAGCGAGCGAGTCACCAAAAGCGCAAAAACGAAAAAATCCGTGTTAATCTGTGCAATCCGTGTCCTGAAAAAAGTGTTCGGTATGAACTATCTAGCAATCCCACCCAACTGAACCGGTGCCGCTAACGCAGTGTGTTAAACATCAAGCATTACGAAAGCCTGCCCCACAGAAACCCCGCCAGCGCGTCCGCGCCGGAGGTCGCGCCGTGTGCCAGCACGCCCCGCGCGGCCCCGGCAACCTCCTCGTTGCTCCCGCGCGAAAGCGCCGCCAGCAGCGCGTGCCACGCTGCGCTACACTCGCCCCGCGCGGCAGCCCGCAGGAGGGCCGCCGAGAGAATAGTGGTGCGCGGGGCTGCCGCCTCGGCCAGCAGATGGCACAGGCAGCCAGGGTCGGGGTGAGCCAACCAGCCCCAGAGCATCAGGCCGGTGAGAAAGTCGTCGCCGGCCGGGGTCAGGCCGGTTCCCAATCCCGCCAGTTGGGTCGCGCCAGCCCGCAATTGAGCGGCGTCCCCCTCCCATCCTGCTCGTAGAACCTTTACGGCTTCTCGGGCCGTGTCGAACGTGACGTCGGGCCCGCCCGCCTGCATAGATGTGAGGGTTAGCAGGCTGTCTTCATGGGCGCGGCGCAGAGCGAGAGTCTCAAGAAGGGAGAGGCGATCTACAAAGACGTCGCGGCGGGCCCGCAGACTCTCCCAGTCCGGGCAAGGTTCCCAGATCACGGCCTTATCCAGCGCGACTTTCAGCCCGCCGATTTGCAGCCGTTCTCCATTCCAGCGAGCCAGCGCGCCCGGCTTGAGCGTGGCAAAATCCACATCCGCTACAATGCTCAGCGGCCCATCGCCGACTTGGGGAGTCACCAGGGCGATCACGCCCCCGTCGTCGGTCGCCAGGTCGCAGACGCGCTCAAAGACGGCCAGGACGCGGGCGGATAAAGGGTGCTGCAACCGCTCCCACACCGGCCTGCTGATCGAACGAGCGACGATATAAACACTCACGCCACAGCCTTCAAGTAGACCGCCACGACGGTCGCCAGGGCCAGGCCGGCCACGATCGCCAAGCCGTAGCGCATCGCGGCCCGCAGCACCGGCCCCTCCCGGCCTCCCAACCCCACCGTGCTGCACCCGACGATGATCTTGGCCGGGGCGAACATCGAGCCTATTGCCCCGCCCGTCGTCTGCGCGGCCAGGATGATGAGCGGACTGACGCCGACCAGCGCGGCCACGTGTTGCTGCATGCCGCCAAAGACAACGTTAGAGTTGGTGTTAGAGCCGGTCATAAAAGCGCCCAATGCGCCAATGAAAGGGGAGACCAGTGGAAAGGCCGGCCCGGCTACCCGCGCGATTCCCTGGGCCAGCAAATGTGTCATGCCGGCGTGCTCCATCGTCAGCGCCATGCCCACCATGGCCGCTATCCCCAGGCTGGAGCGAGCGGCCTTTTGCACGACGGCCCGCGCGATGCGGCGCGTCGTCCCGGGCGTGTAGCGCCCTTGCCGCTGGAACAGCCCGTAGGTGATGAGGGCGGCATAGACCAGCAGCGCGCCGGCGTGGCCGAACAGGTTGATGGCGCGCCCCGTCCCGGCCGGCGTCACCCAGCCGCGCGAGGTGGTCAGCTCGGGGAACGACGCGCGGATGACCACCTGGCCCAAGAAATCGCGTGCAGACGGGATCAATCTGGCGACCAGCACAATTGCGACCAGAAGGGCGTAGGGGAGCAGCGCCCAGCCGAATGGCATCTCTTTGGAATGATCCGCCAATCCCGCTTCAGCGCGATCCGCAAATCCTGCCGATCCGTGTTCTCTCCGCGCCCAGGCCACCCCGACCGCCAGCCCTGCCAGCCCCCCCGTCATTCCGCCGATAGACCACATTCCGTTGGTGACGACAAGGAACTGGGCCGCGGCCATCACCGGCCCGATGATAAACAGGGGCACCAGATTTGATAGCAGTGCGCGTTTTCCTCCCGCCGCCCACAGCGTGCCCGCCCCGCAGCCGAGGCAGGCCAGCCCCAGCATCAGTGCACACCAGGGAGCCAACTCTTCCCCGCTGCGTCCCGTCGCTCCGATGAGGGTGTAAAAGGAGGAGCCGAGCGAGCCAAAGGTGACGGCCCAAGAGTGCCCCACCGAGGCGATGACTACAGCCGCCACCGCCGGGAAACCCAGCCCCACCAGCAGTGGCGCGACGATGGCCACCGGCACGCCAAAGCCGCTCACGCCTTGCAGAAAAGCGCCGAACGCCCAGGCCAGGAGCAGCGCCTGCAAGCCCCGGCGCGGCGTGAGGCGGGGCAGTCCCGCGCCGATGGCGGAGAGTGCGCCGGCCTCGTCGGTGACGCGGTAAAAGAGCAGCGCGGCCCAGATGACGTAGAGCACAAAGAGGGTCAGGAACAAGCCCTTGAGTTGAGCGTAAATCAGCACGTCCCGCCCCGCGCCAAAGCGGAGCGCGGCCACGAGCAATGCCGCCAGCCACCCGACCGCCCCGGCCTTTGCCGCGCCCCAGCGGAAGCGCAGCATCAGAACGAGGACGACCAAGATGGGGAGGAGGGCCAGTAGCCAGTCGAGAGAATTGGAGATCGGGGATTGGGGATTGGTCATTTTCTTTCGAGGGGCATAATGAGACAATTGGGCCCACCCATCCCCTTGGCGAACTCGGACAGGTTGATGGTGTGAACGGTCACGCCTTTGCCCTCAAGTATCCCGATCACCTCGCTGTTGGCCGCATGGGCGATGATTTCATCTTTGTCCAGGCAGATCACGTTGGCCGTGTTTGACCCTCGTTCGGGAATTTCGATGCTCTCAAATCCCTTGAAAAACCCCGCCGGGAACAGTTCGGGAAAGCAGATGATCCGCTCTGGCCCGGCAACCATCATGACCTTGTCCAGATGCAAGTAGCGATCGGGCAGGGATAGCGTGCGCACCTCGTAATCCAGCGCGCGCAACAGGTCTGCAAGCTGTCTCACGCCCTCCTCGTTCGTCCGGGTGGAACGCCCGATAAAGGCCACCGTACCCGCCAGCACCACATCTCCGCCTTCGACCGTGCCGGGCGCTGTGATCTCGCCCACGCGCGGCTCTCCCAGCGATTCCAGAGCCTGCGCCATCCACTCCTCTTCACCCAACCTCGTATCTAGCCCCAGCCTCAGTTTGATGTATCCATCAGGAGTGCAAAGGGCGGTGTCGCGGGTAAAGACCGAGTTGGGGTGACCGGCCAGCTCTGGAAGGTCAATCACCTCGGCAAAATTTGCCAATGCCGGCTTTAACTCGTCGTGTTGCTGTTTGGCCTTGTCTGGATCAGCGATCTCTGCAATGTTGTGCGCTTTGGGGTTGCTGACGTGAAAGTACTCCTGCCTGGGCGTGCAGACTATGACACGCGATAGTCTATCTCCTTCGTTTCTCAGCATTATCGTTTCCCTCTTTTAGCATCAGGTTTGAACACGTCTTGAAAAGGCATAACTAGAACCGCAGATACACACCGATGAACGCCGATGGATGTAAATGACGTTCTATTTCTGCCCAATTTATCAGCGTTCATTTACGTTTATCTGCGGTTATACTGAGCGCAATTGAGTTGAGTGAATTTGGATTGGAGGCTTTAGCCGGATTTGACCCAGTTTTGCCACGTTTACCCGGCTAAAGCCTCTATTCCGGTCCTCTTGCAATGTTTTCGAGACTGGAGCAATTCACCCATTTGATTTGCGTTCAGTATATCTTCCCGCGTAAAGCACCCTGCGCGATTGCGAAATCGCGGCTACGACCTGACTTTTCACCCATAACGGGAATTGCTGCTCACGAATCCAAGTATTCCCTTACCTGACCAGGAAAAACACGGGTGTTAATTGGCTTGGTGAGATAACCATCGCAGCCAGCTTCCTCAGATCGCTTACGTTCGCCATCCATGGCGTGGGCAGTGAGGGCCACAATGGGAATGTGGGCTGTCTCGGTCTGCGCCTTTAGAATCCGAGTGGCGTCGTACCCGCTCATCTTGGGCAACTGCACATCCATGAGGATGAGATCAGGTTTCTCGCGAGTGGCGATCTCGACCCCTTCCTCGCCGTTCACGGCAATCAGCAGGCGGTAGCCGTGGGGCTGTAGGACGGTCTCCACCAGTTTGCGGTTCAGCGCGCTATCTTCGACGATGAGAATCGTTTCACCAGCCATCGCAGCTTTCCTCTCGCTCGCTTGCAGCCTACCATTTACCAGATTATAAGATTGTTTGGGATTATAGTCAAAAAGAGGAAACGGGGCGGCATCCAGCAGATTGGGGTTGCTGGGAAATCGGGGATATTCGCTTCAGCCTGAAAGACACATATTGTAGCACGCTACACCGCCGACAATCGTTTCCGCAACACCAGCACCGAGGCTGTCATGATAGCGGCCCCCAGGCCGGCCAGCGCCAACAGGTTGGGCCAGACCGTCTCCAGCCCCACCCCTTTGAGCATCACGGCCCGCACGATCTCTAGCCAGTGTTTGATCGGCACCAGGTTGGAAGCCAGTTCCAGCGCGCGCGGCATGTTCTCTATCGGTACGGCAAAGCCGGAAAAGATCATCTCTGGCATCATTATCAAAAAGGCCAGGAGGATGGCTTGTTGCTGGGTGGCGCTGAAAGCGGAGACGACCAGCCCCCAACCCAGTTCGACGAACAGGTAGAACAGCGCCATCGCCAGTAACAGCGGCAGTGAGCCTCGAAAGGGCACGTGGAACACCAGAACGGTGATCGCCAACATGCCGATAAAGTTGACGTAGGCAACGATCACCGCCGGGATAGCCTTGCCGACGATGATCTCGATGGGCCGCATTGGCGTGACCATAATCTGCTCGAGCGTGCCCAGTTCCCGCTCGCGGGCGATTCCCATAGAGGCAATCATCAGCACAATAGTCATCAGCATTATGCCCATCTCGGAGGGAATGGTGTAGTTGGCCTCGCTGAGGTCCTCGTTATAGCGCACGCGCACGTCGGCGCGGATCACTTCTCCCCGATCAACTATGCCAGCCTGCCGCGCCGCCGCCCGCTGCACCAGCGTGGCGACCACGCCCTCGATGCTGCGCTGCGCTGTCTCCGCTGCCACGGGGTCGGCTCCATCAAGGATGACTTGAATTTGCAGGGGCGCTGCCGCTGGGTTAGTCAGTCCCGCGCCGAACCCTTCCGGCACGGTAAGACCAACCACCACCGTACCCCGGTCAACCAGGTCGTTCACTGCGGCGGGCGAATCGGGAAAGTGGGAGATGTCAAAGGTGCGGGCGTTTTCCAGCGCCGTTACCAGTGCGCGGCTCTCGGCGCTGCGGTCGGCGTCTAACACGGCGGTGGGCAGGTGCTCGATGTGGCTGGAGGTAGCCCAGCCGATCAGTAACAACTCGCCCAGCGGCACCAGGGTGACAAACCCAATCATGAGCCAATCGCGGCGCAGTTGGGTAAAATCTTTGACCACCAGTGTCCAGATGCGGACGAGTGAGTCTAGCATTACGTTAATTTTTTCTGAAACAGTGCAATGGCGAGCGTCGTCAGGAGCAGCCCAATCGCCAGCAGGGCGACCGCGTAGGGCCATAGTTGGGCCAGTCCCCAGCCCTTGAGAAAGAGCTGCCGGGCGATGGCGACATAGTGGGTAGAGGGGAGCGCATAAGTCATCGTCCTCACCAACGGATTCATACTCGAAAGTGGAATAAAGATGCCAGAGAGAAAGAAAGCAGGTATGGTAAAGACCAGCGGAGCCAGCAGTTGCGCCGCCTGCTGTGTCTTGATAAAGACCGACATCAACAGGCCGATGCTCAGAGTAGCCAACAGGAAACAAGACGAGAGAAGCATAAAGATAAAAAAGTCGCCCCGAAAAGGTACCCGGAACCAGTAGACGCCGAGCGCGGTACAAAGAAGTACGCTCACGAGGCCGCTCAGCAAGTAGGGTATCAGTTTACCCACCAAGAGTTCGCCCCGGCCGATGGGGGTGGCGGTCAGTTGCTCCAGCGTGCCGTGTTCTTTCTCCCGCGCCAGCGTCATCGCGGCCATGGTGCCCGGCATCCCCATGACCACCGCCAGGAGCGCGGGCGCGTAGCCGACGATGGCCCGCAGTGTGGGGTTGTACCAGGTGCGGATACGCAAGTCAATCGGCTGGATATTCAGTGACTCGTAGCCCATCTGTGCCAGATCCCGGCGCAGAACATCTACCGCCATGCTTTGGGTAAAGCCAATTATGTGGGCGGTGGCATGGTTGGCTGCGCTGGGCGCGGTGCCGTCAATGAGCACTTGCACACGGGCCTCACGCCCAGCCACGACGTCGTCCATGAACCCGAACGGGATGACGACCGCCGCCTTGATCTCCCCTCGCTCCAACTGCCGCTCCAGGTGCTCATAATCGCGCGCCCATCTGGGCATCGTCACGTCGCCAGTGGAAAGAAGGTCGCTGGCGTACCGCTGCGACAGCGTCGAATGGTCGTTATCCAGGATAGAGACGGGGACCTCCTTGATGTCCACGGTGAAGGAGTACATCAGGACAAACATCATAAAAGCCGGAGACACGACGGCCAGGAACAAAGTGACCTTGTTGCGCGCAACGTGCAATATCTCCTTGCGCACAATCGCAAAGGTTCGTTTGACGCTCGTTCCAATCCGCAGGGCAGTGGCGCTCAGGCGTGATGCTATTCGCAGCAACGAAACTCGGCTCATTGTGTTCCTCACTCGTTACAATTTTACCGGCAACTAGTTTATAGGGCAAGTTCCAAGAGAGCAAAAAGAGACCCTAAAGGTTGTCTGAAACCTTTAGGGTCTCTTACCAGCAATTCCCGTTACGGGAAAAATCGCCAAGGTGTAGCCGCGATTTCCAAATCGCGTGGTCCGAAACGCAGTTGGAAACCGCGCCTACGAGCTTGCCACTCACAACTTGTTACCGCATACAGGCGATGAACACATCCTCCAGCGAAGGCTCAATGATCGCCATAGCTCCCGGCTCGACATCCGCCCGGCGCAATTCGGCGGCGATAGCCTCCCGATGCCGCTCCATATCGGGGGCGACGACATGCACTAACGCGCCGTACATCGCCACTTCTGCGAGCGGCAGTTTGCCGGACTCGGCGGCGGCGCGCAAGACTTTTACCGCTTTGGGTGTATCGTCGGGCGCGATTTCCAACACTTGGCCGCGCATCACGTCGCGCTTGATCTCCTCCGGCGAGCCGGAAGCGATCAACTTGCCCCGCTGGATAAAGGCCAGCCGGTGGCAGTGCTCGGCCTCGTCCATATAGTGGGTGGTGACGAACACTGTGATTTTATCGATGACCAGTTTGTAGAGCAGGTCCCAAAAGGCGCGCCGCGAGACCGGGTCAACGCCGGCGGTCGGTTCGTCGAGAAAGATCAACTCGGGCCGGTGGAGGATGGCGGCGTTGAGCGCCAAGCGCTGCCGCCATCCG
>DUEK01000040.1 GCA_011192155.1 Thermoflexia bacterium
GGCAGTTCATCTTCAAGAATTGCTGCCATTTCACAGGCGACTTCTATCCGGTATTCTTCGTCCAGCGTTGGCTTGTTCAACCATATGACGTATCATTGACGACTACCGGACATGGCATCCTCAGCGTACCCATCAGCGCCAATCTTGCTCGCCCATTCCTCAGTGACCGGAGCGCCTCAATGATCTTGCCTTGCTGGAGCATCGTCGTCAGCAGCGCAAAAGCATCGACCAAGGTGGGCACCTTTCTCCTTGACCGCGTCAAAGTCGGCGGTAGATATTCTCTCCCTTGCCTACGCAGCACCGACGAGTTTTTTGGCGACGGAAACCGCGCCAATGGCATCCTCGGCGTAGCCATCAGCGCCGATCTTGTCGGCCCAGGCCTGCGTGACCGGCGCGCCGCCGACCATCACCTTGACCTTGTCGCGCAGGCCGGCCTCTACCAACGCCTCGACGATCTTTTGCTGCTCCGGTATCGTCGTCGTCAACAGCGCCGAAGCGCCGATCAATGTCGCGTTCGCCTCTTTGACCGCGGCGATGAACTCGTCCGCTGGTTTGTCGATGCCGATGTCGGTGACCTGGAAACCGTTGGCCGTGAGCATAGTGCCCACCAGCGTCTTGCCGATCTCGTGCAGGTCGCCCTTTACCGTGCCGAGCACTACCCGCCCCGCGACCTCGCGTTCTTGGCTTCCGGTCAAGGCCGGTTCCAGGACAGCCAGGGCGCCCTTCATCGCTTCGCCGCCAATGATCAAGTCGGGCAAGTAATACTCACCGCTGGCAAATAGCTCGCCCACGCGATCCATGCCCTGGGTGAGGCCCTCGTTGATGCAGACCAGCGGATCGAGGCCCTGTTCCAACGCTTGTCCGGCCAGTTCCTCTGCGTCCTCCGGCTCACCGTCTATTACTGCCTGGGCCAATTTATCGAATATTTCTTGTGACATTTTATCCTCCTATATTGAATTTACGAATTTACGTCTAACTCTTGCACCCGCTTGCCATGCGCGGCGGCGATAGAATAAATATGCTTACCCACTGCGGTAGAACCGACAAAAGTAACACCCTTGATAGCGGGAGGTTTGAGAAAGGTCTCTACCTCATACTGGCTGCAAGTCATACCATTCACTACGCCATCTGGCAGGCCTGCTTTGGCCAACAGCTCGGCCATCGCGAGTGCAGTCAGCGGAGTTGTACTCGATGCCTTGAGCACCATTTACAAAATACCCCAAGGTTTCCACTTTGCTCATCTGTTACTCCTTATGAAATTTATTAAAAAACTTGGGCAGATTCGCCGTCTGGGTCAGTGAGAAACTAGGTTTTTTCTGAAAAACCTGGTTTCTTTCCCCGCTTTTTGAAAAAGACACAAATAGGCTGCGTCAGGATGCGAAATATAGGCTCAGGCCCAGTAGATCCAAAATGTTACGACAACAAGACCTCGGAGGTCTCTCAAGAGCGCCTTTGCCGGTAAAAACGGGCGTAATCTAAGCAATTTTGCTGCCAATGTCACCTTCCGAGACCTCCGAGGTCTGAAATTTGGATCTACTGAGACCTAAAAAATCTCGTAAATTCCGTCGATCCTGCTCTATTTTGCCATAGCGTCTGTGATGCTCAAAGCCTGGTCAATTATACTCAATCCTTCATCCAATTGCTCCTGGCTGATGCAAAGCGGAGGCACCACAAAGACCATTGCGCCCATATCGTTGGCCCTGATATAAGTGAACAATCCATTCTCCCGCAAAGCTTGTCCTACCTTTGCCATCACCTCCGGCGAGAAAGGCTCCTTCGTCTCGCGGTTGACGACCAATTCAATGACCGAGAACAAGCCAATGTAGCGCACGTCCCCGACCGAACGATGTCGTTCCTTGATGCCTTCCAACGCAGCGCCCAAATGGTTGCCCAGCGTGGCAGCGTTATCGATCAAACCGTCTGTCTCATAAACCGCAATCGTTGCCAGCGCAGCCGCGCAGGCCAGCGCGTGCCCATTGTAGGTCAGACCGGCGTACAGATACTTGTCATCAAAAAAGTCGGCGATATCTTGCGAGACAACCACCGCGCCCAACGGCACATATCCAGACGTGAGGCCCTTGGCGGTCGTGATGATGTCTGGCTCGACGTTCCAGTTATCCACCGCGAACCATTTGCCCGTCCGCCCCCAGCCGCTCATGACCTCATCCGAAATGAGCAAAATACCATACTTGTTACAAATCTCACGGACACGCGGCCAATAGTCATCCGGCGGAACAATGATAGCATTCGAACCTGTCACGCCTTCCATAATGATGGCAGCGATCTTGTCTGGCCCCTCGTACCTGATGATCTCTTCGACGTGCGCGATGCACTCTCGCTGGCACGATCCCGACTCTTGCCCAAACGGGCAACGATAACAAAAGGGATCGAGAAAGTGCACGACTCCGGGCATGGTGTGTTCGATCGCGTTGCGGCGATAGTCGCCGGTCAAAGCGATTGCGCCGTGCGTCGCGCCGTGATACGAACGATAGCGCGCCATGACCTTGTGGCGTCCGGTGTAAAAGCGAGCAATCTTGATCGCGTTCTCGTTCGCTTCGGCGCCACCCAGGACAAAAAAGGTCTTGCTGAGCTTGTCAGGGGTGACCTGGGCCAACTTTTTGCCCAGCAGGCCACGAGGAACGGTTGCAGTACCAGGATGAACAAAACATAATTCAGCAGCCTGATCCTGGATCGCTTTGACTACTTGTGGGTGTTGAAGTCCAATATTCACGTTCATCAACTGGGACGAAAAGTCGAGGTACTGCTTTCCATTCGCATCCCAAAAATGTGCCCCTTTTGCTTTTGCTATCGGGATTGGATTGACCTGCGACTGCACTGACCATGAAAAGAGCGTGTATTCACGATTCAAATCCACTACTTGTTGTGCGGACAGTTCCTCTTGCATATATTCTCCTTGAGATGTTTCAAAAATCACTAAATTGACCGCCTACTCACCCAACTCGCGCTCCGCAGCATCCAAAATAACTCGCAACTCCGCTTGAACAGCCTCTTCCAGCGGCTCCGGCCGGTGTTCTGCCAGAATTTTGTCCACCTTTGCCCTCGCCCGCTGCCGAATATCCGGCACAGTCTCTCCATCGAACAACGGGCGCGGATGGGTCAAGCCCGGAATCCATATCTCACGCATGTGGCGGCGCGTGTGCTGCTGGGCCAAAAAGTGCCCCCTGGGGCCGACTTTTTCGATCACGTCCAACGCCAGACCATCGCTGCTCGTATCCAGCCCCTCGGCCAGGACGCGGTGCGTGTGGTAGATTTCATCGTCGAAAATGATCTGCTCCGGCGCCAGCAACGTCGATGCCTTGAGCATACCCAGCCCGATGGTGATATCCGTCCCGGCCAGGGCGCACATCAACGCGGTGTAGACGCTGTCGCGGCCAAGCTGCCAAGTGGCGGGTTCTGGCGCGTCCACGCCAAACGTGCCTGCCAACGACGGCACGCCCCAATCGTGCGCCATCTGGATCGCCGCCACGTTGCACAGGTATTTGGTCGGCGTACTGACGATGTAATCCGCCGAGTGCGGGTCCAGCGCCGAAGCCAAGAGCGATTGAAAGACCGGCGCGCCTGGGGCGACCAACTGCATCAGCACCATCGCGCTGACCGCCTCGGCGTTGCCGATGACGAGCGCCCCGCCGGGTACCGCCGGAGCCGTGGATCCCATCGTCGGCATGCCCATAAAGCCGACCGGGATGCCGGCCTCGGCGAACACCATTGCCGCCTCAATGCCTTCCTTATCCTGCCCCAGCGGCGCAATCGTGCAGACCAGGCTGGAGAGAGGGGGCTTGGCCCGCATCTTTTCCCGGTCGCCCGCGATCACTTCGGCCATCCGAACCGCGTACTGCGCCCAGCGCTCCCCCATCACGGTCTCGGTCTGGACGTGTTTGGTGATGTTGTTGAAACAGGCGTCCAGTTCGTGCAGCGGGGCCATCACGCCGTAATCCTGCGCGCTGACCATCGGCCAGAAGAACGCGATCGAGGAGAGATAATCGGCCACCCGCGCCATTTTTGCCAGGTCGTCCTTGCGCGAGTAACGCCGCTCCCCGGTCTCGAAATCAATCGTCTCCACCCCGCAGCCGTCTGTGGCAAAGTAGCTTTTGGCGCCATCGAGGATTAAATCCGCGCCCTCGGCCCGCCCGGACAGGGTGTAAGAGCGCGGCGCGTGGCTCAACGCCTCCAGCACCAAATCCGGCGTCATCTTTACGATCTGGGTCTCTGTGTCCACCTCAGCGCCGTGCTCGGCAAAGACGCTCAGGGCGCGTTCGGAGGGAAAATGTACGCCCACCTGTTCCAAAACGTGCAATGTGGCCGACCTTATTTCCGCGAGTTGGGCCTCGTTTAGCACTTTTAGGTGGAGCTTGTGCTGGATAGGTTTGATGTTTGTCATTCCGCTCCTGAGAACACTGATGGGCAGGATTTACGGATTAAGGACCTGTTGGGCTGTCTCTAAAAAGCTAATCCAGCAGGTCATTCACGGCCCGCCGCGATATCCTCGTCGTGCCCTGATTATCTGCAAACCCATTTAGATCGGTGTGAGCAAAGGCTATTCTGCCAAAGCGTTGCCCAGCGTCATACGTGGGAACGCCAGGAACAGGCGCATCGGAATTTCCACTACCAAAAGCAAACCCTGGGTAGCATATAACCTCGGCATGTCCGAAGCGATTAACGGCTATTCCCTCGATATCCTTTGCCGGATCAAATCCGGCGTCGCCAAAAACGTCGAGCAGTTCTTGCCGAATCAAAATCTCGTAATCCTCAAAAGATTTATCAAGCATATCAGCCCTGCCTCTTTTGCCCTGCTGCTCATAGTCACCATCAAGTTCAGGATCAGGGAGTGGGGGGCACCACAAGGTAATACAATTGGGCCTTTCCGGGTCACGATTTGGGTCATTGCCTTCTTCCGTTATGCCATCCGCTATCGTAAGATAGTTGGCTATCCTTGGGTTCCATATCCAGCCCGAATAACCAAAATTCAGCTTGTCTAGCGCCCTGGAGTTGTTTACCCAGACATTGACCAGCGTATAGGCGGCATAATGAAATTTATCATAAGCATCCTTCTGTTCTTGAGGCAGATCCGACACGATATGCTTGGCCATGTATCCCCCGCCGGCCATAATTACCGACTTGGCCTTCAGTTGATAAAGATTATCGCCATTGATGTACTTTATCAGCACGTGATCCGAGCTTTCAGCAGAACCTTCGTGTCTGACTTCGACAACGGTAGATTCCAGCCGGATTCTGACATTGTTTTCCGAACTGTCGAGGGCATTACGGTCCATATTACCGGTGATAACATCCTGTCCGTTCAAGGCTTGAGGGATGAGGGCATTCACGAGATGGCGGGCAAATCCGGACATGCCGCCCGGCCATTTATACCTGACAAAGTCGCCGCCTGTAAAATTCCAAAAGCCACAGGCTGCAGAAAGGGTATCCACACCTGCTCCATAATCCGACCTGACCCACATGTCTATTAAATGGGTAACTTGCGGGTCCCAACCATTCACATCCTCCATCCACTCCTTGAAGCTTATCTTGTCCCACTCGGCCAATTCCGCTTTAACTTGCGCCCAGGGTTCCCACTTGAATGATTCCATGATTTCCCAAAAGGCATCATAATCATCCTGAACCTGTTTTGACCAGGGTGAAGAAGCGCTGTTGTAACCCGTTTCCCAGAAATCCCTGATCCATTCGCCATTTACGAACAGATGCTCGTGATATGCTTCAGGAGCAAGCGCCAGGTCGCTGGTTGGGGAAAGGTCAATTCCAAGATCGTCCCAGAGCTTTTTCACTTGCGCATATTCTGAACCAATAGCCCATTGATAATCACATGCCTGGGTAACGATGATTCTCTGGCCTTTGACGGTCAATTCGTTGCGCTGGGCATCACCGCCAAAATCGACGTGATTGTCCAGCAGCAGAATTTTCTCTTCCGGGCGTTCCTGCTGATAAAAATATGCCGCCGTAAGCCCTCCCAGCCCGGCGCCTACCACGACCAGATCATATATTTCGCCGGTATCTTCTCCCTGGTCAAAACTCTCACCATTGTGGACCCGGTGGCAGGTGGAAATGGTGTCTGGGGTATCCCCCCCGAAATATGAATGAACAGACGGGGGCAATGTCAGAGCTGGTGGCGTATCTGGGCCAAAAGTCGAACCAGAGCATCCGGAAAGCGCAAGAGAACCGGCGCCGACCATCATGCCTTTGATAAAATCTCTTCTCGTTATTGGCCGGTCAAGGCCCAGGCGTTTTCTTTCTCTAGCACTCAACATATTTTTGCCTCCCGTTTTATCACTTTTATGCTGAGATCTTCTTTCCTGCCCCGTTCGTGTCCGCGCCCGCCTACGATTCGAAATGGAAATTCGGCCCCAGGTAACGTCGCACAACGCGCTCCAGTTCCGCTTCGACCCCGGCGGGCAACGGCTCCGGCTGATGCTGCGCCAGGATGCCCTTGGCCTTGCGGCGGCAGATCTGCTCGATGCTCTCGCCCCTGGCCTGCCACGTCTCGTAGGTATCGCGGCTGAGGATGCTGGGCTGCCAGTGGCGGCGAAAGTTGCGGCGGGTGTGCTTTTCCTTGAGAAAGTTGCCGCGCGGCGTGTTCGCCTTGATCAAGGCCACCTCTTCGTCCAGGTCGTGCGCGGGGATGCCCTCCATCATCCGTCGCAGCCCGGCCGCGAACTCGTCGTCAATCACCATCTGCACGTACGAGATGCTCGAGCCGGCATCGGTCGCGCCGACGCCATAGATGATGTCGGTCCCTTGCAGCAGCAACGGGACGGCGGTGACTGTTTTCTCGAACCCGGCCTGGGCGTCCAACTGCTTGGCGTCCGACGAAAGCCCGCCACACATTGAGAGCATCCCATAGTAGCGGGCCATCAGCGCAGCCCCGGCATTGATCATCCCCCGCTCCGGCGCGCCCAACGGCAGCAACCCGGTGCGCATATCGAGCACCGCCGACACACTGCCGTACAACAGCGGCGTACCTGGGTAGAGAATCTGCAAGGCGGCGATCCAGGCCAAAATGTCGGTGTTGATCACAACCAATTCACCCAGCAGCGTGGCCGGGGCCGAAGCGCCCCCCATCGCCATACTGAGCAAGGTGAGCGGAACGCCGTGCCTGGCCCAACGCAGCATACAGCGCACATTTTCTGGCGTAAAGTAGCCGGGGCTGATGGGGCAATAGAGCGTGGCAAAGTTGGGGCGCGCGCGGAAAGCGTCTTCCCCTCCGGCGACCGCTGCCAGCATCTCCATCGCCGCATCCACTCGCTCCGCCGATAGAACCCGATGAACCACTGGCTTGCCCGTACAGCGCAGCAATTCGGCAATCTCGACCAGGTCTGAGCACTCTCCCTGGTCGGTGGCCGTGACGGTGGGCCGGACGATGTCTACCTGGGGCAGCGCGTCTTGCAGAGTCACCAGGTCACGCACGTCTTGTCGGGTGGCTGAACGCTTTTCTCCTGTCTTTAGGTCAAACACGTTCACCGGCGTGCCCGCGCCCATAAAGCAGGAGCCACGCTCGAACGGCGCTGGCGACTCCCCGGCCCGGTCGTAGAGCGTGGCGTCGCGGGGCATACTGCTCAGAGCATTCTCCAGCAGTTCGGGCGTCACCCGAACCATCTGCGATTCCCAATCAACCGGAAAACCGGCAGCTTCCAGACGGGTCAGGGCATTCTGCTCCGGCACGCAAAAGCCGACCTCGTTTAGAATCTCGACTGATTTTTCGTGAACCAGTTCAGCGATGGAGCCAGACAGATAACTCACCAGTAACTCATCCTGTGATTGCGGCTCACTCATCCTTGACGTTTCAAAAGCACATACCAATGTCGCATTTAGACAATCAGTCTCGGTAGATCCAAAATGTTACGACAACAAGACCTCGGAGGTCTCTCGAGAGCGCCTTTGCCGGTAAAAACGGGCGCAATCTAAGCAATTTTGCTGCCAATGTCACCTTCCGAGACCTCCGAGGTCTGAAAAAGGGGCGATGCGCAACGCGGGCACAGTTCTGGCGCGGCGGTCGGGGGAGAGGGTGGCGCTCGTTGGTCGAGCCAGCGCAGGCCGGCCTGGGCGGGGGCATGATCTGGATTGATCGCCAACACGTTCTCCAGGCAGACGCGCCGATCTGAGAGCAACTCGACGACTCCACTCAACCACAGCCAGGATTGCTCGTTTCGCTCGTCCAATTCGGTGGCCCGCAACAGCGTCTGGCGGGCCTCCTCAGTTCGTCCAGATTGAGCGGCGGCGATTCCGTGGCGCAGCAGTTCGGTTACGTTGGACGTGTTGTTCTCCATCCGCCGTCAGATGCAACGTCCAACCCGGCCAGACATCTCCGTCTACACGCCAGAGGCCAGCAGCCCGAGGCGAACCTCTTGGCCCATACATTTCAAAACGTACTGGGTGTACGTCTCGCCCGCGTGGATGTTGATGATTTGAGCGTTGGTCACGTGCATCAAGTCCAGCTTGCGCCCATCGTTGAGGCGCACGAGCAGATAAGTGGGGTGTTTGCTGAGGCTGATCGTGATCCCATCGTCTCCCAAAGAAAAAGCGGCGTCAGTGTCAAAATAGTTCACAAACTCTGTATACGCCTCCTGGGTGGTCATCCAGCGCAGCCAGGGATAGTGCTCCTGGTTCCAATCCAGCAGATGGTCCAGTTGATCGAACATGCCGTCGTTGGGGGCGGAGGGGTCGCCGCGCCAGGGGGCTTCGTAGGGGTTGCGCGGCTCATCTTCGGTGGGATAGTTGCTCTTGGTGTTAAAAATGTCGTCGGGATGAACAAAGTGAGTCCACACGCCAAACATGTTCAACTCAGATAGGGCCACCAGGCGCGTGAACGGCTCGTCAAAGTAACCGTGAGTCCAGCGGGGGATGGAGAACAGGTCATCGTTCCACGGCTCGGGGCCGAACTCCCGACTACCGCCGTGCTCAAAGTCGCCCATATACATACCTCCCACAACCTTTACGGATGGGAAGGCCTCGTGCAAAGCCTCCAGACCGGCCGCGTCGTACAGGTTATTAGGGGGCACGTAGGAAAAGGGCAACGGCCCCAGACCATCCTCCTGCCAGCGCTGTTTGGCCTCCTCCAGAGCAGAGATCATGTTCTGCTTGGCCTCCTCCTCACCGATGCCGTCTCTCATCCACCAATCGAGGCGCAGGGATTGATGATCATAGCCGTGCAGGGCCAGCTCGTGCTCCCCCTGGGCCACCTGGTGGCTCATATAGACGCAGAAGGGTACCTCCTGTCCGTTCAGCTCGATCTTGGCGTGCACCCACTGATCAAAGTCCCATGGAGGTTCGACCAGGCCGTTATAGTTGAAGGGGATGATCCACAGATAATGCAGGCCGTACTTGCGAGCCAGGCGCATCATATCTGGGAACCACACTTTGTAGTAGAAATCCACCACCGACATGTCGTACTCGCCGGCCACCGGTTCGAGCTTGCGGGTGGAGGCCGGCGCGGGGAAATCGTCCACGTGGAACAGGCCCACGTTCGCTATCGCCATCACCGCGCTAGTGTGGACGTCCAGCACCGACTGAACGGCAAAGCCCCGGAACTCTCTATCGGCCAGCAGGTCCATATTCCAGTACAGGACGCGCCCCCGGCCAAATTTATGACGCCACAAAAGAGGATATTGGCCGTCACCCGATGTGGCTAGCACTTGGACGCCGTCCACCGTCGTCGCGGCCATAGCGCTGAACATGCCGACGTATTGCTTCTCCAGGGCGAGTCCCTGGAGACCGGGGAAAAAGTCGGCGACAAAGCGCAGGCCAGATTCGATCAGGATACCTTCCGGCTCTTGCCGGTCTTGGATGCCAAATACCTCCCGCAGCACGGGGTTCCAGGCGCGGACCAACACCGCCAGGTTCCCTCCGCCGGCCACGTATTCTTTGATCTTGAGGGCCTCCTCGTCACTCAAACGCCAGATGCTCTCGGCCGCCACCGCCACCGCCGAGTAGGAGCTTGGATCGGCGACGCGCGCGTCAGGCCCGATATCCGCGTCGTCGTGGGCGATCTTGGCATAGTCCAGCGCCATAGATATCTGCGGGTATAGCATCTGGCTCAAAGGATCGGCGCTATCGTAGAGCAGGAGCACTCGCTGGAGCGATTCGCCAGGGCCGGCAGCCAATCTCATCCGAGGAACATGATTCTCTTTGATCTCGTCAATGACCGGGAGCGGCAGCAGCGATTGGATCAGAGCACTTCCCCCCAATAGCAACGCTTCTCTGCGGCTGATACGGTAGTCTTTCATATCAATATCACCTTGCTTTCTTTGAGCAGTTGAACGCGGATAGGGTTCGCGTCTACAAATCCGCCGTGGGAATGAGCAGGCCAAAGCGCGCCTCCAGATCCATAGCCCGCAACACGTACTGGTAATACCCCTGACCCTCGTAATAGCTGACGATTTGCACGTTCATCAAACTGTTCAGATCCAGCTTGCGCCCGTCGTTCAGACGCAGGAGCAAGTAGGTCGGCTGACCGGTAAACGTGACGGTAACTCGATAGGCTTTGTCAAAGGTGTAGGTCACATCGGTATCAAAGTAGCTCGCCAGTTCCGAGTAGGCCTCGGCGGTGGTCAGCCAACGCAGCCAGGGTCGATACTCGTCATTCCAACCCAGTAGCGCGTCAAGTCGATCGTATTGTTCCCCCCAGGGATCGAGCGCGTCGTCCGCGCGGATGGAGTGAGTCCAAACGCCAAATGTGTTCAACTCTGAAAGTGCCAACAGGCGGGTGTAGGGATTGTCCGCGTAGCCGCTCGTCCAGCGGGGCATAGCAAAAAGTTCCTCGTTCCACGGCTCCGAGCCGAACTCGCGCTCCCCACCCTCCTCAAAAGCGCCAAAAGCGTCGCCGCTCACCACCTGCACAGAGGGCAGCGCCGCGCGCAGGGCAGCCAGGGCCGCCTCGTCGTAGCCGCCGCTGGGAGGGATGTAGGTCGTAGGCAGCGGCCCCAGGCTATCCTCCTGCCAGCGCCGCCCCACCGCCTCGAGCGCCGCTTCCTCGGAGTAACCTTGCAGGGCCAACTCGTGCCCGCCCCGGCCCACCTGGTAGGCCATGTAGGCGCAATATGGCGTCTCGTGCTCCTCTATCTCAATTGTGGCCCCGGCCCACTCGTCGAAATCCCAGGGGGGTTCGGCCCGGCCAAAATCCGCCAGCCACGTATACTTTATCCCATATTTACCGGCCAGGGCCATCATACCTGGAAACCACTGCTGGTGATAGAAATCCGCACCCTCAACGAGCGGGGGAGCGGGGAACCCATCCACGTGAAAGATACCAGCGTTGACCAGCGACATCACCGCTCCGCCGTGTACGGCCAGCACCGATTGGACGGCCAAGCCACGGAACGCTTTGGAGGCCAGCAGATCGTTATTCCAATAAATAACGCGCCCCTGGCCAAATCGGTGCTGCCAGACGAGGGGCAGGCCGCCATCTCCCGTAGTGGCGAGCAGTTCGACGCCGTCCAACGTCGCCGCCTCCCGCGCCCTGAACTCGCCCACGTCCCGTCCCTCGATTTGCAATCCCTCCAGTCCGGGGACAAGGTCGCCGACAAAGTGGATGCCGCTGCTGATGGTCGCCTCGTCCCCCGCCGGCTGGTCAGAGACGCCAAACGCTTGATCCAACGCCGGATTGCGGGCCGGGACCAGGACGGCCAACCCGCCGCCTGCGGCCACGTACTCGCTGATTGCGAGCGCGTCCTCTGCGCCAACGTCCGAGAAACTCTCGGCAGCGACGACCAGCGCCGTGTAATCTTCCAGGGAAGTAAAGAGCACTCCGGCGGCCAAGTCTACGTCGTCGTGGGCGATCTTGGCATAATCCAATCCGGTCATCGCCTGGTCATATACCTCCCCGCCGCCATCGTAAACGACGAGCACTTTTTGAGGCGGAAGCTCGACGTACACGGGCTGAGATTCAAACGTCACCTTGTTGGCCACGGCCACAAAGCCGGCGGTCCCCAGCGCCGCGAGCACGATTACGGCGACCAAGGTCGAGAGTAAGCGCGGATAAAAAGTGTTCGGCTGCAATATCGAGTTTTTCATCGCGTTATCTCCATCCAGATTCTACTCGCGCCCCTTTCATCTTTGCCGGGTTCTGCAGGAACCAACGGGTGGTGAATGTGGTAGATGACAATGTCGTCGTCCTCGTAGTAGACGGTTACGTTGTCGTGCGACTGCCCATAAGTGCGGCACCAATCCCATAACCCCTGTTCCATCGCCTCTCTCTGGTACAAGTGTTTGGCCGTGTACGGAGCGGCATAGATGTTCTTTTCGACCACGATGTAGACGTGTTCCGTGGGTACGCTGAGTTCAGGTTCATCGGGGTCGTAATGGTACACCTCTGGCAAGTAGTTTTGCAGGAAATAGTCGCCATTCAGATACCAGCCCCGGCCCAGGGTGTGGGGCAATACCTCCGGCGCGCCCACGATGGTCCAGGTATAGGCCAGATGCTCCTCTTTAATATCGTATATTTTGAGGGCCACGATGTCGTATTCCGCTTTGGCGGCTTCCTTGACAACCAGTCCTGGGCTGATGACCAGTAGGACGACCAGGACGAGAATGACCGCGCCCAGGCTCCAGATTGGGGATTGGGAATTGGGAATTGGAAATTTGCCCCGTCTTACCAGGGCGGCCATCCATGAAGCGATCATACCATACGCCACGCCCAGTCCGGCGCAGGCCAGCAGTGAGAGCGTCGCTGCCATCAGCCGGCTGGCGAGCAGATCTGACCAGCCCAATTGCTGGCTTCCTCCGATCAGGATAGCCACGCCGAACAGCGCCAGCGCCAGCGTGAAACGACCCGTGCGCGTGCTATGCGGTGATCTCAACTCGTCATCGTCACCGCCGGGGAACAGCAGGAGCGGGGTAACAAACAAAGCTATGAGGAACCAGGGTGTTTCCGATGCCAGCGCGCGCGGCAAGTTGGTCGCATCCGCAATCCAACGCTCCCACATCTGAGCGGGCAGCGCCAGCGCGCCCTCGACCCACACCTTGCCCCCCAACCCACCAACGACGTAGAACACGTTGCCCAAAACGACCGCACCCAGGGCGGACAGGAACATCCACAGCACGCCCTGGCCTCGCCACCGGCCATAGATCAGCCCTGCCGGCAGCGCCAGCGCCCAGCCCGCCAGAGCCGCCGCCCCGACGAAGGGATGAATCAAGAACACCGTCACCGTTCCCTGGAAAGCCAGCCCCAGCCAGACCAGTTCCCGTTCCGCCAGGTAGCGGGCCACAAAAACCCAGGTGGGCAATAGGAAAGCCAGCGCCAGTTCCACCGGCAACGCTTCGTTAGGGTAGAAAGGTTGGCCGGGAAAGACCCGCGCAAAGGTGAATATCCCATACAATGATGACCCCAAGAGAGCGGCGTCGCGCCGACCAGAAAAATAGCGCACGGCAAAGTACACGGCCCCCACCGTCAACACGCCGGCCAACCCCTGGGCTGCCCGCAACAACTCCGCTTCGTCCAGGAATGTGAACAGTTTCAACCCACTGAGCAGCGTGAAAGCGCCATAAGGGTAGATGCCGTCCACGTACAATTCCCCACGGATCAGGCCCTTTAACCATTTCAGGTGAGAGTAAAAAGTCGGCGTGAGCGCGGCGGCGTTCAAGGCCTCGTACAAGCGCAGGTAGCCGCTGGCCACCAGCACCCACAGCAGGCCTATGCCCCACAGGGCTTTGTCACGATCGGGTAACCGCCCCCTGGCCCAGGCCTTGAACTCGTCCCAGCGCCGGCGCGCCAACTCGCCATAGTTTGCCTTGCGCTCCAGCGCGTCCAGGGCAAAAACCATAAATTGGGTGAACAGATTCTCCATACCGGTGCGGGACAGTCCTTCCGGACGCAGGAACAGGAAAAGAAAGTAGAGCAAGACGTAGCTGGCTATCAAGGAGAAAAGATCATAGATGCCAATGAGAACCAAAAAGTGAACGATGATGATGGTGTAAAAGCCCATGCGCACCACGTCGGCCCACAGCCGATTTTCGCCCCGTTTTGGCGCAGGTAGTATCTGGCACGGCAGCAGGATAAAGATGGCCCAGAACCAGACCACGACTTTGGTTGTCGCTGCGAGTAAACTGAGAATATAATTTGACGCCATTGTACCCCTCTCCAAGACCCTTTGGGTTTTCTGAAACCCAGAGTTTGCTAGTTTCAGTAGATCCAAATTTGGTGTAGTTTAGCCCCTCGTGGGCGTCATGTGAGCGCAAGAGACGGGCACAAGGTCCTAAACTACCCTCAGATCTCGTGAAAATTGGATCTACTGAGTTTGACAATGCTAAATCTGATCTAGCACGAAACGAGTTTAAAAAAGCCGTGCGAGCGTCTAACAAAGCCGCGTACCATGCTGTACCGTACGGTACAGTGCCTCAAACCGACAAGTTATCTCTCCCGTTCGCCTCAATCGGAGACCTTCGGCGAACGCCCTAACAACGGCGGGCTTCGGTCAGAGACCCTGTGCTGACGTCCAAGACTTGGCGCCTCGCCTAACGAGGTTCGCCCAATCTCAAACCATCTGCAACTCTGGCATTTGCAGCACGCGCCCTTGGATGGACTCTACAACCGCATCGCGAATAAAGTGGCTCGCGGCCAAGATTTCGATACCGATGAGCTCCCCCGCCGTATTCATTTCCACGGTGATGTTCGGGGCAAGTTCCACACTTCCCGCTTCAGGTTCATCGGAAATCGCGATATGTAATATATCGTCCTGCTCAAAATATATCATTCGTGTCTCATTCATACGCCAACCTCCCCATCTTGAGCCGTAAGTTGATTTGCTGGCGAGTAGTGACGTGAATCGTTATAGGGGTGAGCATCTGGGCTTCAGCCTCATAGGGAATCAGCACCAAGGCGCCTTTATGCCGGCCTATCGCTATCAAACGCCTTGTTACCGTATCTACATATCTCTCGCCCGTGTAACGCACAATGCGCTCTATCTCGCCCAGATCAAATCCGCGTAACCTGGCCCGATACTGCATATACTCTGTCCAGATTATCTCCAAGTGCGGTGTCTCCATTAACAACTTCCCCAACCCTAGTCATCAATACGACGAATAGTAATAATAATCCAATTCATCCATCACCCGCCATGCATACCAGGTGGATAGCAACCCAAACACGATACCGCCGGCCACCAGGCCAAAGACACTGTAGTAATAGACCACGATGCGGCTGAGAAGAAAGCCAACCACCACGTTGACCAAAAATCCCACGCCAATGGCCCGCAGCACAAAGCGCGGGCGCGAGAGCGAGAGGAAAAAGACAGCGTTCAACAATCCCAAAGCCAGGAAAGCGTATCCCACCATCCCCCAGCGATACACGAACGGCGTGATAAAATCATCGCCCATGGCGGCCCAGGGTAGCGTCCGCAGCCAGTCCACGATGATGCCGCTGATTATCACGCTGAACACGGTCACGATCGCCAGCAGGATCAGTTGCCGCACGTAAAAAGCCTTGAACGAGCGATTGTGGCGGCGCACATCGAACGCGCTGACGCTCTCCTGGACGGGGATGATCATGGAGGCAAATTCGTTGATAGTGTACTCTAGCATGGCGATGGTCAGAATGAGGGATATGAGAGCCAGGTCAATGCCCACCTCGTAGGCGGTGCGGAACCAGATGATGTAGGGCGAAGGCTCCCCGCCGGGCGAGTAGGGGGCCGACCAACCGACGACGCGGTCGAGAAAGAGGAACCCAAAATAGAGTACCCCGTACACAAAATAGGGACTGGTGGCCCAGGCAATGATGGAATAGCGCGGCATCTGGGCCAACTTTTGCACGCCGACCACGTCACGCGCCTTGCGCGCGAGAATCTGGCGACCCCACACGAAGGCGATGAGGTTAGACACAATAATGCCGACGGCGTGGGAGATATAGATGGACCAACCTAGATAGGTCATGATCACCCACACCAACACCCCGCCGATCACGGTTGAGAGCAAGATCGCCAAATGTTGCTCCAGCATGTACAGTATCGAGACATTGAGCCACAAGAGAGAAAGCAGCACGAAATACATGATGCAAATGAGAATCATGTCCTGCTCAAAGATGGGCAAGATGAGATTGACGACATACATGAGGATGGCCGCGACGAGGGTGAGGACAACGCCGGCCTGCAAAAAGTCCAGGCTGATGCGCTTGGCGAGCAGGTAGATCTCTTGCTGCCAGTAAAACATCCCCCGCCGGCTGATGATCTGGGAAAAGCCGCCGGTGACGATGTAGCTGAGGATGGTGCCCACGGCGATGACGGTCGCCTGCCGCTCGCTAAAGAACAGCCAGGCCCACAGCGACGAACTCAGGGCAAAGAGTACAATGATCTGGGCCGTCATAGGAGCGGCGAACAAGCTGCCCTTGAGGTAGAACTTGATAAAGCGCCCCACCCGGTGCAACAGCCCGCGTCGCTCCAACTCCTGCGGCCCGCCGCCCGCGCCGATGACTCGCCGCCGCGCCCGTCCATAGATGTCTTGAGCCAAATCGAACAGGTTCTCGGCTCCGAAATCGGTCTGGGCGTCCACGTCGCGCAGGCCGGCGCTTTCCAGAGTGGCGGCCACGGCCCGCACGTCCATCGGCATACCGACGGTCGCGGCGATCGTGTCCACCAACTCGGCTCTGGCTGCCTCGATGGGGTCAGTCGCTTCTTTGAACGGTCGCTGTTCCAGAGCCGCGCCGCTTGGTATAGTTTGACTGGCAATGGTCATGGTTCACTCTCCGGGAACACAGATTGGTGGGATTGACGGGTTGTTCAAGAACGCTCGTTGAACGACTTTAATCTTATAATTCACTTTCCATTAGCATACGTAGCTCTGCATCTGAAATCTGCGACCTTGGAACTAGCTCGTAACGTTTTTCCTCCACAATGTTTAGCTTCAGAGTTTCGTCTTTTTCTCTAATGGCAAGTTCCAATATAGCTACGTCATTCTCGCTTGTAAACTGTAATGCAATAGGTTTGCAGATTGCACTTGGATAACGCTCTTGACACAATGCAATATCCTGCATCACCTGAACAATGCCAAATTTATCGCCCGGCGACTTGGCCTGACATGGAAGAACTCGATGATCTGCCCATATTTTCCCATAATATGAAGAACCCCTCATTGACAATTAGTTCTGACCGGACAGACGTGATTAGCTCTTTCCCGGCCATCTTAACACAATAACCTCTTCGCGCAACTCGCTTTGTGTAGCAGTAGCAAAGCGGGTACGGAACAAATCAATTCGTTCAACCTGATAACCTAACTTTTCGGCTATATCCGTCAAAATTTGACCGGTGCGAATCATTACCCGTAAATAAGATGCCTGATCGCCAACCACGTAGGCCAATTTAGCCCCAGGCTTTAGAATTTTAGTCAATTCTGAGAAATGGCGAGCCATTCCCCCAAAGTAAAGTTTGGCGACTCGGGCATACATCTTTTCAAAACCCGAAGTTTTGCCAAGTTCAATTCGGCGAGCTTCAATAGCCGTTGCCAAACGTTGTACTTCCTCGATATCAGTTACCCATTTGTCATCATCATCGGCTTTGTAAACCCCTCTAGTATTTGATCTAAGAAGCGTTTTCTTGAAACCTCGAAGATGAGACATGTCCTTAAAAAAACCTAGAACTACGGACTCGAGTCGTGTTATACGAGTATAGTCTTTTTCATTTGGATATGGAGGGGATGTGATTACTGCATCAATCGAGTTTTCCTTTACTGCTTTGGGCAGCTCTCTTGCATCGGCCAAGAAAACAGATGATTTAGGGTAACTTTTGCCATGCACCAATCGTAGATCATCAATCACTTTGCTAATTTCGTGCATCCATATAGCCACTACCGGAACATCTCGCTTAATTTTGCCTACTCCTACTTCTGGCCCAAAGCGAAGATTACCGATCGCTGTAACCAGTGCATTACCGAGCGCCAAGATGCCATACTTGTGTGAAGGAGCACCCTGATAACGATTGATTTGTTCGAGCAACACAATAGTTTTGTGCAGCGGAAGTGGACTGATAGAGTTTTTTATCAGCGCTCTTGTTGCTTGTTTGTCGAGCGTTCTTAGCTCAACTTTTGGTTCACTAATCAATACCTGGCTATCTTTTATGCCTTGATTAGCCAACTCGGCATAGGCGCTCTCTGATACTTGGATTGCAAACGACTGTAACTCGTCGGGAACGATATTCCAATCAATTTTAACAGTAGAGGCGAAATGGGGAAACGGGTTAGCTTCTAATCCAATGGCTCTGATTCGATTTAATTTTGCCTCGACTAGCGTAGTTCCAGTGCCACAGAAAGGGTCTAGAATTGTAGATTGCTCATCCAATCCAAAATCATCTATGTAATCTCTCACCAAGTGCGGGGGATACGATAAAACAAAGCGATACCAATCGTGAAAAGCTCGATCTTGAGGCATGATAGAATTATTGTTGCCAATTACGTTTGATTTTTCAACTGGCAACTTGCCATCAGAGGATAAAGCTAGAGGAAGGTGGTATTGAAAATACTGTTTCCGCATTTATCTACCCAATAGCTTGTTTCACTACCGGACACTTTTTCAGGGGTGTCAAAAACAGTTACACAGAGAGCACCAAGAAGACACAGAGATTCACTGAGATATTGCAAATTAGATAATTTGATGAGATCGCCGCTTCACACTGATAGATTCTCTCAAAAAACCTCTGTGTGTCTCGGTGAATTCTCCGTGAGTCTCTGTGTAATCATAAACTTGGCAAAAGTGTCCGGTAGCAAAGGCTGAAGGAAAAATCTATGGCCTTGCAAGGAACACCTTACGTCATTTTGCTGATAGCGACGGCAATTGTCTCGGCGGCGTCGGCGCTCTACGTGTACTCGCGCCACCGCATACCTGGGAATAGGACGATGGTGTTGACCGCGCTGGCCGGCGCCGCATGGCTGGTGGGGTACGCGCTAGAGTTAGCCAGCGTTGACATACCGTCCAAGATTTTCTGGAACCAGATACAATACGTGGGCATTGTCATCGTGATAGCGACCTGGTTGGTCTTTACGTTCCAGTACACCGGGCGCGAGAAATGGCTCACCCGGCGCACCTTGATCTTGTTGAGCATTGACCCCATTCTCACTTTGTTGTTGGTCTTTACCAACGAGGCTCACGGGCTGATCTGGGGCCCTCCCATGCTGGATATCGAAGGCCCCTTCTTGACGTTGGTGCGTCCCCACGGCGCGGGGTTCTGGATTCACGCGACGTATTCGTACGCGCTGCTTCTCACCACAGCTTTTTTGCTCGCTCAGATGCTCGTTCGCTCGCGCCATCTCTATCGCCGCCAGGCCAGGCTGTTGTTGTTTGCCACGTCTCTGCCCATCCTGGGAAGCGCGCTCATGATATTTGGCATCAACCCCCTCCGCTACCTTGACCTAGCTCCATTGTCGTTTACCGCAGCCAGCCTGATGCTGACGTGGAGCCTCTTTCGCCTGCGGGTGGGAGACATTGTACCGGTGGCCCGCGACGCGGTTGTCGAAAGCATGAGCGATGGCGTCATTGTGCTAGATGAGCAGAACCGCATCGTAGACCTGAACGGGGTCGCCCGGCTACTGGCCGGTCACGCCGCATCGGAGGCGATTGGGCAATCCGTAGGACAGATATGGCCCGATTGGCTTGACCTGATCGAGCGTCACGGCGAGGAAAATGGGATTGGCGAGCAAGTCGCGTTAGGCGAGGGGCGGGAGCGGCGGGTCTATGACTTGCGCGTCTCCCCCATTGTTGACTGGGTCGGACGCATCACTAGCCGGGTGATCGTCCTGCGCGACGTCACCGAGCGCAGGGAAGCCGAGGAGGGACAACGCAAAGCGTTGGCGGCCAGGGAAAAAGCCCTGGCTGAGGCGTTGCAAGCAACGCGCGCGCTGCGGGAGAGCGAGGAGAAATACCGCTTCCACTTTGAGAACGTGACCGATGTTATGTATTCCGTCGGCCCAGATTTCAAGATTCTTGATATCTCACCCTCCGTCGAGAGGGTATTGGGATACAAACCAGAGGAACTGATCGGCAGGCCATTTCAAGACCTGAACGTTGTGGCAGCGGACTATTTAGAAGCCGCGGCCTCAGACACGATGCGCGTATTGGCAGGCGAGCGGGTTGATTCGTCGCTGTACGGATTCATCGCCAAAGATGGCACAGACAGGATCGGCGAAGTCAGCGGCGCGCCCCTGATTCGTGATGGACAAGTCGTTGCGGTGATCTCTGTCGCTCGGGACGTCACCGAGCGGGTGCGGGCAGAGGAGGCGCTCAAGGAAAGCGAGGAGCGGGCCCAACAGCAGAGCAGACTGGCGGCAGTGGGCCAATTGGCCGCCGGAATCGCCCACGACTTTAATAACATCATCGCGACGATCATTGTGTACGCCCAGTTGCTATCGAAGGCGGCCGATCTGTCTATCAAGGACCGCGAGCGGTTGGCCGTTATCTCTCAGCAAGCGAAGCGAGCGGGTAATCTGATCGAGCAAATCCTGGACTTTAGCCGACGCTCGATGCTCGAACGGCAACCCCTGGACCTGCTGCCGCTTCTCAAAGAGTTGACGCAATTGCTGGATCGCACGTTGCCGGAGAGCATCCAAGTGGCGCTGGTACACGAGCCGGACGAGTACATCGTGCATGCCGATCCCACGCGCTTGCAGCAAGTGATGATGAACCTAGTCATTAACGCCCGGGACGCGATGTCAAAAGGGGGGGAACTATGCATCAGGTTGGACCAGATCCAGGTTCAACCAGGCGAGACGCCGCCCCTGCCAGAGATGGAAGTGGGGGAATGGGTGCAGGTGACGGTATCGGATACCGGGGTGGGCATCCCGCCCGACGTTCTGCCCCACATCTACGAACCGTTCTTTACCACCAAAGCGCCCGGCCAGGGCAGTGGATTGGGATTGGCGCAGGTGTACGGCATCGTGAGGCAGCACGAAGGCTATATTGACGTGGCAAGCGAGGTGGGGCATGGGACGGCCTTTACTTTCTACCTGCCTGCTCTGCCGATTCCCCAGGTTGAACCACTGATGTTGGAAGTAGCGGAGCCAGTGCAGGGGCGGGGGGAGACGCTCTTATTGGTGGAGGATGATCTGGCTGCCCTGATCGCGTTGCGGGATACGCTGGAAACGCTGAATTATAAGGTGCTGACAGCCTGTGATGGACAGGCAGCGATGGAGGTTTTCGAGCGACATGCCGACGATATCGCGTTGGTGGTGAGCGACTTGGTGATGCCGAAAATGGGCGGACGGGAGTTGGTGCGGGAGTTGAAAAAGACGACCCCTTACCTAAAGGCGGTGGCGGTCACCGGCTATGCTCTGGTGGATGACAAGCAAGAATTGAAACAAGATGGGATTCAAGAGGTCGTTCGGAAACCCTTCGAGGTGAGCGATCTGGCAGAGATCATCCGCCAGGTTCTAGGCGCAGAATAATGAGATTTGGAGATTTGAAAGCCGCGCGCAATCTCAAATCACCAAATCCAAAATCACCCCTCCCCATACAGCAACGCTCCGAGCGCGGTGCCATAGCCGGCGTTCGGCGGTAGGGTGATGCGCATACCATAAATATCGCCCACCTGCTGCAGCGCGTCGCGCACACTGTACATATCAATCAGGTGACCAGTGGCCACTATGCGCTCGACCTGCCGGGCGCGAGCTGCGTTGATGGCGATGAGGGCGATGGTCTGGCCCACCAGTGTGACCAGCGCCGCCGCCAGATCCTCGCGGCTGACGGCGATATCGTGGCGGGCCAGCCGTCCAAAGTTGACCGCTGTGGCGTCGGGCGGCAATTGGCCGATGGGGCCGGTAACTACGTCGACCAGGCTCAAGTCGGCGCCGTTGGGATCGCCTCGCTGGGCTAGAGCGTCAATTTCGTGATGGTCGGTGGTGTGCAGCAACAGGCGGCTCAACCCAATCAGCGTGCCGCCTCCCACGCCGCTGCCCGTGATGTGGGTATACTGGTCTCCGCGCGCCTCCACCACCGCTGTGCCGGACCCCGCGCTCATTACCAGGATCGGCGTCGCGCTCTCTTGATCCGACATCTCGAGCAGGGCCTGCCCCCCACGCCCGATCGCCTCCACCTCGCCAACGCGAACCAGGGCGCAATCGCCGATCCGGTCGGGCAGCAGCCGGTGTCGCCCGCCGGTGACGGCGAGCCGCCTGAGCGCCGATAGCTCGACCCCACCGTCCGCCAGTATCGCCCGCACCAGGTGGGGGGCCGGCTGGCTCTCGGTTGGGCGGGTCCAATAGTGCAGGCCTCCTGCCACGCGGGCTGCCGCATCGGTGTTGCTGATGCCAAAATCTATCGCTGCGCTGAGTTGGGTCTGTCCCATAATTGACTCCTCCGTTACTGCTCAGGCTGGTTCGAGTTTTGGGCCGCACCGCCGTAAAACAGGCGGTGCTGGTGCAAAAACAGTCGCTGCCGGATTAGAAAGCAATCTAGCACCGGCTCTTTCAGGCCGGTGCCAGCAATTCCCGTTATGGGGGGAAAGTCAGGTCGTAGCCGCGATTTCCAAATCGCGCAGGGCGCTTTACGCGGCAAAACAGACGCGATTTCCAAATCGCGGCTACAAAATGGGAATTGCTGGGCCGGTGCGGCTTGGCCTGAGTAGTAACACTCCTCCTCTATTAGAAGGCGTGGGTCGCTGTGGAATGTCCATCAGCAGCCGATCATTCTACCGGCAGATCAACGTTGGTCGTCGGGCCGTGCGCAGCACCTCGTCCACCGCGCTGCCGAGCACGACCTCCAGCGCCGGACTGAAGCCATAGCCCCCCATGATGATCAGGTCGCAATCGTGCCCTTCGGCTGTTCCCACCACCTTCTCAGCAACTGGCCCGTGCTCTTTGACAAAAGTAGCCTGACATCCTCTGGTTTCCAGGTACTTTTGGGCGTACAGCAGCGATTCCGATGTGGTACGACCTGTTTCTATGACGGTCACAACAACCAGCGGGATTTCCCACCGCACTGATAGGTAAGTGGCGACAAAGAGCGCCTCCTCCGACTTGGGGCTGCCATCGTAGGCCAACAATGCACGGCTCAGATGGGGCGCGGTTTCGGGTACCATCAGCACCGGTCTGGGGCTGCACCGTATGATGGCGCTCAACCCCGAACCGAGTCTGGCGATTGGCCGGGCAGCGGGCGGGTAACTCAGGCTTAGGATAACCAGGTCGGCCCAGCGCGCCCGCCAGCACACACTACGCGGCACTTTACCCACTTCTACGGCCAGCTCCCCCGGAACGTCGGCCTCTTGGCAGCGACGGTCGAACTCGACGCGTATAGTCTGTGTGTCTTTACTTTCCCGCTGGGTCTCCGAAGCTGCCACGTGAAGACCGTGCACCCGCGCCCCCTCGTGCTGGGCTACGAACAATGCGTGTTCCAGAGCGCGCCAGCCGGCCTCCGCGCCGTTGATGGCTACCACGAGATCTGCAAACATCTGGTCTGTCCGGCGGGTCGCCAGTCTCTCGCGCCGCCACTCTCCCGGTGGGGGGCCAGCTTCAAGCTCATCCGGCGTCACGACGTCGAGCACTTTTTCGCTTACACGGGCGGCGACGCGCTTCGGTTGGGAGCTGAACTGAGCAACCAGATCGGCAACCGCCGCTTCCGGTTCGATTTCCCAGCCCAATTCTTCTTTCAACTCGGCGCGGTGTTCAGAGACCCACAGGTAGAGGTCGGTCTCGGTCCGTCCGGGAAAATCTCGCAGTATTCCTCGTTGTCGAATCACTTGCACTATGGGCAGATAGATCTC
>DUEK01000041.1 GCA_011192155.1 Thermoflexia bacterium
CAACTCTGCTGCCTACGAAAAAAGTCGCCCTGGATCTGTTTTTGCGAGATTTTCGCTCCATTCCGTGACTTTTTCGACGAAATTCGCACTTTTGGCGACAACCCTGTGATTGCAGATTGTCCAAAGTCCAATTTATGACCGTGCTGAGTATAAATAAAGGGGGAAGCTATGGCAAAGCAGTTTAAACTACAATGGCCCGTGGATAGACACACCATCACCCAGTACTTTGGCGAGAACCCGCAGATTTACGCCAAGTTCAACCAGGCCGGCCACGAGGGGCTGGATTTCTCAGCCGCCGTCAATGACAACGTCTATGCCTGCGCCGCTGGACAAGTGATCGATGTACGTCCCAACGACGGCAATGCCTACGGCCTCTATGTGCGTCTTCAGCACCGGGTTGATGGAGCCATATATCAGACCATCTATGCCCATCTATCTGAGGTGTTGGTCGCTGAGCATCAATCGGTGAGCGCGGGCGAGCGGATCGGCCTATCCGGCAACACGGGCCACTCTTTCGCTCCCCACTTGCACCTCACGCTCAAACTGATCGGCGCCAAGACCTCCGGCTACCCGGATGGAGTGGTGGATCCGCTCCCCTATCTGCGGGAGGAGGAAATCCCCGCGCCCAGTGACTTGACCATCTACACCACCGACCAGGTGCGGCTGCGCGCCAAACCCACGACCGCTTCTGCCCACCTGACGTGGCTGGACGATGGGGAAGCGCTCGTCGTGCTGGGCGACGCCGGTGCGGCCCGCGCCAGAGTGGGGGAGCGCGGGCAATGGATCCAGGTGCAGCGCGCCGATGGAATGAACGGCTTTGTGGCCGCCTGGTACACCCAATTAGAGTTGCCTACTCCCGCTCCGCCCCCGCATGAGGAGACTGAACCGGAGCCGGAACTGCCCGACACGCTGGCCGTCTATCCCACCGAAGCGCTGAACGCGCGCAACGGCCCCTCGACGGGCAGCAGCCGCATCGCCATCGTCCTGCCCCACGACCCGTTAGAGATCGTCGGCGATTGGGATGTGGCGTTGGCAAAGATCGGCGACCGGGGCGAGTGGCTCCGGGTGCGCCTGCCAGACAGCCGCCGGGGCTATGTCGCCGCCTGGTACGTGCAACTCAGCCCCGGCCCGACGCCGGACACGCTGCTGACCGTCTATCCCACCGAGGATATGAACATGCGCGAGCGGCCCACGGTGAGGGCCAAGCTGGTCGGGCGGTTGGCGCACAACACGCCGCTCACCGTCCACGACGACCCTGAGCGCGCGCGGGTGTTGGTGGGCCGGTACGACGAATGGCTCTACGTGGAGACCCCGGAGGGGGAGTGGGGCTGGGTGGCCGCCTGGTACGCATCAGACGTAATGACGTAATGACGTAATGCGTAAAACGTAATCAACGAGCAAAAGCTACCTCGTAGACTTTGAAGGTCTGACGCAGGCTAATTTACTCAACCGTAACAGAGCTGTAACCCGCTGTTCTTGATGGGTCAAGTACAATTTGAATGGATTTTGCCCTGCGACATCACTTAACCAGGTGCGAGAAATGGTATGAACTGGGACTTTGGTTCTTGGTTACGCCAACATGGAGAAGAGATCGAGGCTCAATGGCCGGAGGTATTTCGAGACCTGCCGGCCTATGCCTCTTTATCAGACAAAAGCCCCTTGTGCTGGTCTTTGCTTGTCGAGGCTTTCGCGGCAGATGAGACAGATGCGCTGGTGGAAAAAGCTCAGCGCTGGGCGGCTCAGGAGATGGAAGAGCGCGGGGCCGCCCCTTCTGACCTGCTCCTAATCGCCGAACGCTTCTCCCACGTGGTTCGAGGCTTGCTGCCCGTGAAGGGCAATCTGGATCAGGTCATTGGTCGCTTTAATGCCTTGAGCCTAGCAACGGCGCAAGCCTTTGCCGACGAGACGAGGCGGGTGGCGGATGAGAAAGCTCAACTGGAAACCCTCTATGAGATCACGCGCGAACTCTCTTCCAGTCTTGATCTGCGACGGGCGCTCCAGAAAGCTCTGGACGAGGTCGTAGCGGCGATTCCTGCCGAGATGGGCGCCGTCTTGCTGGTGGATGGTACAATCGAGCGAGTTGTACCTGAAGCAAATATCAACTGGAGCGGCAAAGCGGTTCCCTTGGCCTCGTTCCCCTCCGATTGGCAGTTGGGGCAATCTGCGCCGCCGCTACTCCTGAACGATCTGCCGGCGGAGGAGGGATATACGTGGGTCAAGGCGCTGGTCGGTCCAGACGTCGTCTCCTTGATGGTAGCTCCGCTGATCGCTAACGGGGAATTTCAGGGTCTTTTGGCCGCGGCCAACTCTCGACCAGGGGTCTTTGATTCCGCCCACGCCCGGCTCTTTCACAATGTTCTCAGCCAGATCGCCACAGCCATCGGCAACGCTGAAGTCTATCGCCTCATCAGCGAGCAGGCCCAAGAGATGGGCCTGATGCTCCGCCGCCAGCAGGAAGAAGGTACTAGGAGCCAGGCAATCCTCACCTCTATCGCCGATGGCGTCGTCGTGAACGATACCGAGGGGCGCGTCATTCTGGTCAATCCGGTAGCGGAGCGTATTCTGGGCGTCCCTGCCGCGGACTTGCTCAGCGAGGATCTGCGCGGCTTTTTCTCTTTCCTGAGTACTGAAGATGAAAGAGAAGCAGTCGCCGCTATGGAGAAACTGCTCAATGCCCAAGTCCCAGAGGCGGCCAAGACTTTCAAGATGCGGCTGACGGTTGACAATCGTATCATCCACGCCAGCATGTCTCCTGTCCTCACCCAGCGGAACGATTTTCTGGGGGTGGTCACCATACTTCGGGACATCACAAAAGAGGTGGAGGCGGATCGGGCCAAGACCGAGTTTGTCTCCACTGTTTCTCACGAACTCCGCACGCCTATGACGGCCATCAAAGGGTACACCGACCTCATTCACGCCGGCGCTGCTGGCCCCATCAACGAGAATCAGCGCCGATTTTTGAGCATCATCAGGAGCAACACCGATCGACTGACCGCTTTGATCAACGACCTGCTAGACATCTCGCGGATAGAGACCGGTCGGGTTCGCTTTGAGACCAAGCCATTGCAGATTGGCGAGGTAGTCGCCGACGTGGTCAACGTGCTGGCCGGTCAGGCTGAAGAAAATGATCAGACGCTCACCTACGAGGTAGTCGCAGGCATACCCGACGTCATGGGCGACCATGACCGGCTCACCCAGATGCTCACCAACCTGATCGGCAACGCCATCCGCTACACTCCCCAGGGCGGAGAGATAGAAGTGCGGGTCTATCCTGTTGAGGGGGCGGTGCGGGTGGACGTGCGTGATACGGGCATCGGCATTGATTCCGAGGACATGGGACACCTCTTTGAGCGCTTTTACCGCTCCGACCATCCATTGGTACAGGAGAAACGGGGAACTGGCTTGGGGCTTTCCATCGTCAAGATGTTTGTCGAGATGCATGGAGGGCGTATCTGGGTCGAGAGTGAGCCGGGCGCGGGGAGCACTTTTACGTTTATCTTGCCTGTGTCTGTCCGATCCGGGGAGATGGAAGGTGTATCGGCCTCACCAAGTTTGACGGCCCGCCTGCGAACGGTTCTGGTCGTAGATGATGAGCGGGACCTGGCCGAACTTGTTCAAAGGCAACTAGAGACCGGCGGATACCAGGTTTCCATTCTAGGACGTGGGGGACCTGTCATTGCCTGGGTCCAGGAGAACCAGCCTGATCTCATCATTCTGGATTTAATTCTCCCCGACATGGATGGGTTGGACGTGCTCAGCGCGTTGAAAGACAATCCAGTTACAGCCGATATACCCGTCATAGCGTTTACCATCAAGCAGGATGATGGGACGGCTTGGGATCTGGGTGTCGCGGATTACTTGACCAAACCCATCGAGGCCGATGATCTGCTGGCAAGCGTCGAGAAGGCTCTGACCTGGCAAGGTCGCGTGCTCATTGTTGAGGACGACCCGGATACGGTGGGCCTGCTTGCGGCGACGATGCGCCAGATTGGCTTTACCTCGTTGGTGGCTGCCGATGGCTACGAGGCATTGACCCTGGCCCGGCGTTATCGGCCCAACTTGATCTTGCTCGACCTGCGCCTGCCGGGGATGGACGGATTCGAGACTCTGACTCACCTGAAGCGGGACACTGTGACCCAGACCGTTCCCATTATTGCAGTCTCAGCGCACGTGGCCAACGTGGATCGAGAGCGGAACCGCCTTATTGCCCTGGGTGCGGCCAGCTTCCTCCCCAAGCCCTTTTCCATCGGGGATTTGTTGAACGAGGTCGAAGATGCGTTGCAGCCGATTCCCACACCAGGCCCGCTGTAGAGCAAATTGGCAGTTTGCTCTTTGACTAGGCCGGCGTTTGCAGAGCAGACACCCTCACGTGAAAGTGCAACGTCTGCCCCGCCAGTGGGTGATTGAAATCGAGCAGCACGCCACCAGGGCGAACGTCCGCCACGAACGCCACGACTGCGCGCCCCTCTTCATCTCGCATATGGATCGCCGCCCCTCGTTTCAGCGCCATCTCTGGCGGAAATTCCTCAGACGCGATTACCCGAAATGCCTCGGAATCCCGCTCGCCGTAGCCATCGGCCGGCGCTATCACTACACTCTTTTCGTCGCCAACTGCCATCCCATAGAGCGCCTGCTCCAGGCCGGATATGATTTGGCCTTGACCTTGCACGAACTCCAAACCCGCTCGATCATCAGAGGAGGCAACGAGCGTTCCGCCGTCGAGGTGTAGGACGTAATCGAGGCTGACCAGCAGCCCGTCTGTGACTGTGAGATTTTCTTTCGCCATTTGATGGATCCCAAAAACCGCGCATCAGCGCAAGAAACTGCTCAGGCTGGCAAGCCTGGGCAGTTTGTCTTTACACCACTTGAAACAGAGCTTTTACTACCGGGCGCTTTTTTAGAGGTGCCAAAATCAGTTACACAGAGCGCACAGAGAAAGCGCAGAGATATACCGAGATGTTTAAAATCGGATCATTTGGCGAGGGAACTGCTTCACACTAGCGGGTTCTCTCAAAAAAACCTCTGTGAATTCTCCGCGAATCTCTGTGTAACCAAGAGCCTGGTAAAAGTGCCCGATAGCAGAACAGAACTTTCCCACACGGGCCAGTATACTCTGAATCTCTGGGTGTGTCAACGTGAAAAGCCGGTAAGCGTTCGTATGGGTAACTTGCTCACTTTTTGTAGATGTATTATACTCTACGTACACCTTTCTTGCTTGCCTGTGATTTGGCGAGATGCTCGTGATCAGTCTGAATACAGCAATTCCCGTTATGGGGGAAAAGTCAGGTCGTAGCCGCGATTTCGCAATCGCGCAGGGCGCTTTACGCGGAAAAACAGACGCGATTTCCAAATCGCGGCTACAAAACGGGAATTGCTGGTCTCAGTAGATCCAAATTTCAGACCTCGGAAGGTGACATTGGCAGCAAAATTGCTTAGATTGCGCCCGTTTTTACCGGCAAAGGCGCTCTCGAGAGACCTCCGAGGTCTTGTTGTCGTAACATTTTGGATCTACTGGGTCTGAATAGGATGTGCCAGTCCTGTTCCCAATGGGCGGGAAATTTGCCTTTAGGAGGGATAAGATGAACGATCAGAAAAAGACCGTGCAGCAACTCGTCGCCGAGTTGGCAGAGATGCGCCAGCGGTTGGCAGAGTTGGAATCCCTTGAAACCGAGCGCCAGCGGGCCGAGGAGGCGCTGCGCAGTCGCGATCGCAACCTGACTCTGCTTGGCCAAGCGGGTCAGGACCTCACGGCCACACTCGATCTGCAACAGGTCACGGAGCAACTGCTGCCGGTGGCTACAGAGATCATAGAGGCGGAGGGCGCTTCAGTTTGGCTGCGGGACGACTCGCTAGAGAGTTGGTTGGTCTGCCGGACGGCCTATCACTATAGCTACAAACACTCCCCGGTCGACCTGCGCGTGCGTTCCGGCCAGGGAGTGGCAGGCTGGGTGGCAGAGGAGGGAGAGAGCGTCATCGTCCGCGATGTGCAAGAAGAGCCTCGCTTCTTTTCCGGCATTGATGAGCAGACCGGTTTTCGCACCACCTCGCTGCTGGCCGCGCCGCTTTGGTCGCGCGACCGGGTGATCGGCGTGCTGGAGGTGGTCAACAAACGGCAGGGCGAGTTTGACGAATATGATCTACTCCTGGTCGAGGCGTTGGCTGCATCGTCCGCCAGTGTGATCGAAAACGCCCGCCTGACCGAGACGCTGCGCCAGCGCACCGTTGACCTCCAGGCCTGCTACAAGCGGATGAGCGAACTCTCGCGCGCGCTGGCCGACGACCTGCGGGGGCCATTGGGGTTGATCGTCAGCTTTGCACAAGTGTTGGAAGCCGATTACGCCACGCTCTCGGAGGAGGAATTGCGCCACTATCTGCACGCGATTTCCCAGCGAGGCAGCGAGATGGTTGGCGTGATTGATGATCTGCTGGCGGTGCGGGACGAGCCATCCCGGGAGATGACGGCGGAAATTACTTCTCTCGACATGGCCATCGTCGTGGATGAGGCTTTGGAGCGTCTGTACTATATGATCGGAGACCGCGATGTCGATATCGCTCTGCCCGAAACTTGGCCGGTGGCGCTAGGTCACGGCCCGTGGATTGAGGAAGTGTGGGTCAATTACCTCACTAACGGCATCAAGTACGGCGGGCAACCCCCGCGCGTGGAATTGGGTGCCGCCGACCAGGGGGACGGTACGGTGCGCTTCTGGGTGTGCGATAACGGCCCGGGGTTAGCGCCGGAGGAACAGGTGCGCCTGTTCGCCCCAGGCGCGCGCCGCGAGGGCGAGTTCGAGATGGGCCTGACGCTCGCCCGCCGCATCGTCGAAAAACTCGGCGGGCAAGTGGGCGTGGAGAGCGAGGTGGGGCAGGGCAGCCTCTTTTACTTTACCCTGCCTCTGGCCGGTTGAGCGGGAGACCCAAAGGGTTTTGAAAACCCTTTGGGTCTGGTAGGGGCAAAGCACTGCCTTGCCCCTACTACCCACCATCGGAGGTGCGCTATGCAGATCGTCAATTTTCTACTCATCGGCCTGGGGAACCTGGGCCGGCGCTTTTGTGAGGTCTTGGCCGATAAAGACCCACTCCTGCAGAGCCGTTACGGGTTGATCCTGCGCATGGTGGGGGCCGCCGATAGTCGCGGCGCGGCCCACGACCCGGCGGGGCTGGACCCGGCAAAAGTGGCGCAACTCAAGCAAGAGGGCGGAACGGTCGCCGACTATCCCGGCGCGGGACGGCGCGGCTGGCCGGCCACCGACCTGGTCGCCGCCGTCCAGGCCGACCTGCTGCTGGAAGCCTCGCCCGTCAACCTGAAGCAGGGGGCCGAGCCGGGGCTGACCTGTATCCGCGCCGCGCTGGAGCGCGGCATGCACGTCGTGACGCCCAACAAGGGGCCGCTGGTGCTGGCCTACCGCGAGCTGCACGCTCTGGCCGCGGCGCATGGGGCGCAGTTGCGCTTTGATGGCTCTGTGGCCGGCGGCTTGCCCGCCGTCAACATCGGCCAGCGCGACCTGCGCGGGGCCGTGATCCATCGCCTGGAGGCGGTTCCCAACTCGAGCACCGGCCATGTGATGGATCTACTGGCCGATGGCGTCTCCTGGGAAGAGGCGCTGGAACTGTGCCGCCAGAGCGGCGCGCTGGAGGGGGACGGCTCCTGGGACCTGGAGGGCTGGGACTGCGCCGCCAAGCTCGTTATCCTGGCCAATAGCGTCCTGGACTATCCGGCCCGCATGGAGGACGTGGCGCTGACCGGCGTCATCGCTCTCGGCGTGGACGAGCTGCGGGCGGCGCGGGAGCGGGGCGAGTGTTACCGTTTGCTGGCGCGGGCGGAGCGGGAGGCCGATGGAGCCTATACCCTCTCCGCGGCCCCTGTACCCCTGCCGCCCGACCATCCCCTGGGCCGGTTGGGCTACGGGCAGATGGGCGTTGTCTTTAGCACCGATATCTATGGCGTCATTACGGCCATCATTGATGAGCCTGACCCGGTTCCCTCCGCCGCGACGATGCTGCGGGATGTGTTGGATATTTACTCGTGAAGCGTCAAGCGTCAAATGTGGGGGGCGTGATGCGTAGGCGGACATTTGTCACGTTTTTGGTTCTGGCGTCGTTGGGGTTTGTCGTCGCCTGCGGGTTGGCGACTCCTACTGTGGGGGTCACTGTCACCCCCCGGACGGCCTCTGCCACGCTGGCCGCGCCTCCGGCCCTCACCTCGACGCCGACGCCTCGCCCGCCCACCCTTCGGGCTGAGCCTCAGGACGAAGCCAGCCCACCCTTTTTGCCGGCCGCTTCCCCAGCCTCCACTGCCAACCCAACCGAATCGCCAGCCATCCAGCCAACCGAATCGCCAGCCATCCAGCCAACCGCTCAGCCACCCGTCTCGCCAACCACGCAGCCGACCACCCAACCAACTACCGAGCCCACTATCCCCCCCCATACTCCCACACCTTCTTCCCTCCCTCCCGTCTCCGGYCCCGCCGTCTGGGAGCAGRMSATCACGCTCAACACCTACGGCTGGCACGACGCGCTGGTCGCYACCGATCCCGGCGATCCCATCTATCCCTACCCGCGCCTCGATTTTGACGCCGTCACCGGCCCCGCGCCCCGCGCCTATCGCGCYGTYTTYATCCAGAACGGCTACGTCCAAYTGRYCGTCGTGCCRGARYTRGGCGGGCGCATCCTGCGCTGGACCGAYCKCRCGACCGGCCGCCAGCTCTTTTACGCCAACCCGGTGATCAAGCCCACTCGCTGGGGGTATCGCGGCTGGTGGCTGGCGACCGGCGGGATGGAGTGGGCTTTTCCCGAAGAGGAGCACGGGCTGAACGAGTACCGCCCCTGGCAGTACGAGCTGCTCTGGAACGGCGTCCGCGTGTGGGACATCGAAGACCGCACCGGCATGACGGTCGAGGTGACGATCCAGGTGGACGGCGAGCACAGCTACTTCACGCTCACGCCGCGCATCACCAATCCCACCGGCGAGGCCCATTCCTATCAGTTCTGGGCCAACGCGATGCTGACCCTCTCTGACTATAACGCCCCCTCTCCCGACCTGACCTTTATCCTGCCCGACGACGCGGTCACCGTCCACTCCACCGGCGACGGCGGGCTGCCCGCTCCCGGCGGGCAGATGAGCTGGCCGGTGCACAACGGGCGTGATTTTGGCCGCTACAGCGAGTGGCATCAATACCTGGGGGCCTTTGCTAATCCGGCGCAGGCTGATTTTGTCGGCGCGTATGACCTGGGCAGCGACCAGGGGCTAGTGCGCGTCTTTCCGCACACCTCCGCCACGGGGGTCAAGTTCTTTTGTATGGGCGATCTCCCCTCCAGCCTGTGGACGGATGACTCTAGCCGCTACTTTGAGCTATGGGCCGGTCTGACGCCGACCTTTTGGGACTATTGGACGCTGCAACCGGGCGGGAGCGTGGCCTGGAGCGAGCGCTGGTACCCGGTCAGCGGCATCGGCGGTTACAACTGGGCCAACGAGGAGGCGGCCATTCGACTGGTACCCTCCGGCGATAGTGCGGAGGTGGCGGTGGCGACCAGCCGGGCGCTGAACGGAACGGTCGTGCTGCGGCGGGGCGGGGTGGAGGTGCAGCGCTGGGACGCACTCGTCGCGCCGGGGCAGCCCTTTCACGCCACCGGCGGCCCTGCCTCCTCCGGCGGCGATTGGGGGGTGCAGGTGCTCGAGGGCGGCAGTGTCATCGCCGAGATGTGAGAGACCTTGAGGGTTTCGGAAAACCCTCAAGGTCTGGTGTGGCCCGATACGGAGGGGAATCACGGAGACCCTAAGGGTTTCGGAAAACCCTTAGGGTCTGGGAGGAAACCCAATGTCCAAACCGAGTGCGCTTCAATATGGTCAGTATTACCACATCTACAATCGTGGCAACAATCGGGAGAACATCTTCATTGAGGAGCGCAACTATCCGTACTTTTTAGAGCTTTACGCCAGGTATATAGAACCGATAGCCGATACCTACGCCTACTGCCTGTTGCGGAATCACTTCCACTTTCTGGTGCAGGTCAAAACCGTCGAAGAACAGGAAACCCCAAGAGTCTCAAAGCCCAGCCAGCAGTTTGGGAATCTCTTCAATGCCTACGCCAAAGCGATCAACAAGACCCACGACCGCACCGGAAGCCTTTTTCAGAACCCATTTGGCCGCGCCAAGGTTGCTTCTGATGCGCACTTGCTCTGGTTGGTAGTCTATATCCACTTGAACCCTCAAAGGCACGGTTTCGTGAATGATTTTCGGGCCTGGACCTACTCGTCGTATCAAGCACTAGTATCGGCCAAGCCGACGCGCTTGAGGAGAGATGATGTCTTGAGTTGGTTCGATGGCCTAGATGGATTCAAATTGTCACACCAGCAGGATGTCCCAGAGTATCGGGTTGCCTCGTTGGTGCTGGAGGATTTTGTCTAGTGGAGAAACCCTAAGGGTTTTCTGAAACCCTTAGGGTCTGAATTCTAAGGAGGAAACGATGGACGCAATTTGGCAATGGGGCATTGATTTCATTCACACTGTTCAACTGGTGCACGGCCCGGCGCTCGATGTGGTTTTCAAGGCCATCACTTTTATGGGCGAGGAGGAGTTTTTCCTGATCCTAATTCCACTGGTCTTTTGGTGCGCAGACTTTGTGGTGGGGGCGCGCCTGGCCGTTATCTTTCTCCTCTCGGCGTATGCCAACACCTGGCTCAAGGACCTGTTCGCTCATCCACGTCCGTTTGAGTTGGACTCGACGGTAAAACTGCACGAGGCCAGCGGGTACGGGCTGCCTAGCGGTCACTCGCAGTCGGCGGTCGTTGTGTGGGGCGTCATCGCGGCCGGGTTTCGCCAGACCTGGTTGTGGGTGGCTGCAATTCTGCTGATGGCGCTGATCGGCTTTTCCCGCATCTACCTGGGGGTGCACTTTCCCACCGACGTGTTGGGCGGGTGGACGGTCGGCGCGATTTTCCTGGCGGCTTGTGTGGCGTTGCAGCCGCGCGTTGAAGCCTGGTTGAAGAAGGCCGGTTTGGCTGTGCAACTGGCTCTGGCCGTGGCCGCGCCGCTGGCGTTGCTGTTGCTCCATCCCACGAAAGACGCCGCCAGCCCAATGGCGACTCTGATGGGTATGGGCGTGGGGTTTGCGCTGCTCAGGCGGATAACGTCTTTCAGCGCGGCCGGGCCGGCGTGGCAGATTGCCGCTCGTTTCTTGATCGGTATGGTGGGAGTAAGCGCTTTCTACTTTGGTCTCAGCGTCATCTTTCCCCACGAGGGGGAGCCGCTTTACTTTGCCTTGCGCTTTGTGCGCTACGCGCTGGTGGGGCTGTGGGCCGGATTAGGCGCGCCGTGGCTGTTCCTAAAGCTGCGGCTGGCGTCGGGCGAGTAGGAGCGCAGCGCCGCTGCGCCCCTACTGCACCAAAATGCAATCCACCGGACAGACGCGCACACATTCCAGGCAGCGGATGCAGGCCCCGGAGGCGGGGTTTTCGTAGACCAGGATGTCCATCGGGCAGACCTCCTGGCAGCGGTTACACTGGATACAGGCGGCCTGGTCTACGCGCAGGCGGAAGGAACTGACGGGGTTCAAAGGCGACCACAGCGCACCCAGCGGGCAGAGCCAGCGGCAGAAGGGCCGCCTGGTGACGCTCATCCAGGCCAGCAAGACTGCCAGGATACCGAGCTTGACCCAGTACAGCGCGCCCAGCATCGCCCGGATGTCGGCCGAGAATAGCGCCAGCGGGATGCTGGCCTCTAACGTGCCGGCCGGGCAGAGCTTGCAGAACCAGGGTTCGCGCGTGACGAGCGGAACCGCGACGACGAGCACTGCCAGGACGATGTAGCGCGTCCAGTTGAAACGGTTGGGCAGTCGCCGCTTGGGGATGGGCAGTTTGTATACCAGTTCCTGGAACCAGCCAAAGGGGCAGAACCAGCCGCAACTGGCCCGCCCGATCAGCGCGCCGATCAGCCCGATCACCCCCAAAGCGTACAGCGGGAACTTTTTGCGCCCGGCAAAGTGTTGGATGCTCCCGATGGGGCAGGCGAAAGCCGCCGCCGGGCAGGCATAGCAGTTCAGCGCCGGGCAGGGAATCCCCTTGGTGACGTACTGCGTAAAATATGAGTTGAGCGTCAGCGCCGATACAAGTTGCACAATTGTCCGCCGTCGCGCCAACCGTCCCCAGATTGGTTTATTGGTCATTTGACTTGGGCCTACCCGAGGCCGATGCAGGAGTATCAGAGCAGGATCGCGTTGCGCAGCACGATGCGGTACTGCTCAAAGAACAGCCCGGCCAGAATGAGAGCGACGGCCAGCACGATCAGGGCGCGGTTGATCAAGAAAAACCGATTCTCTCCGTTCATCCCATCACCTCCGTCATTCGTCCATTTGTAAATTCGCTCACTCGTTATACTTGAACAGTATGCCAACTATGGCTGCAAGGAGCATCAACGCTGCTGTCCCAATCAGCATTGTCCAGGTCGGTGGCTCGTGCGTCGCCTGGGTGATGGGCCGAGGGGTAGGCGTGGTGGTGGGAGGCGGGGCCTCGGTCGGGGTGGGTGGTGGGGTCTCGGTCGGGGTGGGCGTCGGTGTGGCGGTGGGGGATGTGGTGGGCGTTGGAGATGGAGTGGCCGTCGGAGAAGGAGTGACAGTAGTAAACGGAGTGGCAGTGTCCGTTGGGATGGCGGCGGTGACGGTCTCGGTTGGCGCGGGCAGAGCGGTCTCTGCCGGCGGTTTGGTTGGCGCGGGTTCGGGTGTGGCCCCCAGGAGCGGCGCGCTGCCGGCCTCTTCGACCAGCAGATAGGTCGGCCCGCCGATGATGCACCCTCGCGTGTCGGCGCAGCGAGCGCGGGGCAGCGTGAGCGTGTATTGCCCGTCCACCGGCTGGATGGTTTGCTCGACGCCGCTCTGCTCGATCAACCGCGCCTGGTCGGCCAGCGCGGGCAGCGAGAGCGTCACGTCAGATTCGGTGCGCGCCCAGAGGACGCGGGTGGTACGCGCGCCCCGGTCGAGCGTGACCACGGTGTAGCGCGGCTGCCGCTCCTCGCGGGCCGATATTGCGCCGGCATAGTGTGTCGTTATCAGCCGGTAGGCGTCGTAGGCCGGACGGCGGCTATAGTCGGAGCGAATGATGCCATTGGGTTCGGCCCCGACCGGTGGGTTTGCATCTACCACCCATTTGTAGACTGCTATTCGTTCTGCTCCTTCGCTCAGCGCCAGGGAAAACGCCTGTAGTAGGTAGCTAGCCTGCTCCTCCATACTGATCTGAAAGTTGGCTTCTGGCAAGGGATAGGAAGGGTCGTCATTCGGCGGAGCGTCGGTCTCGTTGACCCAGATGGGCTTTTGGATGCCGCGGGCGGCTAGCGCGGCGCGTGTTGCGCCCAAGACCGTGGCAAAGTTCCTGGTCTCAAAGTAGATGTGTAGGGAGATCACGTCAAAGTAATAGCCGTGCTCCGGCCCCGTGGGATCCTGCGCGGCGATTTCAAGGAATCGCTCCAGGTAGTAGCGACGGCCAAAGACAGTGTCGTGAAAGTAGGTCAGGCCCGCCAGGTGGATGGTGACATCGGGGTTGGCCTGGTGTGCGGCCAGGTGGGCGACTTTGAGCAGCCGGTAATACTCTTCCACCGAGCCGCACCACTCAGCGCCGTACGTTTCTGGGGCGATATCCGGTTCGTTCCAAATGATCCAGTGGTTGATCCGCCCGTTGTATATCTGGACAGTTCGCCGGACAAAGGCCGCCCACAGGTTACCGGGGTCGTCTACCGGCAGATCCAATCCGCGTGGGACGCCGCAGCCGGGCAAACCGTCGGTGGCCCAGTCCGGAGAGTGTTTCAGCACTGCCACAACTTCACGCCCAGCGGAGGCGGCCTGGCTCAGCCATTCGTCCGGCACATGGTAGCCGTTCCAATCGTCGGGGCCCTTGGGCTGCAATTCTGACCAGTAGAACAGGATGCGCTCCCAGCCCACGCCGGTCTCGGCCGCAGCGACGGGGTCGCGGAAAGCCTCGACCGCGCCAAAACGAGGGTCGGGCGGCGCAGCCAATGCCCAATGCCCAATGAACAATGAACAATGAGCAATGACCAATGCCAGGGGCAGGGTGAGTCTGAGAATTTGGGATTTGGTCATTGATAATTGAGTTGATACCATTCCCAGAAGCGACGCATACCCTCGGCGACGGGAACGGTTGGCTCATAATCTAGGAGGTCGCAAGCTCTGGCGATGTCGGCGTAGGTGATGGGCGGTTCGCTGGGGGGGGCGAGTGGGGTGGTCATCCGCGCGCTCTTGCCGACCAGTTCCTCGACCAGTTCCACGAAATCGGCCATGCGCACCGGCTCCCCGCGTCCCAGGTTAAAGACTTGATAACCCAACGGCCGGTCGGCGGCGGCCACGACGCCGGAAGCGATGTCGGCGACATAGGTCCAATCGCGGTACATTTCGCCGGCCTCGTAGAGTTTGAACTCCCGGTCGTGGACGATGCAATCGGTGATGATGTAGGGCATCATATCGGGCCGGCCGCGCGGGCCATAGACGGAGAAGAAGCGCACGGCGGTGAAGGATAGATCGAACATGTTGTGGTAGGCGTGGCCCATCACCTCTCCGGCGATCTTGGTGGCTGGGTAGGGGGCCAGCGGTTTTCCCAGGGGATCGTTCTCCCGGAACGGCAGTTGTTCGGTGCGCCCATAGACGGAGGAGGTGGAGGCAAAGACAAAGTGGGGAGTGTTGGCCTTGCGGGCCGCTTCCAGCATATTGACCGTGCCGCGCACGTTGACGTCCACGTAGAGCGGGCCGCGCTCGATAGAGTAGCGCACCCCGGCCATTGCCGCCAGGTGGATTATGGCGTCAAACCCGCCCTCCGCGCAGATGCGCTCCATCGTCTCTGTGTCACGCACGTCGGCCTCGTGGAGCGTAAAGCGCGGGTTGAGCGCCAGCAGCGCGACGTTGGCCCGCTTGCGGGTGGGGTCGTAGTAAGCGTTAAAGTTGTCCAGGCCGGCGACGGAGTCGCCGCGGGCCAGAAGCGTTTCGGCGACGTGACTGCCGATAAAGCCAGCTGCCCCGGTGACTAGAATGTTCATTTTCTACTCCTGTAATTGCAGCTTATGGCGCACAGAGCGGTATGTGCGCCTGCCCTGCCGGGCGAATATCTTGCACGTTCAGTTGGAGCTGCCGCCGCCCGTTCCACTCGTTGACTTCCAGGTGGTAGATAGCGTCCACGCGGTCGGGCAGTTTCCCGATCCATTCTCCCTGCCGGAAGGCGATGCTGTCCCAGGTGACGTGCCCGTTCGAGAGTTTGAGTTTGAGGTGGTTGCCATCGTTTCCCACGGCTCGCTGGTCCCTGGCCTGGACGTTCCGGCTGAGGAAAAGGGGCTGGGGGTTGGCATAGCCGCAGGGTTCCAACTTGTCCAATTCCCTGCGCAGATCCCACGATATTTGGGATAGTTCTAGCTCCGCGTCCACGCTCAAAGTTGGCGCCAGTTCGACGCCGGTCAGTTGCTCGGCGGCCAGTTCGCGCAGTTTGTCGGCCAGTTCGTCCAGATGCTCGTTGGGGACGGTGAATCCCGCTGCTGCGGCGTGCCCGCCGTGGTGGATCAGCATAGCGGCGCATTCGTCAATCGCCTCAATGATGTTGAATTCCGGGATGGAGCGGGCGGATCCGCGGCTAGTTTTGTCGCCCACCTCGACGACGATGGCCGGACGATAGAATTCGTCAACCAGACGACTGGCGGCCAGGCCCACGATGCCGGCCGGAAAGCCAGGGTCGGCGGCGAACAGGAGAGGGGATCCGTCTGCTGTGTCCAGCGCTGCTTGACGGGCGCGCTCCTGAACTTGGAATGTGATTTGTCTCCGCTCGCGGTTCAGCCGGTCAAGTTCTCCGGCCAGTCGTTCGGCCTCGGCTGGGTATTGAGTCGCCAGGAGTTGATAGGCCAGCTTGGCATGGGCCAGTCGTCCGGCGGCGTTGATGCGCGGCCCCAGTGTGTAACCGATGGATGCGGCGCTTACCTGTCCGGTTTTGACTCTGCCCTGTCGGCAGAGCGCCTCGATGCCCGGTCGTTTCATCTGGTTGATCCGTTCCAGCCCGCGATGCACCAGCGCCCGGTTCTCACCCATCAGGGGCACCATGTCGGCTATGGTACCCAGTGCGACCAGGTCTATCAGATCGTTCTCACTCAAGCGTACCTCTTGCTCGCTTACGGGCGACTGGCGGTGACTGCGCAGCAGGGCCTGGGCGAGTTTGTAAGCCACGCCCACTCCGGCCAGTTCGCTGAAAGGATAGTGACTGTCAACTCGTTTGGGGTCAATCACGGCCACAGCATCGGGCAATTGTTTGCCGGCAGAATGGTGGTCGGTGACGATGACGTCCAGCCCCAAACGGTTAGCGTGGGCGATCTGGGGCAGGGCGCGGATACCGCAATCTACGGTGACGACGACGCGAACCCCATCGCGCGCCAATCCGGTCAGCGCCTCCTCGTGCAGGCCGTACCCCTCGTCCACGCGGTGGGGGATGTAGGGCCGCGTGCGTCCTCCAAGCGCCCGCAATGTCTGGACGAGTAGCACTGTGGCGGTGACTCCGTCGGCGTCAAAGTCGCCATATATGGCGATGGGTTCGCCGGCGCGCAGCGCCTGTCGCAGGCGGGTGACGGCAGTGGACATTTCTGGGAGGTCGAAAGGATTGCCTTCATCGCTTCCTCCGTCGAGGAAGGCGGTCGCTTCGGTTTGATCGGTGATGCCTCGGTTGTAAAGCACCTGGACGACGATAGGATGCAGGGGGGCGAGGCGGGCGACGTGGCTGGGCGGAGCGGGCGGCGCGACCTGCCAGCAGTTGAGGTGCAAGGGCATAGAGAACTCCGTTATCAACGGACAACGGTTCATATCATTGTCCATTGGTCATTGTCAATTGGCCTGCTATATTACCACAACGTGGGTAAAAGGAAAAGCCCTTCTCCTTAAAGGGAAAGGGCCTTCCTCTGTTTCGTTCTGGTGTGGGATTATGCCCAGCCTTGATTCCTCACAAAGTCGGAGATGACGGGCACTTCGACCCATTCGCCCTGGTATGATTTAAAGCCCAGGTAGATAGCGTAGAACCATACCAAGATGCCGATGCAAAAACCACTCAGGATGATCGCCAGGACGCCCAGTATGATGGATACCACTGCGTTATACTTGAGGAAGGGGCGATTTTTCTTGTCCTCGATCAGCAGCACGATGATGCCGATTAGGGGAGCAAAAATATAACTCAGTAATGCCCATAGCTTGTCGTCCTGTGTGACCTCTCCACCACCAATTATTTCTTCTGCCATATCGGTTCACCTCCTTTTGTTCCGGTGAGCGAGGGATTTGGTAAAGCACCCATATGTCGCGCTTTACCCCCGGAACTTGGGTATTTTAGCAGACTATGGAAGCGGTGTCAACTCGGCTGCGAGGGTTGAGTTTGGTTTTCTTGACACTCTTTGTCGGCGTGGTACAATCTCTTTCGTCTTGCGCCGGTGTGTGGACAGCAATTCTCGTTACGGGTGAAGAGTTAGGTCGTAGCCGCGATTTCGCAATCGCGCAGGGTGCCTTACGCGGCAAAACAGACGCGATTGCGAAATCGCAGCTACAAAACGGGAATTGCTGGTGTGTGGGGGAGACTTGGCAAACGATAGAGGCGAGGAAGAGATGGGTATGAATACGGCCGGGGGCGATAGAAGCTTCCTGTCTCTGTTCAAGTGGGCGGTACTGACTGCCACTCTGGCGGCGGCGGCCTATCTGGGCGGGTCGGCGCTGGCGCAGCGCTGGATAGAGCCGCCTCACGTTTCTCCTAGCGCGACGCAGGTTCCACAGCAAGAAGTGGATTGGCTCGCGTTCGATGAACCGGTGGATGGTACCCTGGACGCCGATACCGAGGACGTCTGGCAGTTTCGGGGCCGTGAGGGGCAGTCGGCCGTCATTGAGATGTGGCTCCACCCCGGCTCCGGCTCCGACGTGGAGGCAGAGCTGGTCGTGCGCCTGCTCGCTCCCGACGGGACTGTGTTGGTGCAGGAGACGGGTTCTGTGTTTCTGCCCCCTTACGTGGTTCAGCCACACCTGCCGACTAATGGTCTTTACTCCGTGCAAGTGTCGCCAGCCTCGGGCGTGCCGGGCCGCTACTCGCTCGCGCTCACTTTATCAGATGCGCTCGCGCCGGTTCCGTCAGGCGGGACGCCTCCTCCTGGGTTGACGGCGACGGCCCTCAGCGGCCCGATCGCCGCTGTCGCCGACAAGTTCCAGTGGCCTTCTACGCGGCGCGAGATCTCTGGTTGGACTTTTCACGACCCGCGCAACCCCGGTCACATCGGCCTTGATATTGCCGCTGCGATGTGGGACCCCATCGTCGCAGTGGCCGACGGGGTGGTGGTCTTTGCCGAGTGGGGGGGCGGTTACGGCAACCTGGTCATCCTGGAGCACGACGATGGCTGGCGCTCCTACTATGCCCACCTGACGGAAATCGTGGCCGAGGCGGGGCAAGAGGTACGGCAGGGAGAGCTCTTGGGCGGGGCGGGGACCACCGGTTATTCCACCGGGCCGCACCTCCATTTCGAATTGCGCTACCAGGGCCGCCCGGTGGATCCGCACGTCTATTTGCCGTAGGGACGGTCAGCGAGCGCAGCGAAAGCCGAGGTTATCCTGGGTGTAGCTGGGCGGCGTCTCGTTGTGGGCAAAGGTCTGCGCCCAGCGACTGACGGCGTTCCAGGCCCCGCCTCGGATTATTTTGGTCTGTTCCAGCACGGCCCAATCCTCCACCCACTCCCACACGTTGCCCGCCATATCGTGGACGCCGTAGGGGCTGGCCCCTGCGGAGAAGCTGCCCACAGGGCTAACGCTGCCTCTCCCAGATTCGCGCGTGTTGGCCAGCCCGTCGCGCCACTCGTTTCCCCACGGGTAGGTCAAGCCCTCGCTTCCACGGGCGGCCTTTTCCCACTCGGCGTCGGTGGGCAAGCGTTTCTCGGCCCACTCGCAGTAAGCGCGCGCATCCTCCCACGAGACGTTAGTCACCGGATAGTCCGCCATCTCCTCCGAAAAGACGCCTTCAGGGGCCGGGTGGTCGGTTTCTTCGGCAAACACCCTGTATTGCGCGTTGGTAGTCTCGTACTTGTCTATCTGGAAATCGGGCAGGCGGACTCGGCGCGGCTGCGGCGCTCCCGGCGCATCGCTCCCCATCAGAAACTCGCCGGCGGATATGGTGATCATCTCTCCCACGTCTGGGCGCAGCGGCGACTTGAAGGGGATTGGCTCCTGAGGAGCTTGAAAGACTTGCTGAGGGATGATGCGGAATACGACCAGCAGGGGTACGCTCAAGAGGATCAAGACGATCATCAGTGTGACGACCGGCACCGGCATTGGTCCCAACTTGCTGCCCCACAGGTATTTGATGGTTCCTATCACGTCGCCAGGGGCTGGCCGGCCGGTTACTTCGGCCAGACGCTTCAGCCGTCCGCGTATGGCTGCGACTATGTCCTGGGGGTCGAATGGTTTGGTGATATAATCGTCAACGCCCATTTCTTTGCCCCGGCGGATATCGGCTTTATCGGTTTTGGCGGTGAGAAAGATAAAGGGCACCTGTACCCAGCGGGGATCGCTGTGGACGCGCTCGTACAGCTCGTAGCCGTCCATCTCGGGCATCATAATGTCGGCCAAGATCAAGTCCGGCGTGATGCGCTCCAGGACGTTCATCGCCTCGACGCCGTTCGTTGCGGATAGCACTTGGTATTCTTCCATCTCCAATGTGAGTTTGACGCCATCCACTAGCTCAGGATTGTCGTCAACGACCAAGATAATTGCGCTCATTGTCAGTTCTCCTTATAGATGTCACTTTCTACGTCTCGGGGTCTATGCCGGGTAACGTGACGGTGAATGTGCTGCCCACGCCGGGCAAGCTCTCCACTTTCACTACACCGCTGTGCGCTTCGACGATCTCTTTGACGATCGCCAGCCCCAGGCCCGTGCCGGGGGTGGTGTGGGAAGGGTCGACGCGATAAAATCGTTCAAAGATTTGCTCCTGGTGTTCAGGAGCGACCCCCATCCCTGTGTCTTTGACCTGTACCTCCACGTAAGGTTGTCCTTCGATCGTTGTGGGTATCGTTTGTACCTTCACCATGCCTCCGGCCGGTGTGTATTTTATGGCATTATCCACCAGGTTGCGAATGACCCGCGTGATGATCCGGGGATCGGCTATCGTCATCACGGCGGCGGCCGGCTTTTTCCAGCGCAAGGCGATCTGTTTAGGCTCTGCCAGGGGACGCATACTGACGACTATTTCGTCGGCTAACACTCCTAGGTCAACCGGCTCTCGCTCTATCTCCATCGCGCCGGCGTCCAGGCGGGTGAGGGCTAGGATGTCTTCTACTGACCGCTCCAAGAGTATGACTTGCTTCTGGATCGTGCCCAGTATTTCCTTTTGCTTGGGTATCGGCAACCGTTCGTGGTAGGTAGACAGGTTGTTGGCGTGCACGCGGATGACGGCGAGAGGGGTTTTGAGTTCGTGGGTCACGCCGGCCATAAAGCGGGTCTTCATGCGTTCTACTTCTTTGAGCGCCGTGATGTCGCGCAAGACGATCACGGTTCCAATGGCTTGCCTCGGCGCTGCGCCGCTTTCGTCTCGTATCTTTGCCGAGCGCGCCTGGATAGAGAGTGAGCTATCGGTTTGAGCGGCGTCGGGCAATTCCACCAGGGCGCTCATTATTGGTTCGGGGCTGGCGGCCATATCGTTGACGCAACGCCACAGCGGAGAGTTTAATCGCTCCTCCCCGATGGGCTGGCCTTGTAATTGACCCAAGCGGAAGCCGAGCATCTCTTCCGCCGTTCGATTGGCGGTCAGTACGCGGTTTTCGGCGTCCAGCACCAAGAGACCGTCCGCCATGCTCGCCAGGATCGCCTCTGTCTTTTTTTTCTCCTCGACCAGTTGCCGGGTGCGCTCTTCCACCATTTGCTCCAGATGCCGATTGAACTCTTGTACCTCTGCAAGAAGCCGCGCGTTTTCGTTGGCCACGCTCATGATGCCGGCGACCGAGTTCAAAAGCATCATATCTTCGGTGATCAGGATATTGCCTTCTGCGTGGATGACGCCCATCGCCCCAATGATCTGGTCTCTGCTGATCATTGGAACGGTGCTGATGGTGCAGGCATCGGGAGAGACGATGTCGAGGCTACCGTTCGAGTCATCGAGAATTTCAGCAAGAACGAGGGGAACTTGGTCCACGAGCGTTTGGAGGGTCAACTCTTCCTCGGTGCAAAAGTCTACGGAGGTCGCAAGGGATTGCCCTTTGTGGGTAGTGATGTTCACGTGCGCCTTTGCTTCGTGCGCCCTCGCTCTGTGCGCGTCCGCTCCGTGCGC